>JBOHJV010000107.1:0-12154 GCA_050728695.1 Methylocella sp. | reverse complement strand
GAAAGAGAACCTAATCGCTTTCACGGCAAACGCCAAGAGCTTTTGCGAAAATATATCTCTTGTGATGATTAGCGTGACCAATTTGTCACGCCAGGGTTCACTGCCCAGGATACGCCAATACCACGCGCCGGCATCCGTCGAGGTCAAGTCTAACCTCGACCGGCGCGCCAAATGCGCCGGTCAAGAGGGATGCGACAGCCCGATGCTGGCCTGCCCCCATTTCCATTGCGATCAAACCGCCGGGCGCGAGCAAATCCCGCGACGCCGGGATGATTTCGCGATAGGCCGCCAAACCGTCGCCGCCGCCATCTAGTGCCAAACGCGGATCGTGATCGCGAACCTCCGGTGCTAGGCGGGCGATTTCGCCGCGCGCGACGTATGGCGGATTGGAAACGATCACATCGAAAGGACCACGCAAGGCATGGGCCCAATCGCCGCAAACGATAAGCCCCCGCCGCGCGAGCCCCAAGGCGGCGAGATTGTCGCGCGCGATCGCGCAGGCGCCGCGCGAAATATCGACGCCGGCGCCGAACGACCCTGGCAGGCTCTGCAACAGCGAGCAAAGGATTGCCCCGGATCCCGTCCCAAGGTCGAGAATCCGCCAGTTGTCGCGCGGCGACCGGGCCGCGTGGTCGAGCACCGCTTCGATGAGCGTCTCGGTGGCGTGACGCGGATCGAGAACGGCGGGGCCGATCTTGATACGCGCCCGCCAAAAATCCCGATGGCCGATGATTCGCGACACCGGCTCGCGCATCAATCGCCGCGCCGCGAAAGATGCGACCAATTCGGCGCCAAGACCAAGCGGACAATTGGGGTTGGAAACGAGATCCGCGTGATCGATGCCGAGCGCCGCGCAGAGAAGCACGCGGGCATCGATTTGCGCCGGCTCTATGCCGCCCTTCGCCAAGGCCCGCGCAAGCACGCGCCGCGCCGCGCCGCGCGCCATCGCCGGTGCGAAATCGGACGGATGCGTTATCGCGAACTCTTCCCTCACGGCGCGGGCTGGCTGGCGGCATCGAGCAGAATCCTGGTCAGCCGTGCGGCGAAATGCGGCGCGTCGGCCGGTTTTTCACCATCCATCAGCCGCGCCCCGTCGAATAGGAGCCAGATGATATCCTCGAATTTTCCCTTGTCCGGGGCGCCAATTCGCGCGGCCAAGGCGCGAATCAGCGGATGCGCGGGATTGATTTCGAGCACCGGCTTAGATGTCGGGCGGAGGCGGCCGCTTTCGGCGAGCATCCGTTCGAGGCGGCGGTCCGGCCCGCGATCGGAGGCGACGAGACAAGCGGGGCTCGACGACAGCCTGTCGGAAGCGCGGACAGCCTCGACCGCCTCGCCCAAAACCTGTTGCATGAGCGCGTAAAGTGTCGCGAGGCCGGCCGCCGGGGGTGCCTCTTCAGTCGCGCTAGCCTCCAGTTTCTCCTTGAGAGGGATTGCGTTTATATCGGCCGCGCCCTGGGTCACCGACTTGAAAGGTTTGCCATCGAAGCCGATCGCTGTCGCCACCCAAAAGGCGTCGACCGGATCCGGCAACAGCAAAACTTCGATGCCTCTCGCCCGGAAACCTTCAAGCTGCGGACTAGCGGACAGTTGGGCCAGATCCTCGCCGAGAAGATAATATATCGCCGCCTGGTTCGTTTGCAGGCTTTCCACGTAGTCCTTGAGGCTCCGGCCGCCAGCCGGATGCGCCGAGGTCGCAAAGCGCGCCAAACCGAACAAGGCGTCGCGCCTTTCGGGGTCCTCATAAAGTCCTTCCTTTAGGACGCTGCCAAAGTGCTCCCAGATCTTCGCGAATTTTTCGGTGTAGCTTTCGGCGGCCTTGGTCAGTTCCTGAAGGATGCGGTTCGTCACGCCATTCTTGATCGAGGCGAAGATCGGGCTTTCCTGAATTGTTTCACGTGAAACATTCAGCGGAAGGTCGGCCGAATCGATCACCAGGCGGACAAAGCGCAGCCATCTCGGGACGACTTCGGCGTCTTCCTTGATCAGCACATGGCGGACATATAGCTTGGCTAAGCCCGGACGCGAGGGATCGAACAGGTCGAACGGCCGCGATCCCGGCACGAACGCCAAAACCGTGTAGTCGTGGCGCCCTTCCGCGTGCCAATGCATCGTTAGTGCCGGCTCGTCGAAGACACCGCCAAGGCTTTGATAAAAATCGGTATAGTCTTTCTGATTGATCGCCGCCTTCGGCTTTGTCCAAAGCGCCGCGCCGTCGGTCAAGCGGCGCGGGCCCTTCTCCTCGACAAGCTCGATCGGCACCGCGAGCGCGCTCGAATGTTCGCGCACGATGCGCTCGATCCGGCCTGGCTCAAGGTAATTCTTGGACTCTTCGTTTAGGTGGAGAACGACCCGCGTGCCGTGGACCGGAGCTTCGCCCTGGGCCAGCGGTTGGATCGAAAAAGTGCCTCTCCCATCCGAACTCCACTTTAAGGTTTCCATCGAACCCGCGCGGCGCGTAAAAACATCGACGCGGTCAGCGACCATGAAGGCCGAATAAAATCCGATCCCGAACTGGCCGATCAGATCAAGCTTTTCGCGGGCATCCGCGTCTCCCGCCTCTTCGCCGCCGTTGCCGAGGCGTTCCAGAAAGGCGCGGGTTCCGGACCGCGCGATGGTGCCAAGATGATCGGTGAGGTCTTGCTTCGACATGCCGATCCCATTGTCCTCGATGGCGAGGGTGTTCGCAACCTTGTCGATCGAAATCTTGATCACGAACGGCGAAGATGCAAGTGTCGGATCGTTGAGCGCCTCGTAACGCAATTGCTCGCAGGCGTCGGCGGCATTGGAAAGGAGTTCGCGCAGAAAGATGTCCCGATCGGAATAGACCGAATGCACCATTAGGTGCAGCAATTTGGCGACATCCGCTTGAAAAGCTTGGCTTTGGCCCGCTGTATCCGGCATTGTTAAAGTGGCCTCCTTTCCGGTATCGATCATGCTTCGCGAATTGGCGGCATTTCCCGCGAATCACATCAAGCTTCGCGCCACGCCCCCTCGCAGCGCGGATATTGCCTTTGGGCCCTGCGGATGCAAGGCCTTCGCCCTTTTCTATTCGCTCCTGGTCGCTGGCGAGGGCAAAACGCCGCCGAGAGCAGGTGTCGAGGCTCCGTGTCGCAAATCCGTCAAAAGATCGCTTGCCGTCAGGGCATCTTCACGCGACGATAAAGGTCGAGATGAAGCTTGAAGGCCACGGTCATGGGCGACACGGAGCCGAGACGCGCCGCGGAATGCGAATCCCGCGCAAGTCAGGAAATGAAAAGATAGCTGAGGGACAGCTCGGTTAAAGAGAAACACAATGGCGATGAAAACCGCGGCCGTCATACGGCATGTTCATTTCGAGGATCTCGGCACCTTCGCGGAGCCCCTCGCGCGCGCGGGCTACGAATTCCAATATTTCGACATTGGCCTTCGCGGCCCTCCCACACGCGATCCGGCCAAACCCGATCTTCTCATCGTGCTAGGTGCGCCCATCGGCGTTTACGAGGAAGACAAATATCCGTTTCTTCGCGACGAGATCGATCTTCTCACGGCCCGCTGCAATGCCGGCCGGCCTACTTTCGGTATCTGCCTTGGCGCCCAGCTCGTTGCCCGCGCGCTCGGCGCAACAGTCTATCCGTCCGGTTTTAAGGAGATTGGCTTCGGGCCGGTCGATCTGACGAATGCTGCCCGCACCACGTCGCTTCGGCATCTGGCGGGCACAATGGTACTGCATTGGCACGGCGACACCTTCGATCTGCCGAAAAGCGCCGTCCATCTCGCCTCGACCGCGTTGTGCCGCAATCAGGCCTTTTCCCTTGGTTCCAACATTCTTTGCGTGCAGTTCCATCCCGAGGTGGACCCCACCGCCGGGATCGAGCCATGGCTCGTCGGCCACGCGGCGGAACTTGGCGCGGCCGGCATCGATCCGCGCCAGCTGCGTGACGGCGCCAAGGCCGCCGGACCCTCGTTGCCCGCAAAGGCGCGCAAAATGATCGAAGAATGGCTGGACGGGCTCCGGCCATGACCGCGACGGAGGCGGCGGCCTCGTGACGGTCATTTCAAATCGATCCTGCCTTAAGCGAAGCCCTCAATAGGGATAGGCGGGCGTTTCGAACTCAAGGACGGGCTGCGGGCGGCCGGAAACTTCGAGCGGCTGCGGCAGCCGGTCGTTTCCGAACTGCGACTTTAAGTAATACTGATCCGGCGTTCGGTTGAAGATCGTATTGGCCGTCACGTAGTTCGACAGGCTGCCGACGGGAACCATCGGGCCGGGATCGAGGAAACTGCGCCGGTTGACGGTGAGCGGCGGACGTTCGTCATAATACCTCGCCGCAACCGGCGTGCGATGGCGGTGCCGCGTGGTTTGCGCGTTGGCGGCGGGGGTGAGCCCGGCCAAGGCGGCGGCGGCCAAAACAATCGATATCCTATTGCGAAACATTTCGAAACTCCTAGGCTTCCTTAGCCTAAACGCAATGGCCCCGGTTTGGTTCCATCACGCGCGACGTTGTCGCGATTATAGCTGAGTTTACCTTAAATGGGTTACCAAATCGCACGTTCCAGCTGCCATAGTTTTCCCAAGTGACCGATGAGAGCGGCCCACGCGAAGGCTCGGGCGCCCCCAGTGTTCGTAGGAAATTGCCGAGGTTGTTGGCGAACGAACGGCACGACGGTCGCCGTCCTTTCCGGTGTCGACTCCCCGCCCGTTGCAGCTTTCTCCAACATCGCCTATGCAATGAGCCGCTTGCCGGAAAACCAACGCGAATTGCGAATGGAGCAGAGGATGGGTTTCAAGCTTGCCGTCGTTGGCGCGACCGGAAACGTCGGGCGAGAAATGCTCGATATTCTTGCCGAGCGCCGGTTTCCGGCCGATGAGGTCGTGGCGCTCGCGTCGCCCCGCTCGATTCGCACGGAGGTTTCTTTTGGCGACAAGATTTTGAAATGCAAGTCGCTGGAAAACTTCGATTTCAGCGGCACCGATATCTGCTTGATGTCGGCGGGGGGCACCGTCTCGAAGGAATGGGCGCCGAAAATCGCCGGCCAAGGCTGCGTCGTCATCGATAATTCCTCCGCCTGGCGCTACGATTCCGACGTGCCTCTGATCGTGCCAGAGGTGAACGCCGAAGCGATCGCGGGTTTCGCCAAGCGCAACATCATTGCCAACCCGAATTGTTCGACGGCCCAGCTCGTGGTCGCCTTGAAGCCGCTTCATGACAAGGCCAAGATCCGCCGCGTCGTCGTTGCGACCTACCAATCTGTATCCGGCGCCGGCAAGGAGGCGATGGACGAGCTTTTTTCCCAGACCCGCGCGATCTTCGTGTCCGATTCTGTCACGACCAAGAAATTCCCCAAGCGAATCGCCTTCAACGTGATCCCCGAGATCGATGTGTTCATGGAGGATGGCTACACCAAGGAGGAATGGAAGATGATGGCGGAGACAAAGAAGATCCTCGACCCCAAGATCAAGCTCACCGCGACTTGCGTGCGCGTGCCGGTCTTCATCGGCCATGCGGAAGCAGTCAATATCGAGTTTGAAAATCCGATCAGCGCCGATGAGGCGCGGGAAATTCTGCGCGAAGCGCCGGGATGCCTGGTGATCGATAAGCGCGAGCCCGGCGGTTATATCACGCCGCATGAAGCGGCGGGCGAGGACGCGACCTATATCTCCCGCATCCGCGAGGATTCGACGGTCGAGAACGGTCTCTCGCTTTGGTGCGTCGCCGACAATCTGCGCAAGGGCGCGGCGCTTAACGCGATTCAAATCGCCGAGGTGCTTGTAAATCGCAAATTGATCGCGCCGAAGAAAAAAGCCGCGTGAGCGGTTGGCACAGGGTCAAACGCGGGCCACTTTTAAGACCCAGGTACACGCCCAGGCAAAGGCGCCCTGCACGTCGGCGCCGGCCACGTCACATTGAAGGCTCCGTTTTGCCGGCGGCGGAGCGCTGCTCGAACCACGCCTCTATCTCCACCATTGCAATGGACTCATCATCGGGCCCGTCGATGCCCACCACTTCATTGTCACCCTGCGCCAAATTCCAGGCCTCTTCGAGAGCTTCCTCCTTGGTCGCCAATTCACGAGATATCATGTCATGCTTCAATTCGTCGTCGATATATCGAACGAACCATCCCATCTTCGCAACTCCCATTCTGACTGTTCGTGCGCCGTCCAGCGGTCATGTCTCGACGGATAGTGTGGGCCAGGGGACTGGAGTTGGCGCGGCGCCGGAAAGTCGGCGTTCTCGGCGAGGATAACCAAGCAGGCCTCGGCGAGAGCCCCAAATGCCGCGCGGCCGAACCGTCGTGGATTTGTCGGGCGGCGACGCGCGGGTCAAAGGTGCCGGCCTCCGTTTCCGTGGACCGCGCAAAGGAAAAGCATAAAATCCCAATCCGGTCGAATTCGATCCGTGCGCGCCAGCCCGCGACGGCGCGAGCATTGAGACGGTCGAGCGCCGTTGGCTTGGCGGCGGCGGACGTTGCGATCGCCGATCCACACGCGGTTTTGAATGCTTCGATTGACGAAAAGCCGAAAGTCAAGGTTGCCAGGCGCTACAACTCGTATATGTCGGAAGATGAAAAACACTTCTAACGAGACATGCCGCTAGAAACGGCGGTTGTGGCGAAACACGAATTCGTTGAGCTTAGTGCCGAGGTTCCGTCTTGCCAGGGTACGCACTCTTTGTCTTGTATGCGCTGGGCGCGGCCGCGCTGGCGGTGTCGCTGGCGAAATTAAAGGCGCTGCTGGAGTTGTCGAAGGCGCAGCAGTGGTCGCTGACAGGGCATGACTGGATTGCGCGACGGATTGCGTCGCTTATCCCGTATTACGATTATGACGAGGAGCATTTCTTCCGCTCCGATAGTCCGCCGGACGAGATCGCCACGCGCCGCCGCGCCGAATTCATGCGTCTCTCCAATCTGTTCCGTGAACGATTCGCAAAGACGATTCAACTCACGACCGAGGTCAAGGGCGGCATTTCCGATCTTCAATACACCGAAGCCTATCGGGCGCCGTTCCAATTCCGCCGCTTGGTCCAAGAACACCTCGGTTCTGGCGCGTTCATCGTGTCGTCGTCCGGAGTGACCCTCACCGATTTGGACGGCAACTGTTTCTATGATCTGACCGGCTCCTACGGCGTGAACGTCCTCGGCAATGATTTCTACAAGGAATGCATTGAACGAGGCAGTCAACGCGTGCGCGAACTCGGCCCGGTCCTCGGCTTCTACCATCCGGCGATCGCCTATAACGTTAAACGGATCAAAGAGATTTCCGGACAGGATGAAGTATCGTTTCACATGTCCGGAACGGAGGCGGTCATGCAGGCGGTGCGGCTTGCGCGCTACCACACCCGACGGTCGCATCTGGTGCGTTTCTGCGGCGCCTATCACGGCTGGTGGGGCGATGTGCAACCTGGCGTCGGCAACCCGGCGCCGGCGCATGAAACCTATACTTTGAAAGAGATGTCCGACGACACGCTGCGCGTGCTGGGCCGCCGCCGGGACATTGCCTGCGTCCTTGTCAATCCGCTGCAGGCGCTGCATCCGAACGCGGCTCCGCCTTCGGATTCCTCGCTGGTCGCCCGAAGCGCGCATTTCGACAAGGAAGCCTATACCGTTTGGCTGAAGCGCCTGCGCGCGGTCTGCACGGAGCGCAAGATAGTGCTGATTTTCGACGAGGTTTTTAGCGGCTTCCGCCTCGCGCTGGGCGGGGCGCAAGAATATTTCGGCGTTCGAGCCGACATGGTCACTTACGGTAAGACTCTCGCGGGCGGCCTCCCGATCGGGGTGGTCTGTGGCCGCGGGGACTTAATGAAGCGCTACCGCGACGATCGCCCTGTGGATATCTGCTTTGCCCGCGGGACCTTCAACTCCCATCCTTACGTCATGGGGACAATGCACGAATTCTTGGAGCGGATCGACAGTCCGGAAATTCGCGAGCTGTACCGTAATGTGGACCCCGTGTGGAATGGCCGGACGAACCTACTCAACCAACGCCTGCGCGCCGAGGATCTGCCCGTGCAGATCGCAAACGTCTCGTCTATCTGGAGCGTCTTTTTCACGCAGCCGTCGCGTTACAATTGGATGTTTCAATACTACCTGCGCGCCGAGGGATTGGCGCTGAGTTGGATTGGAACGGGGCGCATCATCTTCAGTTTAAATTACACCGACGCCGACTTCGAAGCGGTCGCGAATCACTACGTGGCCGCCGGCAAGTCCATGCGGCAAGACGGTTGGTGGTGGTCCGATCCCATGGCGACCGACAAATCGATCAAGCGCCATATCCAGCGCGAGATGATTGCCCACCGTTTCACGAGGCGCCATCGCTCCGGCGACCAGTCGATGCCGGGGTCGCAATCCTAGTCGCAAAAGTGCTGTTCAGGAATCGGGTCGATCAACTCGCCCTGCGGCAGGCATCGCGGCGCCATGTCGTGGAGTTCGCTATCGTGAAATGGGTAAGTGAGGTTTTTGCTACCACCTCCATATGTCCTTGATCAAAGAAACCGCAGCGCCGTCCGGTATAGGCGTCCACCGCCGGCGCGCCCATCGCCTCACACAGGCAAGCGCACCGTTGCCCGCAGGCCGCCCGCCTTGCTGTCGCCCAATGTAATGTTGCCGCCGTGCGAACGGGCGATATCAAGCGCGATCGCAAGGCCGAGCCCGGTGCCGCCCTCGTCCTGGTTGCGCGCGTCGTCGAGGCGGAAAAACGGCCGGAACACATCCTCGCGCCGGCCTGGCGGAATGCCCGGGCCGTCGTCGTCGACGTGGATAGTCAAAAAACGCCGGTCCCTGATCGCTTCGATGGAAATCTTGTTCGCGTGACATTGCGCGTTGGAAATGAGATTGGCGAGGCAGCGCTTGAACGCGTCGGGCCGCACGGTGACCAGCGGATTGCCCGAGAACGAGACCTCTGTATCGAATCCCGCCCGCTCGGCGTCGAGGCGCAAATCCTCCAAAAACTCCGCCATGTCGATATTCGCCGCGCTCTCCCCGGCATCGCCCCGCGCGAAGGCAAGGTAGGCCTCGAGCATGCGCTGCATTTCCTCGACGTCTTTTTGCAAGTCCCGCGTCTCTTCGGTCTCGCCCATCAAGGCGAGCGAAAGTTTGAACCGCGTGAGGATCGTGCGCAGATCGTGGCTCACCCCATTCAGCATTGCGGTGCGCTGCTCGAAGGCGCGTTCGATCCGCCGTTTCATCTCGACAAAAGCCTTGCCGGCTTGCCGCACCTCCTGCGCCCCGCGCGGATAAAATTCAAGATCGCGCCCCTTGCCGAACGCTTCCGCCGCGCCCGCAAGCAAAAGGATCGGCTTGATCTGGTTGCGCAGAAAGGCGATCGCCGCGACAATCAAGACGAAAGATGTGCCGATCATCCACCATAGGAAGATCTGGGAATTGGACGCATAGGCGGCGCCGCGTAACGCAACGACGCGCAAGATCGAGTCATCGAGCTTGACCCTGATCTCGATGAAAACGGAGCGCCCGACCGTATCGAGCCAGAAGGGTTTGCCGATCTGGCGCCGGATCTCCTTCGACAAGGCGGCATCAAGGATCGAGAATAGAGGCTTTGGCAGCGCCGCCGGCAGTTCGCCCTCCGGCAAAAATTTCATGTCGATTTTCAACCGCTGCTGGGCGATCCTGGTTAGGGCTTCGTCGTTTGTCCTTCCCGGGTAGGATTTATGAAGCTCGACAATCGCCGCGATATCCTGGGTCAAGGCGGTGGAAAGGCGCTTTGTCACGAGTTGCCAATGCCGCTCCATGAAGACGTAGGTGAGCACGCATTGCAGGATAACCATCGGCACGATGACGATGAGAAGCGCCCGCGCGTAAAGGCCCTTGGGCAGGATTGCGGCGGCCTTGCGCCAGAACGCCCGCCACCAGGAGCGGGACTGCGCGAGCGAGACGGGAAGGGAAAGGCTCATTGCGTGTCCCTGTTACATCCGCGTATTCAGCCATAATCATCAGCATCTTGCATGGCGAACCCGGCGGATGGATCGCGTTATACCATTGCGGGGCTTGGGGAAAAGGCGCAGCATCCACCCTTGCGATACGGAGGGGTTTTTGGTCACGCAATGCTGCTCCCGCTGCCCCGCCTTCACGGCCTCATCATGGGAGGAGATATTATGCGTAGCAAAAATAGCAATGGAAGCCGCGCCGCATCGGCGCGGGGGTTTATGCCCGTCTTCGGCATGCTGGCGATGGGGCTCGGCTTGCTGGCCACGGCGGCGGCGGCGGCGCCCTTCGCCTATGTCACTAATGAGTCCGACAACACTGTCTCGGTGATTGACACGGCCACCAACAAAGTCGTGGCCACGGTCCCGGTGGCGGGAGGGGTCGGATCGATCGCCGTCGCCCCGGATGGCAAACACGCCTATGTCGCGAATTTCGACTCCAACACGGTCTCGGTGATCGACACGGCCAGCAACACGGTGGTGGCCACGGTCCCGATCGGGTGTTCCCCCGCAAGCAACACGTCGTGTTTGCTCAATGGCGTCGCTGTCACCCCGGATGGGAAATACGCCTATGTGGCGAATAGTACATCCATCAGGCTCCCCGTCATCCCAGATGGGAAACACCCCGATGTGATGAATAATGGTAAATTTAGCTTCCCCGGCCCCGGCACTGTCTCGGTGATCGACACGGCCACCAACACGGTGGTGGGCAGTCCGATCCCGGTGGGGGTTGACCCCAGAGGCGTAGCCATCACCCCGGATGGGACACGCGCCTATGTGGCGAACTCGACCGACCCCGGCGGTGGACCCGGCACTGTCTCCGTAATCGCTACGGCCAGCAATACGGTGGTGGCCACGGTCCAGGTGGGGGGTGCCCCCGGTGCGCTCGCTATCACCCCGGATGGGAAACACGCCTATGTGACGAATGGGCTCAACACTGTCTCGGTGATCGCCACGGCCACAAACAAAGTGGTGGCCACGGTCCCGTTGCCCGTAAACAGTGGCCCCATTGGGGTAGCCATCACCCCGGATGGGAAAAACGTCTATGTGGCGAACGGGTTTTCCAGCCCTAGCAATGTCTCGGTGATCGCCACAGCCAGCAACACGGTGGTGGCCACGGTCCCGGTGGGGAATATCCCTGATGGGGTCGCCATCACCCCGGATGGGAAACACGCCTATGTGGCGAATCGAGACTCCAACAGTGTCTCGGTGATCGACACGGCCACCAACATGGTGGTGGCCACGGTCACGGTGGGGAGTGGCCCCGAGGGGGTGGGCAATGTTCCGCCGCCGCCGGGGGTGCCCTTCCTCGCCTTCAACGCCAAGCTCGCGATCCAATTCGGCAGCATTCCCAACAAGGATGCTTTTGGATTTGGGTCCAACTTCACCTTGAGCAGCACCGCGCCGGCGATCAATCCCGTTACCGCGCCGGTCACGCTCCAGGTCGGCACCTTCAGCACCACGATCCCGCCCGGCTCCTTCATCAAGCAAACGGACGGGTCTTTCACATTCCAGGGGAAAATACAGGGCGTGGGGCTAGGCGCGCTGATCAAGCAGAGGGGCACGCTACGATACGCATTCGAGGCCCAGGCGCGGGGCGCCAACTTGACCGGGACAGTGAACACCGTGTATGCGACTCTGATCATCGGCGGCGACAGCGGCGCGACCTCGGTCACGGCCGAGATTTCCCACTAAAACGCGGGCTTCAAAGCGTGATCCGGTTCGAGTGAATCGGATCCCGCGCGCCCCGCCAGCCGATGCCGCG
Source organism: Methylocella sp. (assembly GCA_050728695.1). Taxonomy (GTDB): domain Bacteria; phylum Pseudomonadota; class Alphaproteobacteria; order Rhizobiales; family Beijerinckiaceae; genus Methylocapsa. The sequence continues at coordinate 472 of JBOHJV010000107.1, read as the reverse complement.
GAGGTAGAATCCGCGTCCGTTCGATTTGGGCTAAATTTTCCTCTTGCAATTGAGCGAGGAACCATCCATATACCATCTACATGGATGGTATATGGAGACCTGCCTTGGCTGCAAATGTGCATCGGCTGCGAGACAATTCGGGCGAGACCGAGAAAATCACGATCAACATCGGATACGTCGACCTTGGCCGTATCGATTTGCTGGTCAACGAAGGTTTTTACTCCAATCGCACCGACTTGATCAGGACGGCAATCCGCAACCAGCTCGCCTCCCACGCGGATGCCGTACAAAAATCAGTTGTGCGGCAGACCCTCGAGCTTGGCTCGCGATTTTATAGCCGCGCGGACTTGGAGGCGGTCAGGGCCGCCGGCGGCAAGCTCAGCATTCAGGTAGTCGGGCTAGCGAGCATTGCCGGCGATGTCACGCCTGAACTCGCGCTGGCGGCAATCGAGTCAATCACCGTCCTTGGCGC
>JBOHJV010000106.1:0-12285 GCA_050728695.1 Methylocella sp. | reverse complement strand
TCATCGGCAATGGCGCCTTCCCAGGCTCGGGCGACATCATCGGGACCTTGGGAGGAATCGGCAAAGTGCCGACCTTTCTCACCGGCAATACGACATATTATGGCGTCTATACACTCGACACCTTTAACATTACGCCTGAGCTCGCACTGACCGCCGGCGCACGGCTCAATGTCGCTCAAATTGCCACCGAAGATGCCACGGGCCAGGCGCCGGAACTCAACATCGACGACACTTTCTCGCGGATCAATCCAGTGGTCGGCGTGACCTTTAAAATCCTGCCCACCGTCACCGTGTACGGCGGGTACTCCGAGGCGAACCGCGCGCCGACGCCGCTCGAACTCGATTGCGCCGATCGAACGAGGCCGTGCCTTCTTGAAAATTCGCTTGTTGCCGATCCGCCGTTGAAGCAAGTCGTGGCGCACACTTTCGAGGCAGGACTGCGTGGGGCGCAGGCCCTACTCGATAAAGGCGCCGTCGATTGGAAAGCCGGCTTTTTCCGCACCGATAGCACGAACGACATCGTTTCGCTCGCCAGCCCGATTACTGGACTAGGCTTTTTCGCCAATGTGCCGTCGACCCTACGCCAGGGCGTCGAGGCCGAGGCGAACTTCCACTATGGCGATCTCTCGGCCTATGCGAACTACGCATTTGTCGATGCGACCTACCAATTCTCGGGTCCCTTGGCGTCTCCAAACAATCCTTTCAATGTGGATGGAAATGTCTTCGTGACGCCGGGCGATCATATCCCCGGCATTCCGCGCCACCTGATAAAATTCGGTGGCGATTATGCGTTCACGCCCAAATTCAAGCTCGGCGCCGATGTGCTCGTCGCCGGCGCCCAATATTTTGTTGGCGACGACGCCAACCAAAACCCCAAGCTGCCGCTCTATTGGGTCGCGAACCTCCACGCTTCCTATCAGCTGGATGAGCACGTTCAGTTTTTTGGGCTCATCAACAATCTCTTCAACAATAGAAACGCGACTTATGGCGCATTCTTCGATACCGGCACCGATGCGCAGCTTGCGTCGCCGATCCCCTTCACGAACGATCCGCGTACGATCACGCCCCTGCAGCCGGTCTCCTTCTACGGCGGCGTGAAGGTCACTTTTTAGCCGGAGATCGCGAAAGGGCGCGGGCTCTCTCGATTGGGGTGGCCTAGCGCTTGGCCTTTCCTTCCCTTTTGCCGTGCGCTAATGCTTGGGGGCGCGCCACAAGGGCTAGTCCGGCGGCAAGCATATGGGGACCCCATGGCGAAACAGCCCCGTTTCACGATCGCCAGTCTCTTTGAGGGCAAGAGCGCGCTCGTGCTCACGCCTCTCGCGGCCGATGGGAGTACGCCCGGAAGCGCGGGCCGTCTTTTCCATGGTTCGAAAGGATTGGCCCTCGAAATTGAAAATATCGCGGCTCTGCCAGACGCCGAGGACTATGCGCTTCACGAATTCTACCGCGCCAATTTCACGCCAACGGAGATTGCCTATTGTATCAAGCAGCCCGCGGTAAAAGCGGCGTTTCAAGGTCTCCGCGCGGCCAAGCGCGCCATCGTCAAATCAGGAGCGGCGAACGATTCGCCGGATGGGCTTGGAGGCGTCGCAATCGGCTTCGATAGCGAAGGCAGGCCAACCCATCCCGGCTGCCTGTTGTCGATCAGCGATACCGGCACGATAGCGGCGGCGGTCTGTCTCTGGCTAGGCGGATTTGATTGGCCGGCGGCGCAGCCCGCGGGCGGAGCCGAAGCCGCACGCCCGCAAATGATGACATTTCCGCTAACATCCAGGATTCTCGCGTTTCTCGTTATGCTGTCGCTGTTGTTTCTGTTTGCCTTGGGACTCTGGAAAGTTCTCGAATTTATGCGTCACCAGATTTCGTTCTTTTGACCGGCGATTGTGAGCGAGCGGGTTATTCGGTCCGCGCCGTTCTTTCCCTCGTCGCGTCGAAATCGCCGGCAACGCGTAGCCACTCTTCTTCGGCGGCAACGAGAATTCGCGCAAGTTCGCTGCGCTGGGAGGATAACAGCGCCGCCTTGGCCGGATCCTCGATGAACACCGCCGGCTCCGCGAGCGCCTTGTCAATGCGGGCAACGAGATCGTGAAACATACGCATCTTTGCCTCGATCGCCGCAATGCGCTTGTCTAAGCGGCCCGCCTTTTTCACGGCGCGCGGGTTCTCGCCTGGCTCCGGAGCCGCCCGCCTGGTTTCGCCGCGGTCTTTTTTCAAAGGCCTGCCGTTGCCGCCGCTGGCACCCGCGAGGACATATTTGTTGTAATCGTCGATGTCGCCGTCAAACGGTTTGACCGTGCCTGTCTCCACGAGCCAGAGGCGGTCGGCGCAAGCGTCGAGGAGATATTTATCGTGCGACACCAAAACGACCGCGCCCCGATACTCAGTGATCGCCTCGATCAAGGCGGCGCGGCTATCTATGTCGAGATGATTGGCCGGCTCGTCGAGAATTAAAAGGTGAGGTCCGTTGAAGCTTGCCAGCCCCAACAGAAGCCGGGCTTTTTCGCCCCCAGACAAGTTCGCCGCCGTCGTGTCCGCCATCACATTCGGAAAGCTGAGCTGCGCGCATTTTGCGCGAATCCTTGCCTCGGGCGCCTCGCGCATGAGCAAGGCGACGCATTGATAAGGGGTTGCCTTCGGGTCGAGATCGTCGATCTGATGCTGGGTAAAGAAACCCGCCTCCAGTTTCGCCGAGCGCCGGATAGTGCCGCCTTGCGCTTTCAGCCGTCCGGCGACAAGCTTCGCGAACGTCGATTTGCCATTGCCGTTGGCACCTAAAAGGCCGATCCGGTCGTCGTCCGAAATAGTGAGCGAGAGCCGCCGCAACACCGGCTCAGCGCCATAGCCCGCGCTCGCATCCTCCATCGCGATAAGCGGCGGGCTCAAGGGCTTCTTCGGCGAGGACAAATGGAACGGCAGGACGTTACCGTCGACGATCGCCATCACGGGTTCCATCTTGGCGAGCATTTTTAGGCGCGACTGGGCCTGCGCCGCTTTTGTCGCCTTGGCGCGGAAGCGATCGACGAAAGACTGGAGGTGCCTGCGCCGGTCCTCTTGTTTCTTTTTCTGTTTGAGCGCGAGCGCTTGCCGTTCGCGCCGCTGCCTCTCGAAACTCGAATAATTGCCGCGCCATAAGGTGAGCTTGGCTTGGTCGAGATGCAGGATATGATCGCAAACGGCATCGAGCAAATCGCGGTCGTGGCTGATGACAAGGATCGTTGCCGGATAGCGGTGGAGATAATCGATCAGCCAAAGCGTGCCCTCGAGATCGAGATAGTTTGTCGGCTCGTCGAGAAGCAAAAGATCCGGGCTCGCAAACAAAACGGCGGCGAGCGCGACGCGCATCCGCCACCCGCCGGAAAATGCGTCAAGCGGCCGTTGTTGTTCTGCTTCATCGAAGCCAAGACCAGCCAAAATGCTCGCTCCCCGCGCGGGCGCCGCATGCGCGCCAATATCCATGAGGCGCGTTTGAATCTCACCGACGCGGACCGGATCGGCCGCGGTCTCGGCTTCGGCCATCAGACGCGCGCGTTCGAGATCGGCGGCAAGGACAAAATCGATCAAGCTTCGCCCCCCGCCCGGCGCCTCCTGCTCGACCCGGCCAAGACGCGTCGCACGGGGGAGCGATATGGCGCCCGCGTCCGGCGCAAGCTCGCCCGCAATCATTTTGAACAGCGTCGACTTTCCGGCGCCGTTGCGGCCGACGAAGCCCACGCGTGCATGTAATGGAAGGGCGGCAATCGCGTGATCGAAAAGAAGCCGCGTCCCAAATCTTAGACTGATGTCGTTGATGTGGAGCATGCGAGCTTGTCGCCCGCCCCGCCCGCTCTGACAAGAGCAAGCTCGAGGCAAATCAATAATTGCGTCAACGAAATTACGGAGGACTTTTTCACCCTGTGTCTTTTGTCCGGTTTTGCCATCGTCGCAAAATGTTTCAGTGAAAAACGTTTTTGTCCGGTCGGGGCCTAACACCTTACAAGGCCGAATACAGCGGCCCCTCCTTCAATCTTGTAAGATCGACCGATCTTTTGGTGCAATTGCAGGAGGGCGGCGGCGGCGCCTCGATGGCCCGCCAATTGCCGGGAGGCATCCCCGTTGGAAGGTTCGCTGACGGAATCGAGGGCGTTAGACGGAATGCCCGAGCGGAAGCCGCGCGCGGCGCATTCAGCGCGAGCCCCCGAGGCTACTTACCTCTCCGCCGTGCCCATCAAGGGCGCCAGGTGAATTTATGAATCCATTGTCGATCATGGCGCTCGCGTTATTGTTTGCTGCGGCTATATTATTAATTTGTATCGTGATAGAATTGATTGCATCTCCTAGCTTCTTCAGGTTCGGATCTACCGCGCCGCGGCAATGGGGCCTGTTCTTCAGTAGTTTCCGAGCTAGGTCGTATGCTGCGACTTCCGCATCCCTTATTGCCTCTAGCTTCGCAATATCCAAATCACCTGGATGGGGCGCCAAAAGCGCCCCCGGGTCAATCGAGACGAAGGGAGGCGTCGGCGAAAAGTTGATCGGTAGTCCGAACGGGCCCAGACCTGAAGGGTCGATGATTCCGACCGGGTTCCCCTTGGCATACGCGTAGGTATTGATCCCGCCCTTCAGCCCGATGGGATCGCTTTCGATATAGCGCCCTAGCCTTGGATCGTAGTCGCGGAAATAATTGTAATGCAGTTTTGTGCTCTGGTCGAAGAATTGCCCCGGAAAGCGGAGATCGTAGGTGAAGGTGCCTAATGGATCGGACGGTTCACCCTTGCCGAAGGGATCGTGGTGCCACAGCCACGCGACCGCGCCGCCGGCATTGGTGATTTGATGCGGGCTCCCGAGATGATCGGGCGCGACATAGAATCGCCCGCTGGGCGAGAGCACGGCGACCGGCAAATCGCCGAGCCCCACCGTCTCCTGCACAAGATTGCCGCCGCCGTCGTATTTGCCGATCAAATGACCCGCCTCGTCATAGACGAAGAAGAATTGCGGAACACCGGCCGCAACCTGGGAAATCCGCTGACCGAGACCGTTGATCTGCCAGCTCGTGCCAATCGCTCCGACGAAGGACTCCGCGAGACGGTTTCGCGCGTCGTAGGAGAAGCTGTAATCGGCGAACGGCGCGGAATAGGATAACATGTTGCCATTGGCATCATAGGTGAAACTCTCGCTCAGGCTGCCGCCGATGCCGAGCAAGCGATTGCTGGCGGTGTCGTAAGTATAGGTCAGCGAAACAGGTGGCGTTGCATTGGTCGCATAACCCGTTCGATTGCCGTCCGCATCGTAAGTGTAGGTTTGCGTGGCCGCGCCGCTTGCATAAACGTGCAAGCGGTCGAGCGTGTTATAGCTGAAACTCTCGGCGGCAAAGCCGGTCTCCGTCATGCCGGTAATGCGGCTCGCCGCATCATAGCTAAGCGCAATCGTGTCGCTCGCGGGCAGCGCCAAACCGCTAATCCGCCCGTCGAGATCAAACGTGCGTCGATAGGAAGCGCCGTTGCCCGCCGTCCATCCCGACGCCCCGCCGAAAGGCATGTAGGTCACGCCCATGACCAGCGTCTTGCCGTTCGCAGTCACGCTGCTTACCCGGCCCGCGGGATCGTAGGCATACGCAACCTCTTTGCCGGATGGATAAGTGATGCTCGCCAAACGCCCGCCGGCGTCATAGCCATAGACCGTGGTCAGGGTCACCGCGCCGGCGGACTGCTGCTTCTGCGTCACATGGCCATTGGCGTCGTAACTGTAGCTGGTCGAGCCGGTCACGTCCCTGATTTTCGTCAAACGCCCAATGCCGTTTGCGCCCTTATCATAATGCCAAGCGGCGCTCGTGCCGTCGGCGAAGGCCGCGTGCGTCCTGCGGTTCAGGGCGTCATAGCTGTAGGTCGTCGTGTTGCCGCGCGCGTCGGTGGACGTGACGACATTGCCCGCCGTGTCGAATGTTCTCTTGGTCACGCCAGTGTCGGGGCTATGGAGCTTCAATTGGTCGTCGAGCCCGTCCCACTTGTAGACCGTCTTTAAATCGCGCGGATCGGTGACCGAGGTCAGATGATCGTTGGCGTCGTAGCCATAGAATGTGGCCTCGCCCTTCGGGTCGATCGCCTCTGCGAGACGATTGAGCGCATCATAGGCGTAACTGGTCACATGGATCAACGGATCGGTGACGGCGGTCAGATTTCCCTGCGGGTCATAGGCGTAAGCCGTTGTCTGGCCTTCCGCTCCGATCGTCTTTTTCAGCCGGTTGAGGGCGTTATAGGCGAAAGAACGCGTTTGCGTCAGAGTCCTCGACGGGTCGAACGCCTGTTCCTTGATGTGGTTGCCCGCGGCGTCGAGCGTATAGATGATATGGTTGCCGAGGGCGTCCTTGATCTTCGTCAACCGATGCGCCTGATCGTACTTATAGGTCAGAGTGGAGTTGTCCGGCTGCGTTACCTTGATCAAATTCCCCGCCGCGTCATAGGCATACATGGTCTTGAGCGTTCCGACCGTCTGCGACGTCAAGCGGCCGCGCGGATCATAGGTCAGGCTCGTCGTCACGCCATTCGGATCGATGATCGCGAGCGGCCTTCCCGCGCCGTCGTAGCTCGTGAAATTTGTTACCTGCCCGAGCGCGTTTGTGATGCTCGTCAGATTGCCCTTGGCGTCATAGGTGTAATGCGTGACGTTGCCGCGCGGATCGGTCGCGGCCAGCACTTCGCCTGTCGCGTTGTAGGTGTAGGACAAACTGCGCGTCAACGCGCCCGCCGTGATCTTTTTGGTCAGCACATTGCCGTTGGCGTCATAGGTGAAAGCGGTGGTCCGGTTCGGCTCCGTGATCTGCACTGGCAAATGGAAGGTCGGGTGCCAGGAAGTCGTTGTAGTGCGTGCGAGCGACGTGCCAGACGCCTCGTTGACCGTCTTCGGAAGGCCGCGGACATTGTTGACATAGGCCGTCAGGTTGCCGTTCCAATCCGTCTCGCTCGCGACATAGCCGTTGCTGTCGTAGGTGAACCTGCGCACCGCGGCCGTGCCGAGCCGGTCGATCTCCTCGATCTGGGAGCTCCCGGGGAAGCCGTTCTTGTAGACCTCCTGCAGGCCAAGGGCAGAGGTCACGGTCGCATTCCCACGACTAAAAATGCTTTCGTAGGCGACCTGCGTCAGATCGGCGCCACCCGCGTGCTGGCTTGAGGCGGCCAAGGTGAGCGCAGTCCCCGGTACGTAGGTCCAAGTGGCAAAGCGGTTGCCGTTCTCGTCGATGATGCCGGTCAACGCCCTCACGAAATTCGTGTCCTCGTAAAGATAGCTTTGACTCGTCGCCGGACTTGTCGGGTAGGTAACCTTCGCCAAGTTGCCGGTAGTATAACTATAAGTCAGAACCAGCCCATCCGGGGTGGTAATCGAACTAATTTCCACAATTCCGCCGGTATCAATACTATAAGTGATAGTCAACGCCCTCCCGTAAGAGTCGGTCACCGAAGTCAATATCGGATTCCCCAAGGGATTCTTCCCAGTGTAATGCATTGTTTGCGTGTACCCGTCGCGGGCCTTGATCGACGCCAGCACCCCAATGGAGCCGCCCTTTATAGCCGTGTAGGTCTCGATGTTGTCGTCCCAATCGGTCAGCGTCCAGGTCGAGCCCGACTGCGTCAGACGGAGATCGATACCGCTGCTGCTGCTTCCCCTCTTCCAGCCGCCCTTGCCGTCCGGAAAGAAATTGATGTCCTTGCCGTCGGCGCGAATGGCGTCAACCTCGGTAGCACTGATGCCTAGCCCTAGGTCATAAGTCCAGCGCCAGTTGCCGAACGAACCCAGGGGGACTCCGCCCTCGCTGTTGTAATGACGCGTAACGGCGAGCTGGTTCTGCCCAACGGTCGCGAAATCGGTGACCTTGTAGTACTCGTTGCCGAAAGGCAGAATGATCGAGAGGCCGCCGCACCCCTGCCGCCCTGGCGGCGGGCAATCGCCGGGTGTATCCCCCGCGTCGCCCGCGCGGGCCGGCGCCGCCGGCATAAGGCACAGCAAGGCGAGAAGGCCAACCAGGAGGGAGGCCCCACCAAGAAACTGCTTGAAAATGCTCATCTTCTCCCTCCGGCAATCGCGCGTGAAGTGTGATACATCCATAGTATTGTTATTCATCAGTACTATAGTTGGTAACTATACTTGCGAACCACCATAAAGGTTTCCGTCGGTTATGCAATGGGTGAGCTTCCCGCACATTGATTTAAATCCGCGCCGCCCTTGATGTCGAACGCCGCCGCGAAAAGCGCATCTCTTCTGACGACCCCGGTTCAAGCAGGAGGCATTGCCCTTTTCGGATCCTGCGCATGACCTCGAAGCCTTTACTCCGACCGCGCAAAAGTGTACCCCGTCTTCGCAATGGACCCGGTGCAGCCAGTTTGCGCCGGGCTTATTTTTGGCGGCTCGTGAGAGACGCAACACAAATCGGTTCGATCCATGGCGAATGTGGTGGTGGTCGGCGCCCAATGGGGCGACGAAGGCAAGGGCAAGATCGTCGATTGGCTGTCGCTCGAGGCCGATATCGTGGTGCGCTTTCAGGGCGGCCACAATGCCGGGCATACGCTCGTCATCGACAACAATGTCTATAAGCTCACGCTGTTGCCCGCCGGCGTCGTTCGGCCAGGAAAGCTCTCGATCATCGGCAACGGCGTCGTGCTCGATCCATATCACTTCGTCGAGGAGGTCGCGACACTGGCGGCGCGCGGCATCGCGGTCTCGCCCAAAAATCTAAAGATCGCCGAAAGCGTGACGCTGATCCTTAGCCTGCACCGCGAGCTCGACGCCCACCGCGAATCTTCCAATGTCGAAGCGGTGAAGATCGGGACCACGAAGCGCGGCATTGGTCCCGCTTACGAAGATAAAGTGGGTCGCCGCGCGATTCGGCTCATGGACTTGGCCGAGCCGGACAGCTTGGATCAAAAAATCGCCCGCCTGCTGGCCCATCACGAGCCGCTGCGCCGGGGGCTTGGGCTCGAACCGGTCACGTCAGAGGCCATTCGCGCCGAACTCGATAGCGTCGCGGCCAAAATTCTTCCCTTCATGGACGCGACCTGGGAGCTGCTGGAGGCCGCCCGGCGCGACGGCAAGCGTATTTTGTTCGAAGGCGCGCAAGGCGCGATGCTCGACGTCGATCATGGCACCTACCCTTTTGTCACCTCGTCGAATACGGTCGCCGCCAATGCCGCCACAGGGTCTGGCCTTGGCCCAAAGGCGATCGGTTACGTGCTGGGGATCGCCAAGGCCTATACGACACGGGTCGGAGGCGGCCCGTTCCCAGCCGAACTTAACGATGCCATTGGCGAGCGGATGGGCGACCGCGGTCGTGAATTCGGAACCAACACCGGGCGGCGCAGGCGGTGCGGCTGGTTCGACGCGGTGCTGGTGCGCCAGGCGGTAAAAACCTCGGGGATAGACGGCATTGCCTTGACGAAGCTCGATATTCTTGACGGCTTCGAGGAGATCAAGGTCTGCGTCGGCTATCATCTCGATGACCAGCGCATCGGCAGGTTGCCGGCAAGCCAGGCGGCGCAGGCAAGAGTCACTCCGATCTATGAGACAATCGCGGGATGGAAGGATACGACGGCCGGCGCCCGCTCCTGGGCGGCGCTTCCGGCGCAGGCGATCAAATATGTCCGCCGCATCGAGGAATTGATCGAGGCCCCGGTCACGCTTCTCTCGACCAGCCCCGAGCGGGCCGATACGATCCTCGTTCACAATCCCTTCCGCGATTGATTGGCAAAGTTTTGCGGCGGGATTGACGGAAGGCCGATCAAATGCTCTCAACACGAGATGGCTGATTATTACCCGCTGCTCGCCAAGGCCGTCGCGGGCCTTCCCGATTCGACGGCCGAATCACGCCACGCCATTTACGAGCGGGCGCGGGAGGCGCTTTTCGGCCAATTGCGCAAGCTCGATCCGCCGGTGCCCGAGGAGGCGATCCTGCGCGAGGCACAAGCATTGGAAGTGGCGGTTGCGCGGCTTGAAACGGAAATTGCGTCGCGGCAAGGTCCTGGAAGCGGCGCGCATGTGGCCGAACCAGATCTCGCGGACCCTTGGCCAACTGCCGGGAGTCCGGACGGCGCGTACAAGGTGAATGAGGCAAGCGCGGCGCCGTTGCCTGAACCCAATCCGCCGGACCCAGATCCGCCTGGCCCCGCTCCATCCGCGCCGGGTTCTATTCCAGCCACGCCAACGCCGCTGCCTTCGCGACCCCTCAAAGTTCGGCGCGATCCGCGGCGGTCCGTGAAGCCGGGCGCCCGGTCAGACGGCGCGCCGCCGCCTGGCCCCTCTCTAAACCCTGTACGGCCGGCGCCGCCCGCGCGGGACGAGCGTCCGGTTCCGGCGACAGCCGCCGCTTCTCCCGGCCAAGCTGCTTCGGTGAGGCGCGACTTCGATGCTTTTGCCGCTGCGCCGGTCGTCCTGGAGGCTTTTGCCTGGCACGCGCCCGCCGTTGAAGCGTCTGCCCCGGAAGCGCCCAACCCGGGCCCCGACAGTTCCGAACCCACGGCAAGAACGCAGCTTGAGGCTCAACATCCTTTCGCGCCTCGGCCCGAGCGAGATGCCGGTCCCACGAAGCGCCTTGTGGTTATTGGTGGAATCGTCGGTCTGGTCGTCGCCCTTGTCGCGATCGCCGCCTATAAGCTGCGCGACCGCCCCGAGGATCTTTTGCGACCGCAACCTCCTTCCCCATCGGCCCAGGGCGAGGCCGGCGCCGGCGGCAAGATCGTCGACCGCGTCGGCGCCGGTACCGCGACACCGGGGGCCGCGCCAGGCTTAGCCGGTGTGCCTTCATCAACCGCCGAACGCAGCGATGACGCCAAGAGCGGTTCCCTACCCGCCAATCCTCCCATTGCCGTTGCCCGCCGCGCCGCCCTCCTCGTCGAGGCGCCGGAAGAGCCGTCCAAGGTAAAAACCTTTCGTGGCACTGTCGTCTGGCGGGTCGATAACGTCAGCAATGGACCCGATGAGCCGCTGAGCACGGCGGTTCGCGCCGAGATCGACATACCTGAAGAAAAGCTGCAAGCGGCGATGACGATTCAAAAAAATTTCGACGGGACATTGCCCGCGTCGCATACCGTGAAGCTGATATTTGCCGTGCCGCGAGATAGTCCCTTGGGCAATATCAAGCAGATCAGCGTGGTGCAGATGCGTCGCGAAGACAACGCGACGGGAGAGTCGCTGAAGGGAATTACGGTGCCGGTCACGGAGAATTCCTTCCTCGTCGGTCTCGCCCGCGGCGACGCCGAGGCATCCAATCTCGATCTTTTGCGATCGCGCGAATGGTTGGATGTTCCAATGGTTCTCGGGAATGGCCATATCGCGAAATTGACCTTCGAAAAAGGGCCTTCGGGGCAGCGCGCTCTGGATGACGCAATGGCCTCCTGGCAGGCGCGATAGTGTGAAATAATCCGCCTGTTGCGCTCCGGGTCGCCGGGCGCCGAGCCGGCCGAAGCCGATATGAGCGGCAGGAATGCCTGGAAATAGCCGCGTCCCTCCCCCGCTGGTCCCGGTTTGACACTTTCTCGCGGACAAATTCCGCGCGGCGCCAAAACACAAGGGCGCGCGGCCTTCAAATCGGCGACGGCACGCGCGGCGCGGCGAGCGCGGCCCGCAGTTGCTCGATCTGAGTTTCCACCGGGCTCGGCGGCAAGCTTTCCTGGCGTCCGTCTCGCGCCTTATAGATCAAAAGATCGAGATGGATGATGCGCGCCTGCAAGCGAAGCGATATCGAGATGAGGTCGCGCAGACGCGGCGGCAAGCGGACGAGAACATCTTTGTTCGACACAATACCTTGCTCCGACAAGCGAATCCCGCGTTTCTCGGCGGCGGCCTCAGCGCGGCTCAGTTCGCCTTCGTTGACGGCGCGCTGGAGGAGCAACCAGGACGCAATTTGCATGAGCCTTGTCGTCAAACGCATGCTTTCGACCGCATAGGCGACCGCCACCGGGCGCGGCAGGAGCTTCGCCTCCTCGCGGCCATCGCCGTCGAGATAGGCGGCCGCCCTGCTCACTAGATCCATTCCTTCGTGGAAAAGAACCAGGAATTGTTCGGACGCCGCCAGCCTCTCGCCGAAGGAGACGGTCTTATCCTCTCGAAAAGACGGCGGTTGAACCATCACGCGCCTTTTTTGCCGGACGCCGATCAAAGTGGACTGGCCCGAAAGCAGAGCCGGCGGGCGACCAATGTTTTGACGTCATAGGCCGATTCGCCGGGCCGCGGGAGTTCAGGTTTAATTAGGCTTAATACAAGATTTGCGCTAGCGCGACGAGGGGGCGGCTTGAAATGGACCGGCGCAGCAGGACCATTTGGGCAGGT
>JBOHJV010000105.1:0-12290 GCA_050728695.1 Methylocella sp. | reverse complement strand
CCGCCAAGGGCTTCGTGCGGCCGGTGGTGGTTGGGTCTATGGGCGAAGGCGTCGACGATGGGCCGGAATTTGTCGAGATGGGCTGGTAGATCGTAAGTTGCGGAGAACTCGTACCGCCAAGTGGATTAGGGCGCGTTCGACGCAGCCGTTGAGGTCGGGCCGTTTGGGCGGCAGCACAAAGAGCTCAAGCCGCCGCACCGGGCATTCCGCCGCGAAAACGGACTTGAACTCACTGCGAGGGCAGGCCGAAAACCTGCATGGGGGTCTCCTGAGGTAGTTGATTCGCAACTCTCAGCTTCGGAGACCCCTTCCTTTTTCTCAAGCTCCCGTCTCATATCCATCTGAGCTCAGACAGCCACTTCCAGCGGCGCCCCTGGCCGGAAAGCTCACCAGCGGATGAGCGCCGACGCCCAGGTGAAACCGCCGCCCATCGCCTCGATCATCACGAGGTCGCCTCGCTTGATCCTGCCGTCGTCGCGCGCGACCGCAAGGGCGAGCGGAACCGACGCGGCCGATGTGTTGGCGTGCAAATCGATGGTGACGACGACTTTGTTTGGCGCGATCCCAAGTTTTTCCGCCGACGCATCGATAATGCGGCGGTTAGCTTGGTGCGGCACAAACCAATCGAGACCGGCGGCGCTCGTTCCGGTCGCCTCGAAGGCCGCCGTGACGACATCCGCGACCATGCCGACCGCGTGGCGGAAGACCTCCTTTCCAGCCATCCGCAGCTTGCCGGTTGTCCGCGTCGTGGAAGGCCCGCCATCGACATAGAGCTTTTCCCGGTGGCGTCCATCCGAGCGCAGATGTGTCGTGAGAATGCCGCGATCCCGCGCGGTTCCTTCCCCGCGCCGCGCTTCGAGGACCACGGCCGCCGCCCCGTCGCCGAAGAGAACGCATGTCGTCCGATCGGTCCAGTCAAGCAGACGCGAGAAGGTTTCCGCGCCGATGACGAGCGCGCGGCGGTGCGATCCGGACGCCAGGAATTTGTCGGCGGTGGCCAGCGCGAAGACGAACCCGGAACAAACCGCCTGGACGTCGAAAGCGGCGCCGTTTGTCATGCCGAGCCCGGCCTGGATCTGGGTCGCGACGGCGGGAAAGGTAAAGTCCGGCGTCGAGGTTGCTACAATCACGAGATCGAGATCCGAAGCCTTGAGCCCCGCATCGGCAAGCGCGGCTTTGGCCGCACAAAGACCGAGCCGCGAGGTCGGCTCGTCCATGGCGGCAACGTGGCGCTGCCTTATGCCCGTGCGCTGCACGATCCACGCGTCGGTCGTCTCCAGCGACTTTTCGAGGTCGGCATTGCTGACGATGCGATTGGGAAGATAGGAGCCGAGCCCCAAGACGACGGAACGGAGCTTGCCTGACGCTGCGTGGTGCACGGAATTATCCATCTATACCTAAAGACCGCTCAGGAACCCGAGGGCGCCGCGACCGGCGCGCCCGCCGCCCGGAGCCTCGACTGGGCGGGGAATTGCGCGCGCGAGAGCGGAAGCGCATCGCTGATTTTACGCAAGAGTTCGTGCCTCGCCATGGCATAGCCGATTTCCACCGCGTGCGCCGTGCCGACCGCGTCGGAGGCGCCATGGCTCTTGATGACTACGCCGTTAAGGCCAAGAAACACCCCGCCGTTGACATTGCGCGGATCCATCTTGGCCTTCAATGCCGCGAAGGCTTGGCGCGCGAGAAAATAGCCTATCTTCGACATAAAATCGCGGCCAAGCGCTTCGCGCAGATATTGCGCGATCTGAGTGGCCGTGCCTTCCGCGGTCTTCAAGGCGATATTGCCGGCGAAGCCTTCGGTGACCACGACATCGACCGTTCCCTTGCCAATGTCGTCGCCTTCGACAAAACCCCGGTAGTCGAGATTAGGCAGAATGGCCTCGCGCAGCAAGCGGGACGCGGTCTTGACCTCGTCGATACCCTTCATTTCCTCGACACCGATATTTAGCAAACCGACGGTCGGACGTTCAATGGAAAGGACGATCCGGGCCATCGCGGAGCCCATGACGGTAAGATCGACAAGGTGCCGCGCATCGGCGCCGATCGATGCGCCGAGATCGAGGACGATCGATTTGCCGCGAACCGTGGGCCAGATCGCGGCGATCGCCGGGCGGCCGATCCCCGGCATCATGTGCAGGCAAATTTTCGCCATGGCCATCAGGGCGCCGGTATTGCCGGCGGAAACCGCAACATCGGCTTCGTTCTTCTTTACCGCCTCAATGGCAAGCCACATCGACGAGGTCCGGCGGCCGGCGCGCAACGCCTGACTGGGCTTGGCGTCCATCCGAACTGCAACGCCGGTATGACGCAAGGTTGAGACCGCCGAAAGCCCCGGCTCGGCGTCGAGAAGCGGCCGGATCTTGGCGGCGTCGCCAAAAAACAGAAATTTCATATCGGGCCGCCGCCGCAGCGCGCGCGCGACGCCCGAAACGATCACTTCCGGTCCATGGTCGCCGCCCATGGCGTCGAGCGCAATTCGTACTGGCTTGATCATTGACGACGCAACTCTGGGCCGGCGGGGGAAGGCGCGACGATTGGCGCCGGGAAACTCCGTCATGGACGATTAGGTTCGAAAAATCATCTCATTGCGGCGGCAAGAAGAAGCCACGTGGCACTCCCTGCCAGCCGGACCGGAGCGCAAGAAATGGGCAGCGGCGTTGGGTAAACAATGGAAAATCCTCTTCGTTCAAGCTTTTTTCGGCTAACCGCCGGGGAATTTTGTGCCGGCGGCGCTCGCGCTAGTGGTGCAATCGACCGTCACCGGGCATTGATCAAGGTCCCGCGCTCGCGTGAAGGCGCAAGGCTTACGTCAAGTTTCGGCCTGACCGGCGCCGCCCGGCTATAAAGAGCGCCGGGGCGCAACCTTGTCAGAACGGAAAACCTTGTTCGCGTTTTCGCTGACCCTTGCCGGCCGCGTGTTTGCGCGGAGGGGCGGCTTTCTCGGTGGTCGCAACCGCGGTTTTGTGGCCGTCGAAGAACTGAATATCGAGACGAGCCCCATCGGCCACCTCGCCCGCTCGGCGCAGGGGCCTGCGGTCGCTGTCCCGGATCAGAGCGAAGCCGCGCGCCAGAACCTGCGGATAACCAAGACTGAAGAGCAACTTTTCCAGGCCGTTAACATTCAACCGGTGAGCCGCGACGCGAGCATCCCAACCGTGCGTCATGCGTTCCGCCAAACCTTTGAGCTGGACGCGGGCATCGCGCACAATTCTGACGCGCGTTGCCCGGATAGCGCCAAGTCTAACGGCAAGGTGTTTGAGGCCTTGCTTCCTTCCGTCGTTGCCGACAGTCAGGCAACGCTTAAACCTTTGTTCCAGCGCCTTGAGCCGTTCCACCGCGCGACCCATTTTTGCGTGCGGAGACTGTTGCGCGAGGCGATGAGAGAGGCGGGCCAGTCCGAGTTGCCCGTGGCTGTAGGTTTTTGCGCGCACGCCATCGAGGCGGCTCTCGAAATTGTCGAGCTGCTGGCGGCGTGGGGCAAAGATGCCGTCGCTTTGCGGAAGCGCGCGTGACAAGGCACGCAATTCATTGCGGCGGTGGTCGAGAAAGCGAATAGCCGCGCCCATGTGCCGGCGCGCGAGATCGGCGAGCGCCGTCGCGAGTTCTCTCCGCACCGGCACCGCCTTTTCCGCCGCGGCCGTCGGGGTCGGCGCCCGCAGATCGGCGGCGTGGTCGATCAACGTCCAATCCGTCTCGTGCCCGACCGCGGCAATGAGCGGCACAAAACTCCGCGCCGCCGCGCGCACGACGATCTCCTCGTTAAAGCTCCACAAATCCTCGAGTGAACCACCGCCGCGAGCGACGATAATCACGTCCGGCCGCCGCAAGGGACTCTGTTCAGGCAGCGCATTGAAGCCGTCGATCGCGGCGGCGATCTCAGCCGCCGAGGTTTCGCCCTGGACCCGCACCGGCCAGACCACGACATGGCGCGGAAACCGCTCCGCGATGCGGTGCAGGATGTCGCGAATGACGGCTCCCGTGGGCGAGGTAATGACCCCAATGCACGTCGGGAGAAACGGCAACGGCCGCTTGCGCGCTTCATCGAAAAGCCCTTCCGCCGCGAGTTTCCGGCGGCGCTCCTCGACTAGCGCCATGAGCGCGCCGATGCCCGCTGGCTCCATCGCCTCGACGATGATTTGATAGGTCGATTTGCCGGGATAGGTTGTGATCTTGCCGGTCGCGATGACTTCCAAACCTTCTTGCGGCTTGATCTTTAATTTCGCGAAAGCACCCTTCCAGATCACGGCGTCAATGCGGGCGGTTTGGTCCTTCAAACAGAAATAAGCGTGGCCGGAGGAATGCGGTCCGCGATAATTCGAAATTTCGCCGCGCACGCGGACGAAGCCAAAACGATCCTCGACCGTCCGCTTCAGGGCGGCGGATAATTCGCCGACGCTGAGCTCGAGCGCGTTGGTCCTTGCGAGATCGGACATGGGGCCACCATGCCGGATTCTCGCGGCGCGCGAAAGAGCGCGTCATCCCCCGGCCACGGTATTATGATCCTCGACAGCGCCGCGGGGAGCGCGAAAAACCCCAAATTTCCTCCCTTCGCGAGTTATTTTGGCTAAACAGGCCGATGACCACGTTCGCCCCCGAGCAATACAAGGAAACTTTGATTTTTCTCGCGACGGCGGGCGTCGTCGTGCCGCTGTTCCGGCGCTTTCGGTTTAGTCCGGTCCTGGGTTTCCTCATCGCGGGTGTTTTGCTTGGCCCTTTTGGCCTTGGCGCGCTCGCGCGGCAAATCGGCTGGCTCGCTCCGTTCGCTCTCGACAACGTCGAGCAAATCGCGCCAGTCGCGGAATTCGGCGTCGTCTTTCTCCTCTTCATGATTGGCCTTGAACTGTCGTGGCAGCGTTTGGCGATCATCGGCCGGCTCGTCTTCGGGCTCGGCGCGTTGCAAGTCTTCGGCTCCGCCGCCGCGCTTGGCGCCTTGGCCTTGCTCCTGGGGGAGCCTCCAACCTCGGCGGCGGTGCTCGGATTTGCGCTTGCCCTGTCGTCCACGGCCATCGTGATTCCGGTGCTCGCCGAGGGCAAACGGCTCGGAACCTCGGCGGGCCGCACGATATTCGCCGTCCTGCTTTTTCAAGACCTGATGGTGGCGCCGCTCCTGTTCATGGTCGCCATGCTCGGAATGCGTGGCGGCGGCCTCGGCGTGGCTGTTATCTCTTTCCTGGTTCCCGCGCTCACCGGTTTGAGCGTCATCGTGCTCGGCGGCCGGCTCTTCATGCGGCCTCTATTTCGTCACGTCGCGGCGGCGGGATCGACCGAATTTTTCATGGCGGCCTGCCTTCTTGTGGTCATCGGAACCGGCGTTCTCACCGCGGCCTGCGGTTTGTCGATGGGACTTGGCGCCTTCATCGCCGGCATTCTTCTCGCCGAAACCGAGTACCGCCGCGAGATCGAGGTAACGATTGAGCCCTTCAAAGGTTTGGCTCTCGGACTATTCTTTGTGTCAATTGGCGCGAGCCTCGATCTTTCGCACATATTGTTCGCTCCGCTAACGGCCTTCGGTCTTGCGTTTTGCATCATTCTCGTCAAGTTTTGGGTCAACTGGCTAGCTGGTTGGATAGCGCGCCTGCCGGTGCGAGTCTCGACGGAGGCCGCGCTTATGCTGGCCCCCGGCGGGGAATTTGCTTTCGTTATCATCACCGCCGCCGTCGCCGCCAAGGCCATGCCCGCCAACGCCGGCGCGGAGGCGATGATCGCGGTGACGCTCTCGATGTTTGCCTTGCCGTTCCTTGGCGCGCTCGCCAAGCGCCTGGCAAGACGGCCCGCCGCGCCGGAACCTGCCGGCTCCCAAGTGCCGGGCGAGGACGGTCCGGCGCCCGATGCGATCATTGTCGGCTTTGGCCGGGTTGGCCAGCTCGTCGGTGAGATGCTTCACGCGCATGCCATCCGCTATCTCGCCGTGGAGACCGATGCCGCCTTGGTGACGCGATTCCGGGCCGAAGGAAAAAACATCTATTGGGGCAATGCGTCGCGGCCCGAGTTTCTGGCCCGCTGCGGATTGGCCAAGGCCAAGGCTCTCATCATCACAATGGACAAGCCCGCCGACGCGGAAGACATTGTTCGCGTCGCGCGAGCCAGCCATCCCAGCCTCATTATTGTCGCCAGAGCCCGCGACGCGCATCACGCAACGCAGCTCTACGGCCTTGGAGTGAACGATGCGGTCCCCGAGACAATCGAGGCAAGCCTGCAATTGTCGGAAGCCGTGCTCGTCGACATGGGCATCCCCATGGGCAAGGTGATCGCCTCAATTCACGAGAAACGCGACGAATTCCGGAAAATCCTACAGCCTATCGCCGGCCGCGCCGAAGCAAGGCGGGCGATAAAAATGTCTCTTCGTGTCAAGGAAATGAACAAACGGCAGCCGAAATCGAACACAGAGGAATGAGCGAGACCTCCAGCAAATTTGTTCTATGGTTCACATAGTTAAATCGTCACTAAAACCAACTAAAGCCTAGTGTTCAGCACGTTCACACGGCTGAGGAGGTCTGAGACCTTGCCAATGACTTCGATGAAGTCCGTCGGGGACAAGGCCAGCGCGCCCTCAAACGGGTAATCCAGAAGCCGCGCGATAACCAGGATGCTGACGATGCCCATCGTGAAGCATGCCGCGATGGCGACGGCTGTCGTCCTGTATTGGATCCCGGAGAGCGACACGAACAGCGCCAACATGATTGTGAAGGCGATCAGCACGCCCCATAGCGGGACCGGGATCCCGCTATTGGCCTGAAAGATCCGCGTCTCCCGATGAGCGTGTGCCTGCGCCAGAAGCGACAGGATCTCGGCTTTATTGTCGTGCTGGTCGGGATCACTCAGCCGCAGATTCGCCGCATCCAGGAACAAGATCTCTAGCTTGTGACTGGTTTCGACGTCCCGCGTGCGGTGCTGGGCCATAATCAGCCATTCCTTGTAGGCGACGGCTTCGAGATAGGCCAACTCCGCCCCTAGGATTGTGTTGGCCTGCTCGGGCTCCAGCGTCGACGCTATCATGGCCACGCCGTGCATAGCGCTGACCTCCAGATTGATGGCCTGCGCCGCCTCGTTGTACTCGCCCCAGGCTTCGCTGAATACGAAAGCGAGGAGCACGCCGAACACGACGCCGAGCTGCAGGAACACAACGGAACCGACGTCGTGGTGATGACGGCGCAGGTCGATCTCAACACGGCGCTGGATGAGGGCAGTTGCGAACGCAGCGACGACGCCGGCGATCAGTATGGTCGAGACGGCGGCGGCGTAGCTCATCGGCGATCACGCCACGGCCGCCGGCGGAGCGGGAAAGAGATTCTTCGTCGGCCGGTCTGAATGCACCACCAATTCCATCCGACCAATTTGTCGTAGGCGGCTCCAAATGTCCACCCCATTGCTTCGGAAAGCCACCGACGATCCGATCAGGTCGCAGGAGATGCTGGCGTCATGCAAATAGGAATATGAAAATAAGAAGAAGAACGGGACTTCTCATCGTTGTATACATTTGACGCCGCAACAATTCATCCTCCTGGCTTCGGCGAATGCGTTTGGCCCGCCGCGATGGCGGCGTCATCGCGGATTGTAACAAATGCCGCGACGGCGCCAATCAACGCCGCCGCGATGGACACGTACAGGGCCACAAGGATGCCCGAAATGAATTGATCCTGCTTGGCGATGAGCGAGCCGAACAAGGCAACGCCGATCACGCTGCCGACTTGACGCGTGGTGTTGAGGACGCCCGAGGCAACGCCGGATTGTTTGCGGTCAACGGTCGCCAGCAAGGCCGAGGTCATTTGACAATTCCCGTCCGCGCGCTGCATCGTCAAATCAGCGTCAAACGTTCGAGGCCAAAGCTTCCCCGAGAGTTCGCTCCAAATCGCTCTGTTGGAATGGCTTCTGCATTATTGGAACACTTCGGAAGTCCTCCGAAAGCCCGTCAGGTTCGTAACCGGTCCCGAAGATAAAGGGAATGCCTCTTCTCGCAATAGCCTCGGCTACAGGATAGGTTCGACAACCGTTCAGGTTCACGTCGAGGATCGCAACGTCAAAGTTCAATGATGACGCCTTTTCAATGGCCTCGTCCAGTCGGGAAGCGACGCCGACGACTGTGCCGCCGATATCGGCGAGCATATCCGCTAATAACATCGTGATCAGCGACTCGTCCTCGACAACGAAGACACGTAACCCATCGAAATTTTTCGTCGTCACCTTCCTCGATCTCCACCGCTCCTTCTTACAGCTAATGCGTTATTATACTGCGCGTGTAACGGAGCTTCGATCGTACAGATCACCCCTGTTGGGGCAAAGTCAATCCGAACGTCGCCGCCGAGATCCTGTTTAAGGCCGTGCTCGACAAGGCGCGAGCCAAAGCCGCGTCGCTTGGGAGGCGTGACCGGAGGTCCGCCCATTTCGGTCCAGCGCATCCGCAGTTCGCGAGCCGGAATAGTGCCGGCCGCGGCCCACACGATACTGACCCGGCCTGATTCGTTCGACAATGCACCATACTTGACGGCGTTCGTGCAAAGCTCATGCAGCGCCATCGCGAGTGCAAGCGCGTAATTAGACGGGACCCAAACGCTTGGACCTTCGATATCGAATCGGTCCATTCCTTGGCCGCCGTAGGGCGCGACCGATTCCTCGATCAGCTTTCCGAGCGACGCGCCCTCCCATCTTTCGTGCGTCAGGATATCGTGCGCCATGGATAGCGCCATCAGACGTCCCTCGAACTGCCGTCGCGCTTGCTCCAGGTCCTTGGCGTTGCGAAGAGTCTGCATCGCTATCGATTGCACCGCGGCGAGGGTGTTCTTCACCCGGTGATTGAGCTCGTTAAGCAGCAGCTTTTGGTGTTCCTCGTTGCGTTTTCGGTCAGTGATGTCGACCGCAGCGCCAACCGCGCCTTGAACTTCGCCCGTCCTGCTTCGCAACGCCGAGGCGCGCACTAAAATCGTTTTGCGGTCACCGTTGTCAAAATGGAGCTCTAGCTCTTCGTCTCGCACGTCTTCGCCACGCGCGGCCCGGTGAATCGGAAGCGCAGACGATGGGACTTCTTGGCCGTTGCGAATTATTAGGAAAGCGGGCCGTTCGTTCTCAGGCGCGGTTAGAGATGCATTGGCCTCAAGCGGCAAGCGGAGCAGATTGGCAGCCTGCCGGTTACCGGCGATGTGTTGCGCGTCCGGGTCATAGGTGAACCAGACGGCCGTTGGCACGGTTTCGAGAACGGTTTCCAGCTCGACTGTACGCTTACGCAAAGCGTCTTGCGCGGATTTGCGGATCTGAAACATCTGGAGGTTGGCTTGTACCCGGGCCAGGAGCTCGCGGGCCGAGAACGGCTTAACGAGATAATCATCAGCACCGGCGCCAAGGCCATCGACCTTGGCCTCCTCGCCAGCGCGAGCCGAAAGCAGAATAACCGGCACCTCACGCAATCGATCGTCTTCCCGTATCGCCTTGACCAGTCCGAAGCCATCGAGGCGCGGCATCATCACGTCCGAGAGAATTAGCGCTGGGGGGCTCGCTTTCGCCGCGGCAAGAGCAACTTCTCCGTTGGGCACCGCCTCGACCGCAAAGCGTCGACCGAGAAGGCGACAGACATAATCGCGCATGTCCGCATTGTCGTCGGCCACAAGGATGCGGGCCCCCGCGGTTGCAATTGGCTCATCGGAAGGCTCCAAAGTTTCGGCGAGTGCTCCATCAAGAATGGTCCCAGCCAGTGTGGCACCGGCGCCGGGGAGCCAACGCAGAGCTTCTTCGACAAACGCCCGCGGACGCAATGTCGTGGGCACTTGGCCGGTCTCGTCTCCGATGCGTTCGGCTGGCAAATGGCCGGCTCCTCGAGATATCGAAACTGTGAACGCGCTGCCCTTGCCAACCTCGCTATCGACTCGGATCGAGCCGCCGTGGAGCTTCACCAGCTCCTGAACGAGCGCGAGACCGATGCCACTCCCTTCGTAAGAACGTCCTCTGTCATCCTCCACCCGATGGAAGCGCTCGAATAACCGCGGCAGTTCCTCTGGCGGAATACCGGTCCCAGTATCGCGAACGGTCAACTCGATCTTCTCCCCGTCGCGAGAAGGGAGCAGGGAAACCGTAATCGCTCCTTCAAACGTAAACTTGAACGCATTGGAAACAAGGTTCAAGACGATCTTTTCCCACATGTCGCGGTCGACATAGACCGGTTCGGGAAGCGACGGACAGTTGACAATGAGGCCGAGCCCCGCCCTGTCCGTTGCCGAGCGGAAATTTGAAACAAGCTCCGCTGTCCATGGCGCGAGATCGATCGGCACAAAGTTCGCCTGGGCACGCCCAGCCTCAATGCGTGAGAAGTCAAGGAGGGTGTTGACGAGTTTGAGAAGACGCAGGCCATTGCGATGCACGATGCTCACTCGTTCGCGCTCTTCAGGGATGAGCCCTTCGGCATCGTCAAGCGATTCTTCTAGCGGCCCAAGCATCAATGTTAGCGGCGTGCGGAACTCGTGGCTGACGTTGCTAAAAAAGGCGGTCTTGGCGCGGTCGATCTCGGCGAGCGCATCGGCGCGCTTGCGCTCGTCCTCGTATGCGCGCGCGTTGCCGATGGCCGTAGCTATCTGTGTGGCCATGAGCTCGAAGAAGCTGCGGTAAAGATCATCGAGACGCATGCGCGGGCTCACCCCGGCAATCAGCAACCCCGCCAGCTGGTGCGCTTTGTTCGACCGCAACGGCACCACCACGGCGCAGCGCGGCGGATCGGACCACGGACCGGGCGGCACGCTGGCGAAGCGGAGTGGCGAGTTCATCGACCGTCACCATCGCCTCGCTATGAACCGCCTGTGCCAACGGCCATCCTGCGGCCAGCGTGTCGTTTTGGTCGAGCTCTATAACGAGCGGGCTGGCAGCTTCGCCCATGTCGAGCCCGGCTACACCGGCAAGACGGGCGCGCGCGCCGCCAGGATCGAAAAGATAGACAAGCGTGAAAGGAATGTCTTTTGCGTGGTTTGCGAGCGTCGAAGCGGCTATGGCGCACGCCTCTTCCGCGCTCTTGGCTTCGGGGGCCCGTGCGCCGAGATCACGCAGCGCCACGATGCGGCGCTCGCCAATAACCTTCTCGGTGGTTTCATGAACCGCCGCCAGAACGCCGCCAACACCACGCGGCGCGGACTCGTCCGGCACCGGGCTGTATGCGATGGTGAAATGCGTCTCCTCGACGAAACCATGGCGGTTAACCTCGAGGAATATGTCCTCCATCCATGTGGAAGGACCGCCATTGAAGGGCGTATCTATCAGCGGACTTAGGATGTGCCAGATCTCAGACCAGCATTCGCTTGCCGGTTGCCCCATGGATCTGGGGTGCTTGTTTCCAAGGATGGGACGGTAAGCGTCATTATAAATTGAAGCGTATTGCGGTCCCCACCAGAGTAGCAGGGGAAACCGGTTGGCTAGCAGGAAGCTGACCATCATCCTCAGGGTTCGCGACCAGGTCTCAACCGGGCCGATCGGCGTTTTCGTCCAGTCAAAAGCGCGCATCAGCGCGCCCATCTCGCCACCGCCGGCTAGAAAACTCGGCGCTGGCTCATTCATATGCGATGCCGACAGGGCGGCGGCGGCGTCCATTTCCCGGAAAGCGCTTCGCTTCCCGATGCCTGGAGAATCCTGCGGCCCGGCTTGCGACACGGCGATTCCCCTGCGGCGCTTCGCGGCTACGGCAACTATGAAACTGTAATTGTCGCGCCATCCTCTACTCCCCACACCCGCTAGGGAGATGGTTGGCTCGATAGGTTCCTTTCTGTCTCGTTCCAGGTCCGACGTCCATTGGGGCCAGTTTGCGCAACCCGCCCCACAAAGTCCAAGAAGCTGGCCCCCACAGGCAATGTCGCCGCCTGCCAAAGGCCGCGCCCGACCCACAAACGTCAATTGCGGCGCTTCAGATGCTCTTCAAGATAAGCGAGCGCATTCCGCCGGTCTGCCTCGTTCGCCGAAGCCACCGCCTTGTCATAGAGATCGATGATCCATTTATCCTTTTTGGAATCAATCGCGGCTTCTCGCGCCAAGGTCAGCCACATGAGGCCGAGCGCGCGCTGAGGCCGAACACCTTCGCGGCCCGCGAAGAGCGTTTCGCCGAGCAGGGCCTGCGCTTGGAGGTGCCCTTTATCCGCGGCGAGAAATAGCCAGCGGATTGCCTCGCGGCCATCCTTATCGACGCCGGCGCCGTCGAGGTGCATCCGCGCCAAATTGTACTGAGCGTCGGCATCGCCGAACGTCGTCGCGGCAAATTGGAACATTTGGAGCGCGCGCTGCGGATTGGGACGGACCTTGCTGTTGGCTATTCCGTTCAGATTGTAGTT
>JBOHJV010000104.1:0-12295 GCA_050728695.1 Methylocella sp. | reverse complement strand
GCGCACTTCGCCGGTGCGCACGATCTTGTTGAGGTGCGAAAGAGATAGCGTTGGCATGCGCCGCTTAAACCAGCGATCGAGGCGCATCCCTTCCTCGTCGTCGGCGACCTCGAATGTTTGAACGCTCACGCGGCAGCTCCTAGACCACAATTCTATTTGGATTAAATCGAATCATATCCAAAAATGTATTTGTTTTAGATTCGCGAAACCTTGTCCTCCCGCCGGAAATAATTCTCTATACCAATTGCAGATCGGCCGCCTTGGGTCCCTTACCCTTCTTGTCCACCACGATCACATAGCTCACCCGCTGCCCTTCGTTCAAGGATCACAGCCCGGCGCGCTCGACCGCCGTGACATGCACGAAAATATCGCGTCCGCCGTCGACCGGCTTTATGAAGCCAAACCCCTTGTCCGCGTTAAAGAATTTGACTGTTCCTTGCTGCGCCATCGAACCCATTCCTTCCAATCGCTTTGCCTCATCCGGTAGGGCCGCCGCGATGCTCGCCTCTCGCCCGGCGAATCCGATCTTAAGAAAGTGGGGCCGCCGCGAGCATTGGCAAGCGGCCGCCGCGCCACCTGCTGGTCTTAGCGGCTTCCGGTCGAAAAGCTCATAGGCGCCGCTTCCGCTATGGGTCTCGATGGAGCAGAAAGGCGTCGGCTTCGCGGCGAGGCGCAGCACAACGTGGGATCGCGAGACACAGACGTCGGCGAAGTTGCCGGCGTGAAAATCGTGGCGGTAAGTCGTGCGGAGGCGTTTGCGCTAAACTTCGCTTTGACTTTGCAAAGCCTCACAAGATGGGCGGTACCGAGATTTCGCGCACGCGGCACCCCTGCCTGCTAACCTCCGGGCAGGGATGAAAATCATGCAGATCCTTGGAAAAACAAATTCTCACCTCTTGCAGGACGCCGTCTGCGCAGGCGACGCCCAGCATGCCCGGCCGCAGCCGTGCATTCGCCGCGATGAAGGCGCGCGCAATATCGATTGGCGTCCAGGTCTGATTTTCCTTGGCGGCGACAAACGGCGCGGGAATGATGACTGTATCGCGCGCGCGCCGCACATCGGCGAAATAGTCGGTTGGACTTTTGCCCGAGCAGGTGCCGTGCTTTTGCCATTCATGCCGGGCAAGTCCTTCAGTGGGGTAAAGTCCTCGCGCACTTTGCAGCGCCAGGCGCGACGGGAACCTTGCGGCCGGACCGCAGTCCGAGGGAAAGCCATGCTCATACTGGGGCCAAAGCCCATGCACGACGAAGCCGAGATTAGCGCCCGCCTCGCACTGGCCGTGCGCCCGCGCGGCCGCCGGCGTCTCGCAAAAGCCCGAAGACCAGGAGAGCGAAAGAACGTAAAAATCGAAATCTCCGGGCGCGCTCGTAGCGCCGCGCAACGTTTGGACTCTTAGCGGCAAGAAACGCGCTGGGCCGGTGCAGCGATCCGGCCCGCAAAAGGCGGCTGGCGGCTCGGCCAGCGAGGGGCAAGCCCACGCGAGCGAGGCAAAGGCAACAAGAGCTGGCAAAAAACCAGCCGGACTATGTGACGGCAGCCCACCCAACATTATCGGCGAACTCCGCTCACGGCCGCGCCATTTTGCAGTTGGGCGCATAGGCATCGTTGCGGTCAAGTCCGCCAACGCACCATTCGACGCCGAAACCAAAGCCTATGACGCCAAGATCCTCGTTGATCGAATAGGAAACTTGACGCGGTTTTTCATCGTTCAAGTAAGCCCGCGCGGTGCAATAACGGCGGGGGATGTAATCCTCGCCGTTCGTTTTATAGCCGATTTCCCTCACCCTCTCGAAGCCCAGAATTTCTAGGCCGGTGTTCCAAAACTCGGCCTCGCGGTCATGAAAGCGGCCCTGTATCCTTTCGAAAACGGCGGGATCGTCGCAAGCGGGCAACACGCCGTCGTACGGACTATAGCGCCTCTCCGCCGGAACGAGCGGACGCGCGGCGGCGGGCGCAAGGGCCGCGCCCGCTGCGGCCAGCGCCGCCGTGCAAACAGCCAAAAAACCCAGTGCGAAGGGCAAACTCGAGATTTGTCTTACCATGTCCGGCAATGCCTCGATCCCTCCATTTGCAGGGGTGTCGCGAAACGCCGCGGGTCAACCGCGATTATAGACATCCTGGAGCCGGACAATATCGTCTTCGCCCAGGTAGGAGCCGGTCTGCACCTCGATCAATTCGAGGTCGATCCGGCCGGGATTCGCCAATCTGTGCACGCAACCGATCGGCAGATAGATCGACTCGTTCTCGTGGACAAGATGAATTTCATTGTCCCTTGCAACCTCGGCCGTTCCCTTGACGACGACCCAATGCTCGGCGCGATGGAAATGCTTTTGCAGGGACAAGCGCTCGCCTGGCTTGACGAGGATGCGTTTGACTTGGTAGCGCGCCCCGAAATCGACCGATTGATAATAGCCCCACGGCCGGTAGGAGCGCTTATGTTCCAGCGCCTCGGGGCGATTTTCGCCTTTCAGGAGATCGACCAGTTGCTTGACGCTATCGCCCTGCGCCTTGTTGAGCACCAAGACCGCATCCTGGGTGGTAACGACAATGACATCGTCGACGCCGACGACGGTCGTCAAATGTTCGTCGGAGCGGACATGGACATTTGACGCATTCATGACGATTCCGCGGCCCCGGATCGAATTGCCCTTGCCGTCGCGGTCCGACAATTGCCAGACCGCCCCCCAATTGCCGACATCCGACCAGCCGATATCGGCGGGGACGACCGCGGCTTTGCCGGTGCGCTCCATGACCGCGTAGTCGATCGATTTCTTCGGCGCCTTTGCAAAAGCTTCCGCGTCGAGGACCAAAAAATTCAAATCCTGTTTGGCCTTGGCAACGGCTCCCGCCGCCGCTGCCGCCATGTCCGGCTCGAAATTTCGCAACTCATCCTGCATCACGTCCGCGCGAAAGAAAAAGTTCCCGGAATTCCAGAGATAATTTCCGGCGACATATTTTTCCGCCGTGGCGGCATTGGGCTTTTCGACAAAGGCCTCGATCTTCAACACGGCGCCGTCTTGTGTTGCCGACTTTCCCGGCTTGATATAGCCATATCCGGTAGCAGGCGCGTCCGGCTTGATGCCGAGCGTCACGATATAGCCAAGCGCGGCGGCCTCGGCCGCCGTTTTGCACAGAGCCACGAACCCTTCTGAATCGCGCACCACGTGATCGGCGGCGAGAACCGCGACGATCGTGTCCGGGGCGGATTGCGCCGCGAGTTCGGCCGCAACCGCGACGGCAGGCCCAGAATCACGCCGGATCGGCTCAAGAATAACCCGCGCCTCGCGCTTGATCTTCAGCAACTGCTCGGCGACGAGAAAACGATAATCGTGATTGGATATGACAATCGGCGTTTCGAACGCGCTATGAGCGAGCATCTCGACCGCCATTTGGAAGGTCGAGTGCGGCCCAACGAGTGAAATAAATTGCTTTGGCAGGCTTTCACGCGAC
Source organism: Methylocella sp. (assembly GCA_050728695.1). Taxonomy (GTDB): domain Bacteria; phylum Pseudomonadota; class Alphaproteobacteria; order Rhizobiales; family Beijerinckiaceae; genus Methylocapsa. Next base: position 8,844 of record JBOHJV010000104.1, on the reverse strand, counting down.
TCTGGCCAGACCCGCGTTCCCGCGCCGCCGCACATGATGACCGGCAAGATCTTCATTTTTCCCGCTCCCTCGCAATGCATATCGATTTCGTTCCAATTGCGGTTTGACCTGTTCGCGTCACGGCCCTCGCTCCTTGTGAGAGCCCAGCAAGTTGATCGCTCATTTCGTCGCGGCGCGGGCCGACCGCGTGGCACCCATTTGTTTGCTTAACCGGCGACAACCCCTCGTTTAAGCATGGCCTTTCCAGGTAAAAATAAATTTCGTATCGTTTCCTGTGCAGGCCTCTCAATGAAGGCATATGTCAAATAGGAAATAACGAAAACACAAATGAAATAGGAAATAAAAACAGCATCATTGAAATATAAAGATCTATCCCACACAAGATAGTCGGTCATCGACACGAGCACAAGCTGAATAGGGAAGTGCACGAGATAGGACGCATACGTCATATTTCCAATCGCATGCGATGCCTGTCCAATTCGAGCCCCAACCATAGCTTTGGACATCAGAGCAAAAGATATCAGTAGAGATGAGGATAGAAGCAACATCGTCTTGTTGTTGTCGGGTACTCTTATAAAACAATACAGTGTTGTTGTCGTCGTTAACAGCATTATTGGCACCAGATACCGACCGCCAAATCGCTCGATTTCCTTTGAAAGAATGCAGAGACATCCGCCCACAAAGAAGTAGACAACACAATCGATAAGTTCTGTATAACCAACAAGCACATGTGCTGCGAATAAGACAGAAAGAAAACATAATGTTTTCAACAACGAAAACCCGCCGTACCTCGCGAAAAGGAAGAATGTGATATATGCTATACACTCCAGGGAAACACTCCATATAGGGCCATTAAATGAAAGCCCCTTCTGAAATCCCCATTGGGAAATAAAAAATAGGTTCAGGATAAAGTGATAAATATCATTGTTACCATAGACAAAATAAGTTCCGTTTATCGCGGCGTAACGCCACTGAGCCGCAGCAATAAAAATCAGCGTAATAAAATGCAGCGGATATAGCCTAGATAGACGCAAAATGAAAAACGCGTATAACGACACTTTGCGACAAAAAATAGCCTCGCTGTACTTCCAAAAGAAGATAAACCCGGAAAGCTCCCAAAAGACTTTGACTGCAAATCCACCATTATCATAGATAAACGACGCGTAATTATAGAATGGCTGTGCCTCTCTATGGTAATCAGCCGGAAACGATGGGTAAATAGATAATACAAAAAAATGATGGTAATGCGAAAATATGACAACCGACGCGCAGACAAACCTAAGGATTTCCAACCCTCCATACGTCCTTTTCATTTAAATCGCCTTTTATACTAGTATTTTTGGTTCAATTGTTCAGAGCGCCGCCACACGCTGCTGGACCTGGTACCGCCAAGGGAAAGTGATAATTGCTAGCTTGCGGCAGCGTTTCGAACGAGCAGGATGATTATCTCCAAGCGGAAGGTTATACGTTTGCTGACCCGGTCGCAACCGAGTGCACTCTTGTCTTGGGCAACTTCAACAAGGCGCCCGCTCGGTGGGGTTCCAGGCCGACCGCGGTGCCTTTTGATAATCGCCTACCTCCTTCGTCGCGAGCTGTTCTCGGCGGGGTAATCAATTTATGGTTTGAAGGATGGCGTGGAGAGAACCGGCGCCCGCGAGGCGCGCGAAATGGCAGAGGCCGGCAACCCCACTTTGATGGACGAAGACGCGGCGATCGCCGACGTCCTCCTGCCGGTCGCGATAGATCGTCTCTACTCCTATCTCGTTCCGCGCGGCGCCCTTGTCGCGCCTGGCGATTTTGTCGAAGTGCCGCTCGGCACGAGAATGACACATGGCGTCGTCTGGGAGGCGCGGCCGGGGACACGCGAGCGGGCAAATCTGAAAGCCATTGCGAGCCGCCTCGATATTCCGCCGCTTCCCGCCAATCTGCGGAAATTCGTCGATTGGGTGGCGCGCTGGACCTTGAGCCCGCGCGGCATGGTGCTGCGGATGGCAATAGGCGCGCCGTTTCAGGCGGGGCCGGAACCGGCGCGGGTTGGCGTTCGCCTCGCGGGGCCCGCGCCGCGCCGCATGACTCCTGCCCGCGCGCGCGTCATCGCCGCGGCGGAAGGCGGCCTTGCTTTCTCGAAGTCGGCGCTCGCCGAGGCCGCCGCCTGTTCGAGCGGCGTCATCGACAATTTGATCGACGAAGGCACGCTCGAGACAATCACGCTGCCACGAGAGCCCGTGGCGCTTGCCTGCGATCCGGCTTTCGCCAGGCCATCGCTTGAAGCCGCGCAGGAAAACGCCGCGTCCATCCTGATGGAATGCGTACAAGCCCGCGCGTTCTCGGTGACGCTGCTCGAAGGCGTAACGGGTTCCGGCAAGACGGAGGTTTATTTCGAGGCCGTCGCCTCGGCGCTCGAAGCCGGGCGCCAAAGCCTGCTCCTCATGCCCGAGATCGCGCTCACCGCGCAATTTCTTGGCCGTTTTGCTTCGCGCTTTGGGGCGCGTCCAGGGGAATGGCATTCAGGCGTCAGCGCGCGGAAGCGCGCGCGGCTGTGGAGCGCGGCGGCGCAAGGCGAAGTCAAGGTCGTTATTGGCGCGCGCTCGGCGCTGTTTCTTCCTTTCGCGGATCTTGCAACGCTCATCGTCGATGAAGAACACGATGCCGCCTATAAGCAGGAGGAGGGCGTCGCCTACCACGCCCGCGACATGGCCGTGGTGCGCGGCCAAATCGAGAAAGCGGCCGTCGTTCTCGTCTCGGCGACTCCGTCGATCGAGAGCAGGGTCAATGCCGCGAACGGCCGCTATACCCATCTCCGGCTCGCCGCCCGTTTCAAGGCGAAGGCGCTGCCCGCGATCGCGGCCATCGATCTTCGCGCCGAAGCGGCGCCGCGCGGAAAATGGATCGCGCCAAGGCTAGCCGAGGCTATTTCCAAGACGCTCGCGCGGGGCGAACAGGCGCTCTTGTTTCTCAACCGGCGGGGCTACGCGCCCATGACCCTCTGCCGCGCATGCGGACATCGTTTCGAATGCCCGAACTGCACGGCCTGGCTTGTCGAGCACCGCTTCCGGCGGGCGCTGATGTGCCATCATTGCGGCCATATCGTACGAAGGCCCAATGTTTGTCCGGCGTGCGAGGCGGTCGATTCGCTTGCCGCTTGCGGCCCCGGCATCGAGAGATTGGCCGAGGAAGCAGCATTGCTTTTTCCGCGGGCGAGGATTCTCGCCCTCTCGTCCGATTTTCCAGGCGGCACGGAGCGTCTGCGCGAGGAAATCGAGGCAATCTCGCGCGGCGAATGCGAAATTGTGATTGGCACCCAGCTCGTCGCGAAGGGGCATAATTTCCCGCGTCTTTCGCTGGTCGGCGTGATCGACGCGGACATCGGCTTGACGTCGGGTGATCCGCGCGCGGCCGAGCGAACCTTTCAGTTGCTGCAACAAGTGACCGGGCGCGCTGGACGGTTCGACACCGCCGGACGCGCGCTGGTCCAGACCTGGCAGCCCGAGCATCCCGTCATGCGCGCGCTGTTGTCGGGCGACTGCGAGCGTTTTTACGACGAGGAAACACACCAGCGCCGCCGCGCCGGGCTGCCGCCTTTCGGGCGTCTCGCCGCCCTGATCGTCACAGCCAAGAACAGCGCCGCGGCCGAGGTTTTCGCGCGCGCCCTGGCCCGCGCCGCCTACGCGCTTCCGCCGTCGGAAAGCTGGAAGCTGACCCCGGCCGGCGCCTTGCCGAAAACAAACGAGCTGAGTCTGCTCGGGCCTGCCGAAGCGCCGATCGCGGTTATTCGCGGGCGTCACCGCTTTAGGCTCTTGGTGCGGGCGCCGAGATCATCTGATTTACAAGGGTTTTTGCGCGCCTGGCTCGCCGCCGGGCCGCCGGAGCGCGGCGGCGTGCGGGTAGCCGTCGATGTCGATCCGCAAAGCTTTTTGTGATACATGCTTGACCAAATCTGGAAGCTAACGCAGCGAATGTAAATCTGCCGAATGGGACTGTGCTCGCGATAAAGCGCCAAGGGGAGAACATGCTTATCCGTTTTTTGTCCGCAGCTTGTCTTGCGTCATGCCTTTTCGTGGTTCCCGCCAAGGCCCAGGCTGGATTGGCGGACATCCGCACCTATTGTATGAGCGATCTAAAGCGGCTGTGCAAAGGCATCGAGCCTGGCGGCGGCCGGCTTATTCAATGTCTTAAAGGTCACAAGAAGGAAATGAGCGTGGGCTGCGCCCAGGCGCTGCAGAAACTCAAAGCTAAAAAGCAATAGCTCCCTTGCCACTCCGGTTCGCCAAGGCCTTCGGTGCGTGCTCCCGGCGGGCAGCATGCAGGTCGCCGTCGATCTGCATAGTTTTCGTGAGGGGGACAGGGGCGGCTACCCTGCCCTTTCCAACATGCCCCTACGCGTCAGACGGGGCGAGTTCCGCCCGGCGTTCCCGATCCGGCGCTTCGCGCACGCAACTTGAAGCCGAGCGCGATAAGGGTTGCACCAAAAAAGGTCGCATAGGCGCCGACCCACCAGCTCACCACCACGGCGCCGAAACGCGGTGCGGCGACCAGCACCACTCCGAAAGCAATCGAAATGATCCCCCCGAGCGCCAGCCACCAGCGGCCGTGGTCCGTGGCGAGATTGAAAGCCGCGCGAAGCTCCAACGCTCCCGAAACCAGGGCCCAAGCCGCGAGGAGACCAACAAAGACGAAAATCGTAAGGCCAGGCATGGCCATGGCTAGTATCCCCGCGACGATGCCAGCGATGCCCTCGAATGTTAGAAATCCCCAACGTTCGTTCCTGCTTGCCGCGCGCACGGCGGCAACAGTCGCCAAGACGCCATCGATAATCAAAAAGATCGCAAACAGGCCGACGAGCGACAATAGCGTCGGACCTGGGAAAAGAAACGCGATCAAGCCGATGAGGACCCCGAAAACGCCCCGCGCCACGACAACCGTCCAGTTGCGCTTGAGCGTTGAACTGAGGCTAAAATCGAAATCCGGCTTTTCGCCAAAGAAACTCATTGCGCGGTTCCTTTCCTCAAAAACGCCGTCGCGAGGAAGTCCCGGCGGCTACACGCTCTAAAAAGTAATGCCGCGGTCAAAAATGTCGATAGGCCTCAACGCGCGGCGTCGTTGGCGCCCGCCTCCCTGCTCGGTTCTGGCTGGCCTCGGCTGGGCACTTCCCAAGATAAAGAACGCGGTTACGCGGAGCGCCATGACCGCGCCTAGCTAGGCTTAACCCTTAGGTCCCCGGATCAATTCCAGGAATGAGCCGGGCATCCAAATTCAAAAGTCAATGTTCGGATGCCTGGATCAAGCCCACGTACTTCAAGTCAATTCCAAGTTCAGTTCAAGCTGGAGGGAGCCGAGCGACGGGCGCGGCACATGCTGGCGCAGGCGAGCGACGACGTTATTGATGCATCAGATTGGCGCGTCCATCGGTCGTCCTTATCGGGGATTTTTTGTCAGGGGTGATCCGAGCCTAGCAAAGACGATGGCGTCATGCATTACCTTGGGAGAGACCCTTTTCCGCACGCACCACAAATTATCCAACCCCGCGCCTCGGATGGGCCCGCAAATCACACTGTCACTTGCGCGCCGAGCTCGACAACGCGGTCCGACGGAATCGCGAAAAAGTCGGTCGCATTCGCCGCTTGTCGCGAGAGAGCGATAAAAAGCCGGTCCTGCCACAAAGGCATGCCCGAATTGGGCGCGGGCTTAATCGACCAGCGGCCGAGAAAGAACGATGTCGTCATGATGTCGAATTTCAGGCCGGCCTTGCGCAGCGAGGCGAGCGCCGCTGGAACGCGCGGGCTTTCCATATAGCCGTAGTGCAGGATCACGCGGGTAAAATCCTCGGAAAGCTTTTCGATTTGATAGCGCTTGGCTCCGGGAACCCGGGGCGTATTCTCGGTCAATACCGACAAAAGCCAGACGCGCTCGTGCAGGACCTTGTTGTGTTTGAGATTATGCATCAGGGCCGACGGCGCGATCTCAGGCGTGCTCGCTAAGAAAACCGCGGTTCCGGCGACCCGCGTCGGGTTCGATTTCTCCAGCATCCGTATGAGATCGGGAACGGGAATCGAATCGCGCCGGAATTTTTGCGTGAGAAGCCTCGTGCCGCGAACCCAGGTCCACATCACGACCATCGCGCAGCCGGCGAACAGTAGCGGCACCCAGCCGCCATCGACGATCTTCGTGAGATTGGCGGCAAGAAAAGCGCAATCGATTGCAAGGAATGGGGACACGAACAGCGCCGCGAGCCAGACCGGCCAATGCCAGCATTTCCACACCACGATGAAAGCGAGCGCGGTGGTCGCCACCATCGTGCCGGTCACCGCGACCCCGTAGGCGGAGGCCAGCGAACTCGAATTCTTGAACAAAAGCACCAGCGGGAGAACCCCGAGCAAAAGCAGTCGGTTGATGCGAGGAACGAAGATCTGGCCTTCCTGAGTGTCCGAGGTGTGCAATATCAACATCCGCGGCAACAGCCCCAGCTGGATTGCCTGACGGGCAAGCGAGAAGGCGCCGGTGATGACGGCCTGGCTCGCGATGACCGTGGCGACCGTGGCAAGGATGACGAGCGGCAAAAGAGCCCAGCGCGGCGCGAGCAGGAAAAAGGGATTTTCCACCGCCGACGGTTCGGCGAGAACGAGTGCCCCTTGGCCGAGATAGTTCAAGGTCAGCGCCGGAAGCACGAAGACCATCCACGCCGTCTGAATCGGGGCGCGGCCAAAATGGCCCATGTCCGCGTAAAGCGCTTCCGCTCCGGTCACGGCTAGAAATACCGAACCTAGCACTACGAAACCGAGCATGCCGTGGCCGAACAGAAATTTTACACCATGGATCGGATTGAAGGCGAAAAGGATGCGTGGCGCATCGCCGATGTGGGCCGCGCCGAGAAAGCCGATCGCCAGAAAAAAAACCGCCATGACCGGGCCGAAGAAGGCCGCGACGCGCGCGGTCCCGCGCCTTTGCGCCCAAAAAATCGAAATCAGAATGACGACGGTGAGCGGCAGGATATAGGCCGAAAAAACCGGCGTGACGAGTTCGAGGCCTTCCACCGCGGAAAGAACCGAAATCGCCGGCGTGATGACCGCGTCGCCCGAAAACAACGCCGCCCCCGCGACGCCGAGGAAAAAAACCGGCGCCACACTATGGCCGAGCGCCGACTGGGCTAGCGCCATCAGCGACAAAGTACCGCCTTCGCCCTTGTTGTCGGCGTACATAAGAAACAGCACATATTTCGCGGTCACCGTAAAAAACAGCGCCCAGAGGAGCAGGGACACGATTCCAATCACCCCCGTGTCGGTCACCCCGGCGGCTTCGATATGATGAAGCGATTCGCGCAACGCGTAGAGCGGGCTCGTCCCGATGTCGCCGTAGACGACGCCGAGCGACCCGAGCGCCATCGCGGCAAACGCGGCCTTGCGCGGGACGGCTTGACCGCAGGCCTCTCGCCGCGCCGCCGGCGGGTCTTGCTCTTGCGCGATGTGTCGCCCCATTCGAATGTCCTTCGCCGCCGTCATGCGCCGGTACAATTGGCGGAACTTGGTTGTTGCAACGCAATATAGTCTCTTCCCGGCCCGTGAGAAGGGACAGTTTTGCCCGAAGTTCCGATGCCCGCGCCGGACTCCGTTATCCTTCGCATCCGGACAAGCCCGTTCGCGCCGGGGCCACGGCTTCGATCCATAAGCGCCAGGAAACACGAACGACGGACCACCCGACCGGCTTTCGTATAAGCCCCCGCGGAGCCAGGAGATAACGTTTCATGCCAGCAATCGCCATGGGGGACGTGAGATTTTCATCAATTATCCCGCGTGCGAACATGCGCGAAGCTTGCGGCGTCTGGACGCCGCTTTGAGGCCCGGCCGATGCCAATGGTTCAACGTTGCTCTCTTCGTGGCGGCGGTTACCGGGTGCGCCCGGCTTGATTTGTGGGCAATCGGCGGCGCTTGGCGCGTGAGGCCGCCAAAAGCACAGCCGGAATTGCGTCTGGCACTAGATAATGATCGTCGCTTTGCCGGAGCCAACCCGCACACCAATGGAGCAGCGTCGGGAGAGGTGCCCGCCTCATCGTGGTCCGCAGGCTAGGGGACGGCCGAAAGGGAGGAGAAGACTCGAAAGGCCGCCACGAGTGGTGACCGGAAACCAGTCGGCCGTCAAGCGACTTTGGGTCGGGTCCGCCTCCTTCGTCCAGGCTCCGTGCGAGCGCGATGCAAGCTGAAATGCCGCCGGGATCAAAAAAATCATCGCGCTCAGCCGCCGTCTCTCTGCAAAAATCCAGCGGCGAAAAGGGCTTGCAAAACCGGTGGCAGATTTTCGGGAATATCCTCGGCGATGAGGCCCGGCCCAAAATGTCTCGCGGCGGCGCCATGAAGCCAGACGGCGGCGGAAGCCGCTTCGAATAGTGGCATGGATTGGGAAAGAAGGCCGCCCACGATCCCGGCCAGAACATCGCCTGAACCCGCGGTGGCGAGCCATGGCGGCAAATCCTCGGCTATGGTCGCCAAGCCCTCCGGATCGGCGACCACCGTATCGGGGCCTTTCAAAACCACCACCGCGCCGCTCAACGCCGCGGCAGAGCGCGCGCGGTCGAGTTTTGACTTCGAACGCAGGCCGTCGAAAAGCGCCGGCAAGACTTGTTCCGGAATATCGAGACCAAGCCATTGGCTTTGGCCGTTTTGGCCGGCACGGCCAAAGAGGCGCGCGAATTCGCCATCGTGCGGCGTCAGCACGACCGCACCGCTGCGCCGCCGGATCATTTGCGCGAGACCATAAGCATCATCTTCAAAACTCGTGAGCGCATCGGCGTCGAGGACGACCGCGGGGGACGATGCGCCGGATTTTCCATCCGGGCTGAGCGCGGCCCACACC
>JBOHJV010000103.1:0-12328 GCA_050728695.1 Methylocella sp. | reverse complement strand
CGGCCCATTGGCTGCTGGGTCTAGAATGGCCGGTGGGCTTCTTGTTAGGCGCCATCGTTTCGCCGCCAGATACCATGGCTCCGCTTTCCATCGCCCGCAGATTAAAAATTCCTAGGCGCATCCTTGTCATCCTCGAAGGGGAGGGACTGGCGAATGATGCGACCGCGCTCATACTCTATCGTTTCGCCGTCGGCGCCGTGAGCGCTGGAGTCTTTTCCTTTGGCGAAGCCGCAGGAACGTTTGTGGCAATCGTCGCCGGCGAGATCGCCTGGGGCATCGGAGTTGGCTGGCTGATCTTGCGTCTGCGGCGATGGGTCGGCGATCCGCGCATCGAGATCATCCTCTCGATTTTGACGCCATTCTTGGGCTATTGGCCGCCCCAGCATTTGGGAGGGTCCGGTGTTCTTGCTACGGTGACGGCAGGGTTCTACATAAGTTGGAATGGCCTGCGTCTGATCAGCGCCGCGACGCGCCTTCAAGGCATTTTCTTCTGGGAATTCTTGATTTACGTCATCGAAGGCATGGTATTCCTCATCACTGGCCTTCAGGCACGTAACCTGATCGCCCGCATCGTCGACCATTCAATCGTCGAGCTTACCATCTCGGCCGCCCTCGTCAGTACCGTGGTGATCGCGGCCCGCTTTCTCTGGATGTATCCCGCGACCTATCTTCCGCGCTTGCTCTTTCCTTCGCTGAAGCGCAAAGATCCGTCGCCGCCCTGGCAGTGGCCGTTCGCCGTAGCATTCACCGGAATTCGCGGCATCGTTTCGCTCGCGGCGGCGCTCGCCATCCCGCTCACAGGCGCAAACGGTCAGCCTTTTCCCGGCCGCGATCTCATCCTTTTCCTGACATTTTCCGTCATCCTGGTGACGCTGGTGGGGCAGGGATTGATGCTGCCTGCGGTTATCCGCGCGCTCGGCCTCGCTCACGCGGGGGGGTTAGAGCGTCACGCAGACACAATTGAAGAGTACGTGGCACGCCGGCGAGGGATCGAGGCGGCAATCGAGCGCCTTGATGAGCTTGCCTCCGAACGCAATCTCATCGAGGACGTCGTTCAGCCACTCCGGGCCTACCATGAGGACAGGCTCAAACGCACGGAACATAGAAGTGACGGCCATGATGGCCATCGAAAGTGTGCGGAAGTTCGTGACGAGATCGAGCTTCTTCTGATCGCCGCTGAACGGCGCCACGTTAATGAACTGTCTCGCAGTGGCATGCTTAAGGATGAAGCGCGGCGCCGGATCGAGCGCGAGCTCGATCTGCGTGAGGCGCATCTTACCAGCCAATAGGTCTTGAGGCTGTAGCGGCAGCCCCGCGCAGCTCAGACGAGTGCGGAAGGATATGGGGCCAAACCCATGAAGAACTTCTCCGATCTTTCGGAGTGGGAACTGCTCGCGCTCGCGATTACCTTCGAAAAGAGGACAGCCGTATTTACAGCGACATACACCGCGTTTCGAGACCTACGGTTCGAACGAATGTGGGAAATCCTTGCTGCGGCGGTCAATCCAGAAGTGGGCGTGAGTCGCGCTTGGCGTATTTCCGGCAATGGCGCTTGCGCCTCGTCGCCGGGCGCCGACGGCCGTGATGGATCTTCAGTTGAAATTCCGATGTCTTTTTCGAGCAACAAGCGGGCCTAAAGTGAAAGTGAAGCAAAGAATGGCACTGCGTTGACCCATGCGACCTCACGCCAGAGCTTATCGAAGCAAAGCTCACGCCGCTTTTGGTCAATCACCAGTGTGGTTAGCAAGCAGCTGCTGCTGCTTCACGACGAGCCGATGATATTCCCTCTCCCGACGTCGACGCCGGCTAGGATTTGCGAGACCCTGCTCACCCCAACCCCCGCGATGAATCGTTGTTTAAGGGACTCGGGCCACGAGATAATTTACCGGTCTCTCAAAGGACGGCTTGGAGCACGGAGACAATTGGCGCCACTGCGGGGGTGAACGCCGTATTGAATACAAAAAGCATATAATAACCTGGAGGGGTTGTTTCAGCGGAATAGTCCAAATTCGCAGTGATCGTTACTCCATTCTGAAGGAAAGGCACAGGTATCCGCCGCTGCTCTGAATTGAATGAATGGGTATTCATGCCCAGTCGAATGAGGTCGATACGGGAAATCTGATCCTTGCTTCCCACAGTCAGCGAGAAATGCTGGCCGAATTGCAACGTCGATGGGGCGGACACGATTGTTGGACGCGGCGCGGGGTTCCCGGAGCCGTCATTTAAGTAGAGATAATACGGATAATAAATTTCCGCGTTGAGTTCGTTCACCGTGCCTGGAGCTCCACCGCCGCCCGTCAGCACCGAGCCGTCAGGGAGCAGCAGCGTCGCGCTGTGATAAAGACGGGGGATCGAAGCGGATGCGGCGGGCAGGGAAAATCCGCTCCATGGATTAATGTACACCGCTTGATAGTCGACGTCGGTCAACTGGTTGTCCACCGCAGAGCCTCCCGTGACGAGGACTCCTCCATCGGCAAGCAAAGTCGTGTTCGCCCAGATGCGGTTTTTACTGAGGTTGGGGAGGTTACTCACCACCGGCGGGTTTGTGGAGAGATCAACAGTCTGAACAATCTGGTTACCGCGCACCGACAAGACCTTGAAGGGGCCGTACATCACGTCGGGATAGTAATACACGCCTCGAGCCAACCGTGCTCCAGTATCCGTAATGGTCCCCGTGCCGTCGGTGGTGAGCTTGTATATTCCGCCATCATGCTGAAGAAGGTAGACCGCGCCATCGAACCCGACAAACCCTCTTGGGTAAAACCATTCGAAGAAGCCACTATTCATCGAAATCCCTGGCAGCGTTCGCCAGCCGGTGGTCGCATTGTAGACCTCGGGCGTCGGCTCCCCCACGCCGGGCGAGACTGCCCCTCCCAAGACGAGCTTATCACCGTTGCGCAAAGTGATCATGGAGGCATACCAGCGCGCAAAATTCATATTCCCCGTCGCGACCAGCGTATTTTTTTTCGGGTTAAATTTTATGACATTATTGTTCGAGAAGTTTCGCACTCCATTGACGGTGAGATCGCCGCCGGCGATGAGAAGCTTGCCACTTCCATTTGTGCCGTCAATAAAACCACTCCCTAGCAACGACGCCGTGCCGCAGAAAATGTCCGTTCGCCCCGGCGTCGTGTTGGGTAGGACAGTATGCGCGACGACTCCCGTTCCAAGCGTGGGATCCCAGATGTCGTAGACAAACTGCGCCCCTTGCGCGCCGCTTTGATCGGTGCCGTAGCTCATGACGCGACCGTCGGGCAAGAGCGCCATATGAATGGGTAGGATGGGCCAAGGCACCGCTGGTGCGAAATAGCCTTGATAGTGATCACCGCCACCCGGGATCGCAACCGCGGCTTTCGCGGCAGCTTTCGGGATTGGCGGGGTTCGGCCGAGGACGAGGTTCGGCCGCGCAAACCCGATGCCCGCGCCGGGGCCAGAACCATAGTCGACCGGGGCCCTGATGTCTCGCTCCCGCCTAAACAGGTCGAGATTCGGTCCAATTGAAAACACCCTTGCACTGGTCATCGCACCGGCGACGACAATAATAACGCAAAGAATTTTTTTCGTCGTGCCCCCGACTGTCGCCGAACGGTAGAGGGAAGTCTCAAAGAGGGAATTGATCGGACGCCACATGGCCAAAATTCCTATGTGAATGGCTAATCTCAAGTAAGCATTACCTTTACCACGAATTCAAAATAGCTGCAATAACCCCTTTTGGGTGCTTGGGGGTGCGAATCGATATATAAAGATAATGTAATCATTTATACTTGATATTTTTATCCGAGTCCCGGCAATTCCAGTTCCTCTATAAGATTCCTTCTTGAAGTCTGCTCGCCTAACCCACGGATGGAGGACTTGAAGCGTTGACCGGAGGCCGGGCCGCCCGCCGGGCGATTTAGCTGGCGGTCGTTTTGTGTTAGTCTGCATCCATGAGTGCGATCGCCAAGGTACCGGTCAGGATGACCGTCGCGGAATTCCTCGCCTGGGACGCGGCGGATGGCCGTCCGTGGCAGCTCGTGGACGGCGAGCCGCGAGCGATGGCGCCCGCGAATCGGACGCATAGCGCCATACAGGCCGAGCTATGCAGGCTGATCGCGAACGATCTCGTGGAGAAGCAGGGCGTTTGCAGTGTGCTCGCGAATCCGGGCGTTGTCCCACGGGTTCAGGCCGAACATAATGTCCGGATTCCGGACCTGGCGGTAACCTGCTCGGACTATGAGTCCGAGGAGCCGGTCATTTCCGATCCCATTCTGATCGTTGAGATCCTCTCGCCGAGTAACGAGGCCGAAACCTGGGCCAATGTCTGGGCCTACACGACGATTCCAAGCGTCCGGGAAATCGTTGTGCTAAAAACGGTCTCAATCGGCGCCGAACTTTTGCGCCGCCGCGCGGATGGGTCCTGGCCGCGGACGCCGGAAGCGATCGAGGCGGGGAATTTTGTGCTCGAAAGCATCGGATTTAAGGCGCCGTTGACAGCTCTTTACAGGACGACGCGCTTGGCGGGCCGCGCGGACGCCGCCGGCGGCTGATGGCCGGAAGGTCGAGCACATAATTTCGGCGCACGACGCGCGGCCAGTCCAATCGCCGTTCGAGAAATGGTTAGAGGATATACCGGATCCGGCCTGCTCTACTTCGTCGCACGGGCTTTCATGGCATGATCGGCCAAGGTCTTGCCGAGAGACCAAACCGCGCCTGGCACGCGATGGCTATCGGCGATCGCGGCCTCAAAGGCGCGTTCGATCCACTCGCAATCAGACTCCGTGATGATAAGCGCCGGAAGAAGTTTTATAGTATGGTTCGCGTGACCCGCGACCTGGACGAGGATCTTATGGTCCTTGAAAAGCGGGATCGTGATGAGCTGACAAAATAGGCCGGGGCTCACCGCTTCGAGCAGCGTCCACGCCGCCTTGAGTTTTAGCGAGCGGGGCGGCCCGAATTCGATGCCGATCATGAGGCCTTTGCCGCGCACCGTTTGCACGAGCTCATACCGCTCCGCCATGGCCTCGAAGGCGGCAAGAAGCCGGGATCCAGTCCGCGCGGCCTTTTGAACGAGCCCCTCGGCTTCGATCACCTCGAGGGCGGCGAGGCCGGCCGCCATGGCGAGGTCGTTCTTCCCAAATGTCGAGCCATGCACCACGGCCCGGTCCATGCGATTGAACACTTTTTCAAAGATTGCCTTGCGGGCCAGCACCGCGCCGACAGGCACATGACCGCCGGAGAGTGTCTTGGCGACCAACACCATGTCGGGCTCGACGCCCCAATGTTCAATTGCGAGGAATCGCCCGGTACGGCCGAGTCCGGTCTGAATTTCGTCGGCGACGAACAAGGTCCCATATTTGCGGCACAGGGCCTGCGCGCCGCGAAGATAGTGATCGTCCGGAAGATTGACTCCCTTGCCTTGAATCGGCTCGACGATGAAGGCCGCGGCATCGCGCGCGGACAAGGCTTTTTCCAAAGCGCCTAGATCGTTGAACGGAATTGCGGAGCAGCCAGCGACGAGGGGACCAAAACCCTCCCTAAAAATCTCATCGCCATTTAACGACAGGGCGCCGTAGGTCAAACCATGAAAGGCGTGATCGCAATAGACAATGCCGGGACGCCGCGTGGCCCGGCGGGCGAATTTCAGCGCGGCCTCGACGGCCTCGGACCCCGAATTCGTAAAGAAAACCTTGTCGAGAAACGGAACAAACCCAAGCAAGCGTTCGGCGAGCAGACCGGCGAGAACGGACACGTCCATTTGCACGAGATTGGGCAGATCGCTCGCCAGGACGCCGCTCAAAGTCTCGCGCAGCAAAGGATGGTTGCGGCCAATTCCAAAAACACCCCATCCGCTGAGGAGGTCAAGATAGCGGTTGCCCGCGCGATCGAACAGATATTGGCCTTGGCCAGCACAAAAGCCGACGTCGAAGCCGAGCGTTTGCACCACCCGCACCATCATCTCGTTCAGATGTTGGGTGTGAAGTCCGTAGCGCTCCGCTTCCCGCTCGGCCAGCATGGCGCCGATGTCGAAGCACCGGCCGCTCTGGTTGGATTTCATCTCCTGAACCTGCGTGTTTCTCATACTCGACGCCTTGTTCGCGCAGCCGTGAGTGAAGCTTTTGCCGGCATGCCGGCATTGTGCTTCATGCGGCGGGCCAGGCAACAATCTCGTGCCAATTCGCAGATATGAACGAAGCTCACCCGATCGACCTATGCAAAGGAAAATCCCGGGGAAATGGTGACACTAGCATTTCATCTGGATCAGAAATAGCAACTATGTTTAAGCGTTATCAACTCAACGCCGCGCCAATTGGGGATCTCTCTAAACCGCGGGCACCGCGCGGCTCAGGATATCTCGGATCCAACGGCGCTGGCGTTCGGGAGCACGGAAGCAATGCCTAAAAAAGAGGTTCGCGACGAGCCCAAAAGCCCGGCCGAGCTGCGGGCGGCCTTCATCGACCTGACCCACAAGATCGAGGCAGTCGAGCATATCGGCCGAATTAACCGCCTTTACGGCAGACGCAGGAAGATCGTCGATCAGTTGATCGCGGCCGGCGGCAACTCGGAACGGGAGCTCCTACCGCTCTTGGACGATTCGTCGCCGGCTATTCGCTATGACGCGGCGTTCGACGTGAAGCCGTTCGACCGGGCACGTTTCGAGGCTGTCTTGAAGGCGCTCGTCGAGGGCGGCGGCGAGATCGGCCGGAAAGCGCGCTCCAGCCTCGAACACGTGAAGCGGCAAGACGAAGAGCCGCCGCCGCGATTACTTTCCGATGATCCAGAAATACAGCTCGTACCACACCTGTATGCATGGCAGGCAAGCAATCCGCCACCGCCAGGCATCAGTCGCGCGCAACTGGAAGATTTGGTTAGGGCGAGGTTTCCCGAGCACTTGCTTCCGACGATTATGTCTCTCGCAAGGCCCGCAATCGGGCTCTGGCCGAGCGCCGCCACGGCGCCGGCGCCTTCGGGTACGCGAATTGGGGGCCGGACCTTTGCTCCGCCCGGGTGGGATTGGCCACTCTACGAGGAAGAGCCGATGTTCTTCCTGGCCCAGATCCATTGTCCGGATCTCAAGGGACTCCCCGGCGCCGAGCTCCTGCCCGAGACAGGTTTGCTCAGCTTCTTTGGCGATCACGACGCGATCAACGGGTGTGACGGCGCCGACCCAAGCCAATCCGCCATCTATCATTGGACCGGTCTCGACAGGCTCGTCCCTACTGATCCGCCGCTCGAGCTTGAGGCAAGAGCGGAGCAGGGCGTCGTCTTGCGCCCATTCGTCGATCTTCCCCATCCATGGAGCATGGCAGCGGAAACCCTGCACCTCGCGTCGGAAGAGCAGTCGAAGTACGCCTCGCTTTACCTTGATGCTCTTGAACACGGCATCCCAGCGCAAGTGCGTGGAGGATATTGCGTCCACAACAAGCTTCTGGGATGGCCGCGCTTGGTTCAGAACGATCTATCGTGGGACAGGAGGGAGTGTGGAGATCCCTCGCTTCGGCTTCTCCTGCAGCTCGACGGCGATATCGGCCCTGGGGGCTCAGTCTACTTTTTGATGAACAGTGCCGACCTTGCCGCCCGCCGCTTCGACCATAACGAATTCGCGGTGCAAGTGACTTGACGGGAAACCGTGGTCCGGCCGAGTGGACTTGACGAAAGCTGAACAGCGTTGAATGAGGCTCGCAGGGTGAGCGGGCGGAGGCCAGAGTTTCCTTGGCCTTGCGAAATTTCGGGTGACGAACCTTCGCCGCCCAATCCTACGCCGCCTTGAGCTGCTGCTCGGTTGGGTCCATATGGAACTTGGTGAGCGCGCGCTTAACTGTCTTCTGGTTGAAGAGCCCACCAGCTCGGCCGAAATTAAAGCGCTTATGCACTGCCATGGGGAATGTTTGCCGCACCGGCCGGGAGGCTGCAAGTAGCTCCTGTTAAGAATCCCCCGACTCGATCGCGCGTCAATTCCTGGCTTCGGTTCCCCGCCGAGCGAGGCCGCCGCGGTCGCCCGTCAAAAGTACAAGTTTTTCGCGCGTTCCCACGCGTCTCAAGGCTGCCGGATGAATGAGGACTTGCAAGGTTTATGGCCCCAAACTTACCAAATGCTTCACGCGAAACATTTGGTAGAATTGGCTAAAAGCAAAAGCGAAAGGAGCCGCCGGCGATGCAAAAAAGACGATGGGGATGCGATCCGGCTGCAGATCGGGCCAATGTCATTGCTTCGCCCACGATGATCTTCGCGGGGGTATTGGTGCTGGGGTTTGGTCTCGACATGATTTGGCCCGCGTTGTTCCTGCCGGAGGGGTGGGGCTTGCCGCTGGGACTCATTGTCATTTTCGCGGCTGTCAACATCAAGCTCTTCGCGGTGCGGGAAATGGTCCGGGTCAAAACCAACCTTTACGTCCGCAGGCCGACGACCGATATCGCAACCGAGGGGCCGTTCAGCGTAAGCCGCAATCCCTTCTATATCGGCATGATCTTGCTCAATACCGGCATCGGCTGCATCGTCAATTCCTTGTGGATTCTTCTCCTCTCCGCGGGGCTTGCGGCGGTATTGCAAAAAGGCGTGATCGAACCGGAGGAAGCTTATCTCGAAAAAAAATTCGGCGACAAATATTTGCGCTACAAGGCCAAGGTCCGGCGCTGGATCTAAACTCACGACTCGACTCGCGGCTTTCACCTTGGCCGCCATTGAGCCCTTGCACACCCCGCAGGATTTTGATGCCGCTCGAAAGAATCAGCCGCCGTCTATTTCTCGGGCATACGCTGGCCACCATTTTGGCGCTGCCCGCGCGGGCGGAGCCGCCCTCCTTGCAGGAAGGTTTCCGTGTCCTTGAGACGCGGGAGGGCAATTTGCGCCTTCTGCCTGAGCCTGCTTCTCCTACCGCCGTCTGGAGCTACAATGGGGAGGTGCCCGGGCCGCTGCTGCGCTACAAAAAAGGCGAGGAAGTTAAAGTAAGGCTTGTCAACAAGCTCGCCCAGCCGGCGAGCCTCAACTGGCACGGCGTGCGCATCGTCAATGCGATGGATGGCGTCGCCGGCCTGACGCAAGAGCCGGTCCCGCCAGGCGGCTCTTTCGATTACCGTTTTACCCCTCCCGACAGCGGGCTTTATTGGTATCATCCGCACGTCTTGCCGTTCATCGGCGAGCAGCTCGATCGCGGGCTTTATGGCATGATGATCGTCGACGAGCGAGATCCGCCCGCGGCCGACCGCGACATGCTTGTCGTTCTCGCCGATTGGAAGCTCGACGGCAAAGGTCAGCTGGGCGGTTTCAACGCCGCCACGGACGTCATGGGGGCGGGCCGCATCGGGCCGCTCGTCAGCCTCAACTCGCGCGCTGTTCCGGTTGAAGAAACCCTGCCGCCCGCATCGCGCTTGCGGCTGCGGATTTTGAGCGCCGTCGATACGCGGCTGATGTTAATTGCATTCAACGGGGTCAGACCCTTGATCCTCGCGGTCGATGGTCAGCCGTGCGAAGCCTTCGAGCCTGTCCGGCGGATGATTCCGCTTGGGCCCGGAGCGCGTTTCGATATCATGCTCGATCTTCCGGGGGACGCTGGAGCGGATGCGAGCATAACGCTGCTTGGAGACAAAGAGCCAGACCGCGTTCTTCTCGCCTTTAAGACCGCGGGAGAAAAGCGCGCTCCCTTGCCGCCGGTCGCCTCGCTGCCGCAAAATCCGCTACTGCCCAGCGAGATCAAGCTGCAGGCGTCGCGCAAAGTCGATATTTTGATGGAGCCAATCGCCGGCATGGGGACCGGGCCTATCCCGGCGGCGGCGCAAGATCGCCCCTTATATTGGAAGCTGAATGGAAAGGCCGTGCCAGGATTTGCGACGGCGCCGCTTTTTTCGGTCAAACGCGGAACCCCAGTCACGCTTGGCTTTGTGAACCATACGGCCTTCGCGCAGCAAATGCATGTGCATGGGCACGCGATGCGGCTCCTACATGATCTCGACGATGGTTGGGAGCCTTATTGGCGCGATGCCGTCCTCGTTCCCGAAGGCAAGACCAAACATGTCGCCTTCGTCGCCGGCAATCCGGGCAAATGGGTGATCGAATGCCTGATGGCGGGGCGCCAGACGGCCGGCATGGTGACCTGGTTCGATGTCGGTTAAGCGAAGTCACGTTAATTGTGGGTGGGCCGCACGCGCTTAACGAAAAGACTGACGATCATGGCATGGGCTATGTGTTCCGCCATGCACTGGTAGCCAAGATCGTTGAGATGGAAATTATCGCCCGCCATCAATTGCAAATTTGCCCTTCTTTGGGCGATGAACCGCATCGCATCGTAGCGGCGGACGTAAAGAATATTTTCCTCGGCCGCGATTTTCTGCAGGCTGGCGCGTATCGCTTCATAATTCGCGTCCCGGGCGAGGCGCACGGTATATTGCACCCCGACGAGCACGACGTCGATCCGGTTCTCCTTCAGCCAGCGGATCGTCGAACGCACCGTGTCCTCGAAATCCCGCAGCGGGATCCGGGCCAGCGCGTCATTTGTTCCTAGCTGCCAAAGAACAAGGCCTGGATTCCTGAGCGCGACCTCACTTCGGATTCGCTCGGCTGTGTCCTCCGCCATTTCGCCGGAGACGCCGCGATTGAGGATCACGACATCGACGCCCTTGAGGGCATGTTCGAGGATCGATTCGAGCTGCGAAGGATAGCTCATGTCCTTGGACGAAGCCCCGTACCCGAGCGTCGAGGATGAGCCGATCGCGAGAATTTGCACTTTCTCGCCCTTTTGTAGGGCCTGGGTCACGTTGGGGAGCGTGGCCGGGGCGGCGATGTCCGTCGCCGGCACGTCGCAGGGCGGGCTCATGGGCGGCGCGACGACGGGAGGCTGGGCGGCGTCTTCCGCGCGGGAAGCCGGCATTCCCGGCGTAAAGAGGAAGCCCAGCGCTAGGGCGAAAGCGGCTTTCCCGCCAATGCCGCCCGCATTCTTTCGCGCCATTCCGCCGCCCATGCGATGAGACCCAGAGTAAGAACACCCAAGATAACGATGAATGCGTCGGTTGCAACATATCCGCCGTAGACGAAGCGGACGATTTGCCCGCTCAGGCTCAGCAGCGACAGGGCGCAGAACACGCCGAGCGAATTGCGCCCGAGAAGGCATAAATAGCCCGGAAGCCGCGGTAGCCAACGAGCGATGATTTTGAAGGTGCCGGCGAAAATCGCCGTCAATGCCAGACTGTGAATGAGCCGGGCCGGCGACAGAAACGTTTTGTCGAATGTAAAAAAGAGCTTCGGCTCGGGGAGATAGACCGGATCGGGCGAGAAATTCGTCATGCCCACGGCAACGCCGAGCGCCACGACCGGCAGCGCGAGCCAGCGCAAAATGGTATGGCGACGCCGCGCGAAACCGCCAATCCCGTCTTCGCCCGCAAGCAGGAAACCGAGGACATAGATGAGCTGCCAGGCGAGCGGATCAAGGAACCAGGTGCCCTCGACCGGCCAAGTCGGCAAGTTCACGCCGAACACCAGAGCTCCGGCATATATCCCAAGCGAGACGAGCGGCAAAAGCGCGGCGGCATGACGATGGAGCAGCGCGATCGCCGGAGCGATGAAAATTAACACGACATAGAGGGGAAGAATGTTGAAATAGCCGAGCTGATGGGTGAGCAAAACGAGACCGATATGGGCCTTGATAGGATCATTGAAGATCGCCGACGCATTGTGCCAATCAAGGAGGAACGGCGCGTCGAGACAGAGCGCGGCCGCCGCGAGAAGCGCGATGGCCAGCTCGGTGACGACCATCTGCGCGACATAGACTTCGAAGGCGCGGGCTTCCAGCCGTAGAACGAGCCATTTTGCCGGCAGCGCGCGGGCAGAACCATCGATAAGTTTGCGCATCGCCCAACCAGCGAGAAATACAAAAAGCTCGGCCGAATCCGACAGCGACACGTTGCGAAAGGTGAACCGCTCGAAATAGATCCCCGGAATGTGGTTGATGAAAATCGTAACGAGGGCAAAGCCGCGCCAGAAATCGATCTCGTTGGGGGCGCGCATGGTCTTTGCAAAAACCCTCTCGCGTCCAGCGCCCCCGCCGCTGCTCGTCCGCCGGAGGACGGCCTTGTCACGCTGAGATTGCCGCGTTCGACGGATTTAAGCAAGGCCGGACCCTCGTGGCGACGCGCTCCGAAGTCGGTGAGAGCGGCGCGCCGGGCGCCGGACAATGGCGATTTTGTTGGCGTCAAGGCGTAAAGTCCGGATATTCGCCAAAACCGGCACACTAACGCTGCAGCGGCGCCTTGCCGAATCTTTACCCGTGCGAAAGCATGCGACAAAGCCCTTGGCGCGTGCGATCATCTCGCGGCCGGGGGCGTTGCGCGGCCGATGGGAGTCTAGGGGAATGGCGAATCT
>JBOHJV010000102.1:0-12343 GCA_050728695.1 Methylocella sp. | reverse complement strand
CCAAGCGCCGCCGAGCTCTCCATCTCGTAGGAAAAGCTCGCGTCGTTCAGACGAAGCCGTCCCATTGCCGCGCGAAGATCGCCGAAATTCGCCGCATCGACCGGAAACAGCCCGCAGAAAACCACCGGCTGCGCCGGCTTAAAGCCGGGCAGCGCTCCCGCGCAAGGGTGGCGCGCATCGGTGATCGTGTCGCCGACCCGCGTGTCGGCGACCTCTTTGATCTGCGCGGTGATGAAGCCGACTTCGCCGGCTCCCAGCTCCGCCACATCCTGCATTTTGGGCCGGAACACCCCAATTTTGTCGATCTCGTAATGGGCGTCCGTTCCCATCATCGCGATCTTCTGGTGCTTTTTGAGCGTTCCGTCGATGACCCGCACAAGCACGACGACGCCGAGATAGGCGTCGTACCAAGAATCGACCAATAGCGCCTTCAACGGCGCGGTCTCGTCGCCCTTTGGCGGCGGCAGGCGGGCAACGATCGCCTCCAAAACAGAATCCACGCCCTGCCCGGTCTTCGCCGAAATGAGCACGGCCCGCGAGGCATCGAGCCCAATCACGTCCTCGATCTGCTGTTTGATGCGCAGGGGTTCGGCGGCGGGAAGATCGATTTTGTTCAACACCGGCACGATCTCATGGCCGGCATCGAGCGCATGATAGACGTTGGCAAGCGTCTGCGCCTCGACGCCCTGGCTCGCGTCCACCACCAAGAGCGAGCCTTCGCAGGCGGCGAGCGAACGCGACACTTCGTAGGCGAAGTCGACGTGGCCCGGCGTGTCCATCAAATTCAAAATGTACGTCTTGCCGTCGTGCGCCTTGTATTCGAGGCGCACCGTCTGCGCCTTAATGGTAATGCCGCGCTCGCGCTCGATATCCATCGAATCCAGCACCTGCTCGACCATATCCCGCTCGGATATCGCGCCTGTGACCTGGATGAGCCGGTCGGCGAGGGTGGATTTGCCATGGTCGATATGGGCGACAATGGAAAAATTGCGGATGTTTTCGAGTGCGTGCGCTGTCATAGGGGCCGGGATAGCAGGCAAGCGCGGCGAAGGAAACCTTCGACGCGGCCGTGCTTATTCGAAAGAGAGTTGCGTTTGAACCTGTCTTGGCATGAAATAATGCCGGCTGATCGCTCCTCCAAGGCAACCATCCGGCGGAAGGCAGGGATCCGGCGAAGTGAGTTTGCCCAGGACGCCCCATGACGCATGTTGCAACGCTAGTTTGCGACCCGGCAATTCCAATTTTGACCCGCGAAATGCTCCAGCGGGCGAGCGATGCCTTAAGACGGCCAGGGCCGTTGAACTGGCTCGATCCGTGTATTGCCGCCGACATTGCTTTCGACCCCGAACCTGCCGCCGACGCAAAAGCCGTCGCGGATAGGCTCCGCTCCGCTCTCGATAACGCGCCCGTCGATGTTATCGTGCAAAGGGTGCAAGTGCGGCGCAAGAAGCTCTTGCTGGCCGACATGGATTCGACCATGATTGGCGAGGAGTGCATCGACGAGCTCGCCGCTGAAATCGGCAAACGGGCCGAAGTCGCCGCGATCACTGAACGCGCGATGCGCGGCGAAATCGCCTTCGCACCGGCGTTGCGCGAGCGAACTCTTTTGCTCAAGGGCCTTGACCGCGCTACAATCTTGGGCGTGGTCGCCAATAAAATCACCTTGAGGCCGGGCGGACGCGCCTTGGTGCAAACCATGCGGGCGAATGGTGCATATACCGTGCTCGTTTCGGGCGGGTTCTCGGTTTTTACATCCGTCATCGCGGAAAGGATCGGCTTTCACGAACACCAAGCAAACGAGCTTTTATTCGGCGAGGACGACATGCTTAGCGGGCTTGTCGCGGCGCCGGTCCTCGGCAAGGACGCTAAGCTCGCGGCGCTAACGCATTTGCGCGAAGAGCACGGCCTCTCCGTCGTGGACACTCTTGCGGTTGGCGACGGCGCCAACGATTTAGCGATGCTCGAAGCCGCGGGGCTCGGCGTTGCCTTTCACGCCAAACCCAAGGTCGCCGCCGTCGCCCATGCGCGGATCGATCACGGTGATCTGACCGCGCTGCTTTATGCGCAGGGTTTTAGACGCGAGGAAATTGTCGCAGATCCGCCCCGCAACCGGGCGGCGTGAAACCGCCACCCCCTAAAGGAAGGAAGCCTTGCGCAGCGTCGATTTGAACTGCGATTGCGGCGAAGGTTTTGGCGCCTACCGGATCGGCGACGACGACGCCATGCTCGATATTGTCACGAGCGTCAATGTCGCCTGCGGCTTTCATGCCGGCGATCCGGAGATCATGGCGCAAACTTTTAGGGCCGCGAAGGCCAAGGGGGTCGCGATCGGAGCCCATCCGGGATTTCCCGATCTCTGGGGATTCGGCCGCCGCGGATTGCCGTTCACGGCGGGAGAAATCGAGCGGCTCGTCGCCTATCAGATCGGCGCCGCGAACGCGCTTGCCGCTTACGCGGGTGCAAGGCTAACCTATGTGAAGGTCCATGGCGCGCTCAGCAATATCGCGGCGGAGGACGAGGCGATCGCGCGGGCCATCGCGCGGGTGGTGAAAGCTGTCGGGCCAAACCTCGGCTTCCTTGCTCCCGCCGGAACGAAATTGGAGACTGCAGGTCTTGCGCAGGGGCTTGCCGTCGCCCGCGAAATTTATGTCGATCGCGCCTATACGGATGCGGCCCGTCTTGTCGAAAGGTCCACCCCCGGCGCCGTGCTGCACGACGCTAAGGAGGCCGCCGCGCGCGTCCTCGCCATGGTATTGGAAGGTGCAATCATCTCAGTCTCCGGCAAGCGCTTGCCTGCTGGCATCGATAGCATCTGTGTCCACGGCGATAGCCCGAATGCGGTCGCCATGGCGAGAGCGGTGCGCGCTCGCCTCGAGGAAGCCGGGATTGCGCTCGCGCCTTTCGCGGCGGTTTAAAGAGGCTCCGGCATGGTCCCCAAACCGCGCTATTTGCCCGCCGGAGAATCCGCGCTCGTTGTCGAATTCGGCGCCACCATCGACCCCAAGATCCATGACCGGGTTTTGGCGCTCGACGCCGCCATCCAACGAGCGGACATTGAAGGCGTGATCGAGACCGCGCCGACCTATCGTTCGCTGATGATTCATTTCGATCCGCGCCGTTTGACGACGGACGCGCTCGTCGATGCGCTCGCGGGGCTCGACTGCGCGTCGGCCCCGCCGCGGACGCGGCAACACCGCTGGCACATTCCGGCCTGCTACGATCCGCCGCATGGCGAGGATATCGCCGAGGTCGCGGCACTTCTCGGATTGCCGCGCGCGCGCATCATCGACCTGCACCAAGGCGCGCGCTACCGTGTCTATATGTATGGATTCGCGCCGGGATTCACGTTTCTAGGCGGGCTTCCGCCAGAACTCACGATCCCGCGCCGGCCCGTGCCGCGCGCGCCTACGCCGTCCGGATCGTTGCTGATCGCGGGCGGTCAGGCGCTCATCGCCAGCTGCGCCATGCCGACTGGCTGGTACGCGATCGGCCGTACGCCGGTCAAAATGTTCGATCCCCGGCGCGAGCAGGTTTTTCTCGCTGGCGTCGGCGACGAGCTTTGCTTCGAACGAATCGATCCCGCCGCCTTCGATGCGATGAGCATGGTGGCGGACGCCGGAGAATTTTGCGCAGGCCACGAATATTTGGACGAGACATGAAATGCGGGGAGGCCTGCGCGTGCTGCACGCCGGTCCGGGCGCAACCATTCAGGACGGCGGGCGCCACGGCTTTCTACGCTATGGCGTGACCCCGGCGGGACCCATGGACTGGGTTGCCTTCCGGACCGCCAATTTGGCTCTCGGCAACGACCGCGCGGCCGCTGTAGAAGTGTCAACCGGCGGCCTAGAAGTTGTTTGCGACGGCGCGCCGCTCGCGCTTGCCTTTGCGGGCGGGGCTTTTGTCTGGTGCCGCGACGGCGAACCGCTGCCAATCGCGGCGCGCCTCCTGTTGCGGCCTGGCGAGGTCCTGGCGGCGCGGGCTGGCGAGTCCGGCGCCTTCGCTTATCTCGCCGTCGAAGGCGGCTTCGAGACGCCAGTTACGATGGGCAGCCGGGCAACCCATATGCGCTCCGCGATCGGCGGGATAGACGGACGCATGCTGCGCGCGGGCGATGTACTGCCGGCCGCGTCGACAGTGAGGCTTCACGGCGCAAGCTTCGAAGCGATAATTGATGCGCCATGGCTCGCCCCCGCGCCGGACCCCTTTCGAGTCGTGCTTGGCCCGCAAGACGATTGTTTCGCGGCCGAGACTCTGAGCGCCTTTTTCTCTGGCGTATTCACGCTCACACCGATGGCCGACCGCATGGCCTATCGGCTCGATGGGCCCGAAATCGCGCACGCGGGGGGATATGACATTGTGTCCGACGGAACTGCGCTCGGCGCGATCCAAATCGCCGGCGACAAGCAGCCGCTTGTTCTCATGGCCGATCGTCAGCCGACAGGCGGCTATCCAAAGCTTGGTCATGTCGCGCGCGCGGACATCGGCAGGCTCGCGCAGATGCGTCCCGGCGAGACGTGCGGCTTCCGAGAAGCGAGCCTGGCCGAGGCGCGGGCGGCGCTTTTCGCGCGCGAGGATGAGACTGCGACGACGGTTGCCCGCCCGTGTCCGCTGCGCCGGGCGCTGACCTCAGACACGCTGTTCGCGGCCAATCTCATCGGCGGTGTCGTCGATCCTTTGGCGAGCAAGTAGACCGGGGGCGAGTCTTAAGCGCCCGCTCCAAATGCCTCATCCTTGTAACTTGGAAAATGCCGGTTGTGCTAGAGGTAAGTTGGCGGCGCCGGACGAGAGACCGTATCGTCCCGGGCAGAAAAGCCCGTAGCTCAACTCGGTGCCTCGTTCGCCTCCTAAGCTTTCCGAAAGGACATCCGATCCGGATAGTCGCTTGGGCGAAGCTGGCCAGAGGTTCCAGCGGGCCTGTGCCCGTTTTTTTGATATTTCGCGTGTGAATTTCGTGGCGAGTGCTACGATTGGCTCCATGGCGGTATTTTTTACACTCTTCGACACGGCGATTGGCGGATGCGCGATCGCCTGGAGCGCGCGGGGGATCGGCTGCGTACAACTTCCGGAGGTCAACGAACGAACGACCCAGGCGCGCGTGCTCCAGCGATTTTCACGCGCGATTGAGGCGGCCCCACCATCCGAGGTAGTTCGCGCACAAGACGCTATCGTCGCGTATCTGCGCGGCGAGCCTGCCGACCTATCGTTTGTCCTGCTGGACATGGACCTCGTGGCGTCATTCCACCGCCGCGTCTACGAGGCCGCGAGGTGCATTCCGCGAGGCGCGACGATGACCTACGGCGCCCTCGCGGCAAAGGCCGGCGCCGCGGGCTCGGCTCGCGCCGTTGGGCAAGCTCTCGCGCGAAACCCGTTTGCGATCATCGTGCCTTGCCATCGAGTGGTCGCGACCGGCGGCGGGATTGGCGGTTTCTCGGCGAATGGCGGCATCGCAACGAAATCCCGGCTCCTCGCGATCGAAGGCCACGAACAAGTCGCGCCTCGGCTTTTCGATGGCGCTCGCGCCCTGCCGCATCGCTACCGGTAATGGCACGCCAGACCACCATCCAGGCAAATTGAACTGGTCCTGCTCCGCGCGCTGACTTGGCCGCCAGGCCGGCGTGCGCCGCGCTCCCAATGCGCAGCTCGGCGCGCGCTTGCCTAGAGCCATGCCGCGTTATTGTTCCACTTCCATCATCGATTCAGCGTGCTTGGGTTCCAGAGCCCAATTTCCGGCAAGAGTTATCCACGCTTATCCACAAGAACATTTGACTTCAGGCGGATTGTTCCGTATATGTTCTATTTCTGAACATGGAACATTCCGTGTTCAAAGGTTTTCTGGATCACGCTGTCGCGGCGGTCACGCTCCGAAAACATGCCGGAAACACGGCAAAAACAAGACAACGGCGAGAAGGGCTAGTCCGCCATGCCAACTACGCCGGAAGTAGCGGCAATGGATGCCGCGTGGCAAAACCACATCGAGACGGTGGCGGGGCGCGCCATGGCCCCGTCAAAGGCGTCCCCGCTGCCACCCGCGAGCCTCGCCGGACGTGTCGCGCGGGCGTTGGCTCGCGCGCCGGCCGCGGACGGCGCGGCGCGTCCGCCGCTGCGGGGCCGGGGCGCCTTGTCGAACGCCAGCGGACGCTTCGAAAAAGAGAACCGCTGTTTCGAAAATGATGGCTGGGATCGGCCCGAGGATTTGCCACCATTGTTGACGCAAGTGACGCGCGAGTCCGCCAAAACGATCATCACGCGAAATGAATCTCCCGATCTTTCCTTCGACCGATCGATCAATCCTTATCGCGGCTGCGAGCATGGCTGCGTCTATTGTTTCGCGCGACCGACCCATGCCTACCTTGGCCTGTCGCCTGGCCTCGATTTCGAGACAAGGCTTTTCGCCAAGACCAATGCGGCTACCCTGCTTGAGCGCGAATTGTCGGCGCCGGGCTATGCCGCCAAAACCATCGCGATTGGAACCGATACCGATCCCTATCAGCCGATCGAGCGCAAGGAACTTCTAATGCGCAAGGTGCTCGAATTGCTGGCCAGAACCAATCATCCGGTTGCAATCGTCACCAAATCCGCGCTTGTCTTGCGCGATCTCGATCTCCTCGCCCCAATGGCCGAGAATGGCCTGGTCAAAGTGGCTTTGTCGGTGACGACGCTTGATCCCGCGCTTGCCCGCGAAATGGAACCCCGCGCCAGCAGCCCAGAACGGCGGCTCGACGCGATCCGGCGGCTGGCGGCGGCGAATGTCCCATCCGCCGTCATGGTCGCCCCGATCATCCCCGCGATCAACGACGCCGAGATCGAGGCGATCCTCGCCCGCGCGCAAGCGATGGGCGCGCGCGATGCCGGTTACGTTTTGTTGCGGCTGCCGCTCGAAGTCCGCGAACTCTTTGGCGAGTGGCTGCGCGCGCATTATCCGGGCAAGCTCAAGCATGTTCTTTCGCTGATGCGCGCGGCCCACGCGGGCAAGCTTTACGATTCAACGTTTGGCGCGCGGATGACGGGGTCTGGTCCCTACGCCTCGATGATCGGGCGCAGGTTCGAGGCGGCGGCGGCACGGCTCGGCCTTGGGCGAATCCGCGCGTCGTTGCGTCGCGATCTCTTCCAACCTCCGGCGCGCGTGGGCGAGCAATTGCGCTTGCTCTGAGAGCGCGCAACAGCGAAAACCGCAAATCCGGACGTTTACATCTTTGCCGACGCGGAACTCGCCGGCAATGGCGCCGTTCATAAGACGACCGCTCCAGGACGTCGCGGGATCGCGGCGCGAAGGTGGCGGGCAGCAGCCGCCATCTTCTGGCTGAAAGAGCTGGACTCTGAGCGGCGAAATCCGCGCGGCGTCGCGGCCAGCGGCCACGCGCTTGGACAAGAAAACGGCCAGGCGTCGAGCGCGACGCGCTTTTCCATAACCTCTCTTCCGGCCGGCGCTGCCGCTTCGCGGCGAGACGCGCGCACTGGGAGATCGAGAATCATCTCCACCGGCGGTTGGGCACAGCCTTCGACGATGATTGTCGCCGAACGAAGAAGGATTCTCGCCCCACAATCTCGCCTTCGTCTTGCTTGGCTGCCAACATCCAAAAGCGCGATTACTCAAAACTCTCCCTCCCGCGCCAACGCCGGGAGGCGTGCGTCAGCAAAACCTTCAGAGCCGAATTGCGCGCTCGACGATGAAGAATTTTGCCCTGATCGTCCGCTGGGTTCTGCTAGACTCGCTGCTCTTTATTGTGGCAGATAGGCGCGGTTGAGAGCCGCAAAAGAGTCGCGCGGCAGCCGCGGCGAGAAAAGCTCGCGGCCACATGCGGGCGTGGCGGAACTGGTAGACGCGCTGGACTCAAAATCCAGTTCTGGCGACAGAGTGCCGGTTCGATTCCGGCCGCCCGCACCAAAACTTCACACATGGAGCAAATGCAACCCGCGCTAGACGAGCGGATGCTCCGCGGCAAGAGCGTCGTCGTCGAGCAACCGAGCGGCATTTGGACCGGTATCAACCTACGCAATCAGCATGAAAGAGGCCTTTCACTATGTCCCGCGCGAAGAGATCGCTGGAATCGGACAGACGCCGAGACGGGTGGGCGTGGTTCAACAACGGGGGTTTCGCCTTATTTTGCTCCAGGCGCGGAGGCCGCGCCGATCGGAGCAGATCCACGCGGCACCGCCAAAATATATCCCAGCACCTTGTGCTTGCGCCATTTCGCGATCTCCGGCTAGCCTGGCGTGCTGGCCAATCGAAAGAGCCGCTGCTGAATCAAAGCCACGTCCCGCTCTTGCCCTCGCCGCGATGTTGCGCCAATGGCCGTCCGGCCGTCGCCGAGAGCAACACCACATGGAACTTGTCGCTAGTCTCGCGCGCGAAGCGTATCAAAGGTCCTTGATGCGCGGAGAGCTGGTGAAGGATCGCCCCATCCCGCGCGGCCGCGCCGCAAACGCGCACGACAATTGCCGCGGGTTTTTCTTTGTCGCCGCGGCGTAAACCCGGCGCGGCTCCGCGATGGAGGTAACCTCGGACCGCTCCGGTAGCCACGATTTTTAAAAAATTATGGCTTTACGTGCGGATGACCAACACCGAACATTTGGCATGCCGCACGATCGTTTTGGCATTGGAGCCGATCAGATAGGTCGACATGGAGGGCCTATGTGATCCGACTACGATTAGTTCGGCGCTCCACTCATCGGCTTCGGCCAGTACCTCGACATAAATACCGCCAAACCTGACGATATGCGAAATGCTCTCCTTTGGGATGGCAAGGCTGGCGCTGATCTCTTCAAGCGCGCGAACGGCGCGCTCTTCTTGCGTTTTGTCGAACTCCAGCGGCACATATTCCATGAAACTCGCGGGAAGCAATGTTTCGACCGCGATGAGCCGCAACGTGCCCTTCGCCTGAAGCGCGAGCTCCACCGCGGCCTCGAGGGCTGGTTTGGTGATCGTCAATTCGGTCAGGTCGATTGGGACCAGGATCTTTTTGAACATCGAATTTGGCCTATGCGCTGTGGTGACGAACTTCCCCGCTTCGTGGGGCCGGGGGGTGAAGACGCGGCGCGCCCTAGCCGTCTAGGCAGAGCTTCCTATTTCCCGCAGCTGGTCGGCAATCGCCGCCAGCGCCGAAAGCGCGGCGGCACTATGCGGTCCTCCCGCTTGAGCCATGTCGCGGCGGCCGCCGCCGCCCTTGCCGCCGAGTTTGGCAGCCGCTGAGCGTACCAGCCGGACGGCGTCGAAGCGCTCCGTCAAATCGCGCGTGACGGCGACCACAATGCCCGCCTTCCCATCGCCGTCGACGCCGACGATCGCGACAACTCCAGAGCCGACGCTTAGCTTCGCTTCGTCGGCGAGCAATTTCAGATCCTTCACGGCGATTCCAGATACCACGCGAGAGAAGAATTTGACCCCGGCGATTTCTTCCGTGGGATGCGTACTTCGGGCCGCGGCTCCGCCCATTGCTAGGTCTCTGCGCGCCTCACTCAACTCGCGTTCAAGTTTCCGGCTCTCTTCGATGAGGCTCGCCAGGCGCTTGGCCGCGTCCTCTTCGGGAGCCCTCAGAAGCGCTGCAACCGCTTGCAGTCCTTGCGCCCGCGCGGTGAGATGACGGCGCGCCTCGGCCGCCGTCTTGGCTTCGATGCGCCGGACGCCGGCCGCGACCGCGGTTTCCGAGACGATCGTGATGATCCCGATATCGCCGGTGCGCGAAACATGCGTGCCGCCGCAAAGCTCGGTTGAAAAAGCCGGTGTCGAGGAGTCTCGCAATCCATCCTCGCTTGTCGGCGCAACGCCCATCGCCACGACGCGAACTTCGTCGCCATATTTCTCCCCGAAAAGCGCGCGGGCGCCGATCCCCATGGCCTCGTCAATGCCCATCAGGCGGGTTACGACAGGAGTGTTGTCCAGCACGGCGCGATTGGCGATGTCCTCGACGCGGACGAGCTCAGCCAAGCCGATCGGCTTATGGTGGGTAAAATCGAAACGCAACCGGCCGGGCGCCACGAGCGACCCCTTTTGCGCCACGTGTTCGCCAAGCACCTGACGGAGCGCCTCGTGCAGAAGATGCGTCGCCGAATGATTGGCACGTACCGCCCGCCGGCGCTCGTGATCGACGATAAGCTCAAGGGCGAGCCCGAGGCGCAGCTCGCCTTCTTCGACCAATCCTTCGTGAACAACGAGATTGCCAAGTTTTTTCTGCGTATTGTCGACACGGAAGGAAATGCCGCTAGCACGCATGACGCCGGTGTCGCCGACTTGGCCGCCTGACTCGCCATAGAAAGGCGTCTGATTGAAGATGACGGATCCGGTTTCGCCTGGGCCGAGCGATTGGACATCGTTGCCGTCCTTGAGGATCGCGGCGACAAGCCCCTCCGCGCGCTCCATCTCGTAGCCCAAGAACTCCGTTGCTCCGGTTTTCTCCTTGACGCCGAACCATAAAGCCTCGGTCGCCAATTCGCCGGACCCGGCCCACGCCTTGCGCGCCTCGCGCCGCTGGCGCTCCATCGCGGCCTCGAACCCTTCCGCGTCCACATGCAGCGCGCGCGCGCGCAAGGCATCCTGGGTGAGATCGAGCGGAAAACCGTAAGTGTCGTAGAGTTTGAACGCGACGTCCCCAGGCAGGGTGCCGCCATGCGGGAGATCGCGGGTTGCCTCGTCAAGGATCGACAGGCCACGCGCGAGAGTGTCGAGGAACCTGGTCTCTTCGAGGCGAAGGGTTTCGATGATGAGCGGTTCGGCGCGCAAAAGCTCGGGGTAGGCCTGGCCCATTTCCCGCGAAAGTGGTTGAACCAGCCGCCACATGAGAGGTTCCTTCGCGCCAAGCATTTGGGCGTGGCGCATGGCGCGGCGCATGATCCGGCGCAGCACGTAACCGCGCCCCTCGTTCGAGGGTAAGACACCGTCGGCGACGAGGAATGCGGCGGCGCGTAAATGGTCGGCGATGACCCTGTGGCTCGCCTTTTGCGGACCGTCCGGATCGACGCCGGTCACCGCGGCGACAGCGAGGATCAAGGCGCGCATAAGGTCTATGTCGTAATTGGACGCAACACCTTGCAGGAGCGCGGCGATCCTTTCAAGCCCCATGCCGGTATCGATCGATGGCCGCGGCAAATCGATGCGCTCGTCAGGTAAGACCTGCTCGAATTGCATAAAGACGAGGTTCCAAAATTCGAGAAAACGGTCGCCGTCCGCGCCCTGGCTGCCCGGCGGACCGCCTTGGAGCTTGTCGCCCTGATCGTAGAAAATCTCGGAGCAGGGACCGCATGGACCCGTGTCGCCCATCGCCCAAAAATTGTCCGCGGTTCCGATACGGATGATTTTGGAGTCCGGAAAGCCAGCGATCTTCTTCCACAACGCATAGGCGTCATCGTCGTCATGGTAAACCGTGACGAGAAGTCGATCTTTTTGCAGGCCGAATTCGCGCGTAAGCAATTTCCAGGCGAGTTCGATGGCTAGCGGCTTAAAATAGTCGCCGAACGAAAAATTGCCCAGCATTTCAAAAAAAGTATGGTGACGCGCTGTATAACCAACATTGTCGAGATCATTGTGTTTTCCGCCCGCGCGGACGCATTTTTGGGCGGTCGCCGCGCGCGTATAGGCGGGCTTTTCGACGCCGGTGAAAAGATTCTTGAACTGAACCATTCCGGCGGTGGTGAACAGGAGGGTTGGGTCGTTTCGTGGCACGAGCGGCGAAGAAGCCACTATCTCGTGTGCGTTCTTTTTGAAGAAATCGAGAAAGGCCGACCGGATCTCGCTGACGCCGTTCATTTCGTCACACCCGTGGTTTCAATCCCGATTGTTGGCGACGCGCGGCCGTGTCTTCCACGCAAAAAGGGCGGGGAACGCGTAGCCCCCGATGGCTCCGGCGCCACTGCCGAAGGGCAACGAGATGTCCCATAAAGCATTTTTCGTTCGGGAGGAAAAGTGCACCCTCGATCCCGCCTAACAGATCACAATAGACCAAGTTTATATACTGGGCACGGCTTGCACTCCGAAGCGCGCTCGTCAACACACCCTCGGCACCCTCTCGGGACGTGGCCAGAAATCAAATGCCGCGACGCTGGCGAACAATGGTCAGGCGCGACCGACGTCACGACCAGCGCCAACGCAAACGTGCCCGGCTCAAAGCGTTCTGGAATGCCCCATTTTGCGGTAGACGTATTATCGGCGGCTGGATAGGCCACTAGATCTCTCGACAAGGTCAGGGGAATCGCATATCGATTTCGCTTGCCAGATCAAGGTTTCTAGGGACTGCACTCAATTTGACGAAGCATTAAT
Organism: Methylocella sp.; assembly: GCA_050728695.1. Lineage (GTDB taxonomy): Bacteria > Pseudomonadota > Alphaproteobacteria > Rhizobiales > Beijerinckiaceae > Methylocapsa. Next base: position 93 of record JBOHJV010000102.1, on the reverse strand, counting down.
TGACGAATGATTCAACCTCTATGGAGGTGGATCATGGGAGAGGGATTATTTTGGCTGGATGATCTGCAATGGTCGTCGATTGAAGGCTGTTTG
>JBOHJV010000101.1:0-12384 GCA_050728695.1 Methylocella sp. | reverse complement strand
TCCGCATGGTTCCCTACAAGGACGGCAAGGCAAACCACGGCCATTCCTGCGTCAAGGGCCGCTTCGCCTGGGGCTATGCGACCCACAGGGATCGCATCTTGAAGCCGATGATCCGCGCCAAGGTTTCAGACCCCTGGCGGGAAGTTTCGTGGGACGAAGCCTTCGCCCATGCGGCGTCCGAATTCAAACGCATCCAGGCGGAACACGGCAGGAATTCGGTCGGCGCCATCACCTCCTCGCGCTGCACAAATGAGGAAACCTATCTCATCCAAAAACTCGTCCGGGCAGGTTTTGGCAACAACAATGTCGATACGTGCGCGCGGGTCTGCCATTCCCCGACGGGCTATGGCCTCGGGACCGCTTTCGGGACGTCGGCCGGGACCCAGGATTTCGATTCGGTCGACGAATCCGATGTCATAATGATTATCGGCGCCAACCCGACCGACGGGCATCCTGTGTTTGCCTCGCGCATGAAAAAGCGGTTGCGGGAAGGCGCGAAATTGATCGTTGTCGACCCCCGCCGCATTGATCTCGTGCGCATGCCGCATGTCGAGGCCGATTATCATCTGCCTTTGCAACCAGGTACCAATGTCGCGGTGTTGTCCGCGCTTGCCCATGTCATCGTGACCGAGGGTCTCGTCAACGAGGCTTTCGTGCGCGAACGCTGCGATTGGGAAGAATTCCAGGAATGGGCGGAATTTGTCTCGGAGCCCCGCAACAGCCCGGAAACAGTCGAAAAGGTCTCCGGCGTTCCTGCCGACACCATCCGCAAGGCCGCGCGGCTCTATGCGACCGGCGGCAATGCGGCGATCTATTATGGGCTCGGCGTCACCGAGCACAGCCAGGGTTCGACGACGGTGCTCGCGATCGCCAATCTCGCGCTAGCGACCGGCAACCTTGGCCGGAAGGGCGTCGGCGTCAATCCCCTGCGCGGCCAGAACAATGTCCAGGGCGCCTGCGACATGGGCTCCTTCCCGCACGAACTGACAGATTACCGGCACGTCTCGAACGACGCCGTCCGCGCCACCTTCGAGAAGCTGTGGGGTGTCACGCTCGACAAGGAGCCTGGTCTGCGGATTCCAAATATGCTGGATGCTGCGGTCGAAGGCACGTTCAAGGCTATTTACATCGAGGGCGAAGACATCCTTCAATCCGACCCAGACACCCATCATGTGGCGGCGGGACTCGCCGCCATGGAATGCGTGATCGTCCAGGACCTTTTCCTCAACGAGACCGCGAATTACGCGCATATCTTCCTGCCGGGCTCGACCTTCCTCGAAAAGGACGGGACCTTCACCAATGCCGAGCGGCGCGTCGGACGCGTGCGCAAGGTCATGAGCCCCAAGAACGGTTATGCCGATTGGGAGATCACGGTGAAACTTGCCCAAGCCATGGGCGTGCCGATGAATTACGCACATGCAGGCGAGATCCTGGACGAGATCGCGGCGACGACGCCGAGCTTCGCTGGCATCTCTTTCGCCAAACTCGACGAAGCGGGCTCGGTCCAATGGCCTTGCAACGAAAAAGCCCCGGAAGGGACACCGGTCATGCACATCGGCACCTTCGTACGGGGCAAAGGCAAATTCGTCATCACCGAATACGTGCCGACCGATGAAAAGACTGGGGCGCGTTATCCGCTGCTGCTCACGACCGGGCGCATCCTCAGCCATTATAATGTCGGAGCGCAGACACGGCGCACCGCGAATGTCGTTTGGCACGAGGCGGATCGCCTAGAGATCCATCCGCATGACGCGGAGCATCGCGGGGTTCGCGATGGCGATTGGGTGAAAGTTGCAAGCCGCGCCGGGGAGACGACCCTGCGGGCGCTTGTCACCGATCGGGTCGCGCCGGGCGTCGTCTACACGACGTTCCACCATCCATCGACGCAGGTCAATGTGGTGACGACCGAGTTCGCCGATTGGGCGACCAGTTGTCCGGAGTACAAGGTCACGGCGGTGCAAATCTCGCGCTCCAATGGGCCGACGGAGTGGCAGGAGCGTTATCGCGAACAAGCCGAACAAAGCCGTCGCATCGTCGAGACAATCGAAGCCGCGGAATGACCGAAGAATTCATGGGCGACGGCAAGGTGCCGGCGCCCACGCTCAGCGTAGCGTGCCTCGCGTGGCGGCGCGGCGAGATGTCGGCGTCCGCTCGGGCGGTACCGGAAGAGACGGCCATCGCCTTCACGTTCAATGGCACGACCCATGCCGTGATGATGGCTACTCCCGCCGATCTTGAGGATTTCGCGGTTGGTTTCGCCCTCACCGAAGGTTTGATTGAAAGTTCAAGCGAGATCGCAAGCCTCGACGTCGTCGCGACGCCGCTCGGCGTCGAGCTCAGAGCCTGGTTGCCGGAGGAGCGGGCGAAAACCTATGCCGCCCGCCGCCGCAACATGGCGGGGCCGACAGGCTGCGGACTCTGCGGCATCGAAAGCCTAGAGGAAGCGACGCGGCCTGCGCCATTCGTCTCCAATGCGAGCCGTTTTGACTCCGGGGCGGTCATCGAGGCCATGGCTTGCCTGCCGACCGAGCAAAAGTTGAATAGGGCAACCCATGCCGTTCACGCCGCGGGCTTTTGGACTCCATCGCGCGGTCTTGTCGCCGTGCGGGAGGACGTCGGCCGGCACAATGCGCTCGACAAACTCATTGGCGCGCTCGCGCGGGGGGGTATCGCGGCCGCGCATGGCCTCGTGCTTCTGACCAGCCGAGTTTCGATAGAGCTCATCCAAAAGGCGGCGCGGCTCGGGGCTCCGGTTGTCGCCGCCGTGTCGGCGCCGACAGCGGCCGGGGTAAGGCTCGCCGAAAGCTGCGGCATCACACTCGTTGCTGTCACGCGCGGCCAAGATTTCGAAGTTTTTACGCACCATCAACGCATTATCGATCAAGCCGCGCACCATGTCGCATGACTCCTCGCCGAAGAAGCTGATCTATATGGCGAACCAGATCGGAAAGTTCTTCACGCCGCAAGGGCATGACAAGGCGGTCGCGGGAATCGCCAATCATCTCACCAGATTCTGGCCGCCAAGCATGCGCAAGAAAATCATCCATCATTTGGACGAGGGTGGCGAGGGTCTCGATCCGCTCGTCAGGGAAGCCGTGGAACGCCTCAGGGCCACACTGCCCGACGAGGCCGAATATTTCGGCTAGCCCGTATCCGCGGCCGCGGCGGCAAGCGCCGCGAATTCGTTCGATCGAGCTAGTTCTCTTCTTAAAAGGAAACGGGAGCGCGCGCGGCGCCAACTATTGTTTTTTTGCAATAGCGAGATGAGTTTAAGTTGAAGCGTACCCTGCATTCGCGAGATATCGCTGGCATTCGTCCGGTTTGAAGCAGTCAAGCAATTTGCCGATGCGTTTCCAAGTCGTCTCGATGGTACATTCTGCGGCGTTGCGCATCAGATGCTTGAGCTTTGCGAAGACCTCCTGAGCGTGCCGAAGGGTCGATCAGATCGAGGTCGGGGCTTTAAGGGGAAATCCAATGGTTTTGCTCCCGCGCTCTTCCTCTCCAACAGCCGCCGTCATCTCCGCTTCCAGAGTCGCCGCCCGTTCCACGGGGCAGGTGAATTCAACCGTCACCCGCATTGCACGTACACGCGGTCCAAACTTTCCGCGGAGGCGGCAAACAAATATTCAACAGCCGCACGACGAGCCCCGGCGCATTTAAGCAGCTGCGGGGCTCTGCTTCGGCTTTGCGAAGCGATCTGTGATTTATGCGGATTCTTTGTGCGGGCTAACATCCGCTTGGCCTTCGCGGGCGCTATCGCACGGCGATATCAGCTTTTCGGCGGCGGCGTTTCGGCCGTGCTGTGATTCTTGGCTTTCGCGCCACCGTGACCCTCGCATGTCGGGGGTCAGTTGCACTGTCCCGGTGGAGTCATCGCTCCTCCATTGCGTTGGAACTGATGAGCTAGCGCTACAGCGCCTTCCGCTTCCAGCCGACTGTCGCGAACACCGGCGGAGGCGATCGGATGCTGCGCTTCTTCCATGCATGTGTCAAATTATTTCGCTCAATTTCGCGGCCAATTGATCGGACGAGGGCGCCATCCGCCGAGATCGAACAGGGTGGAATTCAAGGCGGACGGCGACGCTTGCGCCGCTACTTATTTTGAACCGCGATTGCCGGGCGCCCGCCGCCTTGCCAAAAAGCCCGCCCCGCGCTAAGGCGCGCGCCAGTTTGATTTTTTGGTCGATCATCGCCAAAGGGCGCTGGTCGGCGTCGTTAGCCACGCCATCAAGGGCGAGGTTGACCTTTTTCAGGTGCACCTGACGGCGGCGCGACAGCCCAGCGTATGCATTTATCTACCGCATTTGGGCCTTGCGCGCCATATTCCCGTTCGCAACTTTCCTTGATGCGCAGCATGGGATCGCCCCGATCGCACGCGCTCAAAAGGACAAGCAACAACATCAAAAGCCACATTTTCATGTGGGTAGAAGGAGGCCCATCAGGCCTAGCTTGTCAAGTCCATAATTCCCCAAGGTTCGCCGGTACCAGGCGCCGAGCTCGCTTGACTTCTTTGCGGGCAGGCCGCAACAAGGCTTGGTCCTTGATTTGGGGTTTTTTCGAGCGAGCCGCCTTGTCCTATGAGGCAAGCGGGAACGCCCGGCGGCGCGTCGCGCTCCCAGGCGCTTTTTGCATTGCAGCTTTGTGTTAGACTGAAAAAAATCTCGTCGCCGGAGCGACGCGACAACAGGATAGGCGCATGTTCGAAGGGCTTTCGGAAAAGCTCTCTGGCATTTTGGACCAATTGACGCGGCGCGGCGCGCTGTCGGAGGAGGACGTGAACCTCGCGTTGCGCGAGGTCCGCCGCGCCCTTCTCGAAGCCGATGTCGCGCTCGATGTCGTGCGCTCGTTCGTCGACAAGGTGCGCGCGCGCGCGGTCGGCGCCGGCGTCGTTAAATCGGTGACGCCCGGCCAGATGGTCGTCAAAATCGTCAACGACGTGTTGATCGAGACGCTTGGCGCCGATGCCGATCCGATCGATCTTAACGCGCCGGCGCCGGTCGCGATCATGATGATCGGCCTGCAAGGCGCGGGCAAGACGACAACCACCGCGAAAATCGCCAAGCGTCTTGCCAAGCGGATGAAGAGCAAGGTGTTGATGGCCTCGCTCGACGTAAAGCGCCCGGCGGCGCAAGAGCAGCTCGCGGTGCTCGGCCGCCAGGTCGAAATCGACACTTTGCCGATCATCGCCGGGCAGACCGCTGTCCAGATCGCCAAACGCGCCGAACAGGCGGCGCGTTTACAAGGCTACGACGTCGTCTTGCTCGACACCGCTGGTCGCACTCATATCGACGAGGCGCTGATGGAGGAGATGGCCGCGATCAAGGCGGCCTCGCGCCCGCACGAGATCCTGCTCGTCGCCGACAGTCTCACCGGCCAGGACGCCGTGCATCTTGCGAAAAGCTTTGATGACCGGGTCGGCATCACCGGCATCGTGCTGACCAGAATTGATGGCGACGGGCGCGGCGGCGCGGCGCTCTCGATGCGCGCGGTCACTGGCAAACCGATCAAACTTCTCGGCACCGGCGAGAAGATGGATGCGCTTGAGGATTTTCATCCCTCCCGGATAGCGAACCGCATTCTCGGCATGGGCGACATCGTCTCGCTTGTCGAGAAGGCGGCAGAGTCGATCGATGCCGAAAAAGCGCGCCGCGTCGCCGAGAGGATACGCAAGGGCAAGTTCGATCTCGATGATCTTTCCGACCAGCTTGCCCAGGTCGAGAAGATCGGCGGCCTAGGAGGCATCATGGGAATGCTGCCGGGCGTCGCCAAGATGAAGGAGCAGCTTGCGTCTCCCCGTTTCGACGATGCCATCGTCAAGCGCCAGCGCGCCATTATTTCGTCGATGACGTGCGAGGAGCGACGTGCCCCCGATGTCCTCAAGGCCTCGCGCAAGAGGCGCGTCGCCGCCGGCTCCGGCGTCAAGGTCGAGGATGTCAACAAGCTCCTAAAACTGCACCGGCAGATGGCCGATATGATGAAATCGATGGGCGGCGCCAAGCGTGGCGGCGCGATGGGCAAGATGGCTTCCATGTTCGGCCTGCCGGGTGGCGGGATGGCGGGTGCAATGCCGCGGCTCGTGGAAAAACAGCCCGCCGCCCCGCAACGGCGAGCTGTCGAGGGGCAAATTGGGCCAACGCCGGGGCAGCCGGCACAGGTCAAGCCAGGCTCGAAACCGCCGGGGCAGCCGGCACAGGCCAAACCCAGCCTGATACCGCCGGAGCCGGCAAAATTGCCCGGTCTCGGAGGGGCGAAGCTTCCAGGTCTCGGCGGCGGCCTGTGGAGCGGCCTCAACCCGTTTGGAAAAAAGAAATGATGGCCGAGGTCGAAAATCTTGTCCTCGATCATCTGCCGCATATGCGCGGGCAGCTCGATCGCATGGAGCATAGGCTCGAGGATGTCATCGCGCGCCTAAGCCATGTCGAGCGTGCCGTGGCCGACCATTCGGTCCAGCTCGCTGAGATCAATATAAAGCTCGACCGCCTTGACGCGCGCGTCACCCGCATTGAGAAGAGGCTCGAGCTCGCCGAAGGCTAGCCATCCGTCGCCGTGAGTTGAAGGGAAAGCACCATGCCACTAAAAATTCGCCTGTCGCGCGGCGGCGCCAAGAAGCGGCCGTTCTATCGGGTCGTGGTCGCCGATTCTAGAATGCCGCGCGATGGAAAGTTCATCGAACGCCTCGGCATTTTCGATCCGTTGAAGGCGAAGGATGCGGAGGGCCGGATCCTGCTTGATGAGGTGAAGGCGAAAGCGTGGATCGAAAAGGGAGCGCAGCCGACCGATCGTGTCGCTCGTCTGCTTGACGTCCTCGGCGTCTTAGAGCGTGCCCCGCGCGACAATCCCAAGCAGGCGCTGCCGAGGAAAAAGGCGCGTGAGCGCGCGGCCGCCAAGGCGAAAGGCGCGGCAACGTCCGCCACCTGACCGCGGGCGCAATGTGAGCGCAATGGTCAAGGATCGCATCCTCGTTGGCCGTATTGGCGCCCCGCGCGGTGTCGGCGGCGAATTGCGGCTCATTTCCTTTACCGGCGTACCGGGCGCCATCGCCGCCTTGACGCCTCTTTTTGATGAGAGCGGAACAAGGCGATTTTCGATTCTTAGCCTGCGGCCAATCAAGCACAACATGTTCGTTGCCAAGATCGCGGGGGTTGACGACCGTGCGAGGGCGGAGGCTTTGGCCAACGCCGCGATTTATGTGTCGCGCGAGTCTCTGCCCGCTGCGGGGGAAGATGAATTTTATCTCGCCGATCTGATCGGGCTTGCAGCGATGAACGAAGCGGGAGAAGCGTTTGGCAGCGTCGTCGATGTCTTGAATTTTGGCGGCGGCGATATTTTGGAAATCGCGTGCCCGCACAGTCGCGAGACGCTGCTTTTGCCGTTCAACAAAAAGGTTTTTCCGCATGTCGATATCGAGGCGGGCTATTTGACCGTCGTTCCGCCGGCAAGGATCGAAGCGAAACCTCGGGAGGTTTGAGGGGCCAGAGGGCGATGTGGCGGGCGACGGTTTTCACCCTGTTTCCAGAGATGTTTCCAGGGCCGCTCGGTCTCTCGCTTTCGGGCGAGGCGCTGTCACGCGGCATTTGGGCGATGGAGACGCGGGACATCCGCGCGCATGGAAAAGGCCGCCATAGGGCGGTTGACGATACGCCGGCCGGCGGCGGCCCCGGCATGGTGATCCGCGCCGATGTGCTGGGCCAAGCCCTCGGCGCCGGCCTCGACGAGGCCGACAGGCGGCCGCGCGTGCTGCTTTCCCCGCGTGGGGTCACGCTCACCCAAGCCCGCGCGCGCGCGCTCGCCGCGGGCGAGGGGGTGGTCCTGATCTGCGGCCGGTTCGAGGGGGTCGACGAGCGGATTGTTGCCGCGCGGGGCCTCGAAGAAGTATCCTTGGGCGATTTTGTGCTCTCCGGCGGCGAGATCGCAGCGATGGCGGTGTGCGACGCCTGCGTGCGGCTGTTGCCCGGCGTGATGGGCGCGCAAGCATCGAGCATCGAAGAAAGCTTTGCGGCGGGGCTTCTCGAATATCCGCATTATACGCGGCCGCGCGAATGGGAGGGCCGGGCAATCCCGGACGTGCTGCTTTCCGGCGACCACGCGAAAATCAAGGCCTGGCGCGAGGAGCAAGCGCTTAAGCTCACCCGCGAGCGGCGGCCGGATTTGCTTAAGCGGCGCTGAGTCAAGCTTCGTCCGAGCGGTTCTCCTTGAGGCCGGGGCGACACCCGCGACCTTATGCGAGTGGTTTTCATACACGATATGTTCGCCATGGACAATGACCGGGCGCCGTGGCGGACCCTTTACAGGGGTTCCCAAGTAGTTTAAGCTTACGAAAAGCTTAAATGACGGCTTGGATCGGAGGTATCCGGTGTAAGCCGCAAGGTGTTGTGTTAGCTACGTAGTATTAAAAGTTGTTTTGTCTCAGTGTTTACGGGGGTTATTTCATGGATTTCAGGGCGGTTTCCGTTTTGCCCGGCCTTCGGCCGGCGCTGAAAATGCGCCATCAACGTCTCGGACCAATCCTTAGAGCCGTAGCCTGTTCGGTCATACTTCCCTGGCTTGGCGTTTCTTGCGTCCCTCAAGCAGCCCATGCGTCATCGAGGGGCGTATTTTCGCTAGACGGCGGCGCAGTGTTCCCAGGCGGCAGTAAAGGGCTGGTTTTAGCACCCGCAACATCAGGGACGCCAGTCCCCGTGGGGGTCTCCCCCGACCAGATGACAAGATTGCTTGGGCTTGTGGAGTTCTCTGCGACTTGTGCCGAAGTTTCACCCGGCGCATGGACGCTTAACTCTCAATCTCAACCGGCGCGCGGGAAGGTGACTTTTGGCATGGTCACAGCCAAGCTCGCTACCGGACCCTGCGCCGGTAATACATATACCTTTGGTTCCATCTACTACACTTTAAACAGCCATGCCGTAAACAGCAATGCGACCGCGGGCGCGTTGGACACGTTCACCGCAACCTGGATGAGTCCAGACTATACTGTAACGGCAACGTTCTCCGTGAACGATGCGAAGAACAATGGCGATTGCGGATGTAGCGCCGCAGGCGACCCGATCAACACCGGAACCGGGAATCTCTTTGAGACGGAGACGGATTTCGTAGGTGCCCCGCACACGGGATTGGAGTTGCGGCGCTATTATAACAGCCAGGATCCTCCCGGTGCGGGGGGGCCAGGGGCATTCGGCCCCAATTGGACCAGCACCTTTCAACGGTCAATCAACGCAGCAAGCGGCAGTCTGACCGTCCAGGCCGTCCATGCGGATGGCCGCGCGGATACCTTCACGAAAAACGGTTCCGGCATTTATGCCGGCGACCCTGACGTGACGGATCGTTTGAGCCCTGTGCCTGTCACCGGAACGCAGACCGGCTGGCAGCTGGTCAGGGCCGACGACTCGGTCGAAACCTACACGCTGGCGGGCTTGCTGACCTCGATCACGACCAGGGCGGGGCTGGTGACCCGCCTTTCCAATGACGCCAGCAATCATCTGATCAAGGTGACCGGGCCGTTCGGCCATACCCTGACTTTCGTCAATGACGGCTTCGGCCGTGTCACTCAGATGACCGCACCGGACGGCGGCGTCTATTCCTATGCCTATAATAGCGCGTCCGGCAATCTCGCCTCGGTGACCTATCCCAGCAGCGCGCAGCGGCAATATGTTTACGATAACCCGAATCTTTCGCATGCGCTGACCGGGATCATCGACGAAGACGGCAATCGCTTTGCGACCTGGGCGTACGATTCCCAGGGCCGCGCGGTATCGAGTCAGCATGCGGGCGGAGCGGATCTGACGACACTCACCTATAACGCCAACGGCTCGACGAGCGTCGCTGACGCGCGCGGCAATGTGCATACCTTTGGATTGTCGGCGCAGTTCGGTCTTGTAAAACCGACGGCGTTGACGGGAGTGGCGTGGCCAAACGCCGGCGGCAAGGCCTTCACCTATGACACCAACGGCTTCATCGCGAAAAGCACCGATTGGGACGGCAACGTCACGACCTTTACGCATGACACGCGCGGCGACGAGACCTCGCGCACGATGGCCTATGGCACGCCGCTGGCGCACACCATAACGACCGCCTGGCTTTTGACGTTTCATTTGCCGACGCAGATCACCGACGGAAACCGCATTGTCTCCTTTGCCTATGACGCAAAGGGCAATTTATTGACCAGGACGCTCACCTCGCCGGGCATGACGAGCACTTGGTCTTACACCTACAACAGCGTCGGCCAGGTGCTGACCGCCACCGATCCGCGCGGCAACGTGACAACCTACACCTATGACGCCAAGGGCGATCTCACGAGCGTCACGGATGCGCTCGGCCATGTGACAAGCCTCCCGAGCTACGACGCCGATGGCCGCCCGCTAACGATCCAAGACCCGAACAGCTTGGTGACGACGCTCGCCTATAATTTCCGGGGAGAGATCACCTCGAAGACCGAGGCCAAATGGGCGACGGCCTACGCCTATGACAAGGTTGGCCAGTTGATCAAGCTCACGCGGCCGGATGGTTCGACCCTCGCCTTTACCTATGACGCGGCGCACCGGCTCACCGGCATCTCCGACTCGCTCGGCGATCAAATTGTCTACACGCTGGACGCAGCGAGCAACCGGATCAAGGAGCAGGTCTTCGACCCGTCCAGCAATCTGATAAGGACGCGGTCTTATACCTATAACGTCGTCAACCGGCTGAAAAGGACGATCGGGGCGCAGGGCCAGACGACCGTCAACACCTATGACGCGCAAGGCAATCTCACGAAAATCGCCGATCCTCTGGGGAACACATCCACTTACGCCTACGATGCGCTCAATCGTCTCGCGCAAGCAATCGACCCGAACAGCGGAATGACCGCTTACGAGTATGACAACAAAAACCGGCTCAAGGGTGTGACGGACCCGCGCGGGCTGGTAACGAGCTATACCCACAATGGGCTGGACGATGTGACGTCCATCGTTAGCCCGGATACCGGCGTCACGGCGAACACTTTTGATGAGGCGGGAAATGCCGTCACCTCCACGGACGCGCGCGGCGACAAGTCGGTGTATAGCTACGACGCGCTGAACCGCGTCACCAAGGCGGCCTTCGCCGACGGCAAGGTGATCACCTACCAATATGATCAGGGTGCACACGGCATAGGGCGGCTCACTGCAATGAGCGACCCCGGCGGGACGACCACATGGGGTTACAATCTCCATGGCCAGGTGAATCGAAAGCAGCAAACGAGCGGCGCGGTTACGCTGACCACGCGCCGGACCTACAATGCGCTGACGGGGCAGCTTGCCAGCATCGTCTATCCCTCCGGATCGACGATCTCCTTTACCTATGACGCCGACGGGCGGGTGAGCTCCGTCAGCGATCAGCCGCCGGGCGGCGCTACCAGCTCCTTACTTAGCAAGATCGTCTATCAGTCCTTCGGCCCGGCCGCGTCGTGGCAGGAAGGCAATGGGGCATCTTATGTCCGCACCTTCGATCAAGACGGGCGGATTACGGGTTTGGCGCTGCCCGGAGCCGACACGATCGCGCTTACCTATGACGCGGCGAGCCGCATTACCGGCATGACGGAGACCGGCCTGCCGGCCAAGACATTCACCTATAACACGCTCGACCGGGTGCACATTTATGCGAGCGGCACGGCCACGCAAACCTACACTTATGATGCGGACGGCAACCGGGCGAGTTATGCGACCAATGGAACGTCGCCTATCGCGCTGACCTATAAATACGACACCGCCAGCAATCGCCTGCTTGGCATCGGCGGCAGCTCGAAAGAGACTTTCACTTACGACGCCAATGGCAACATGCTCAGCCATTCGTCGCCGTCCGCCGATTACACCTATGAGTATGACGCGCGCAACCGGCGCACGGAGACCTTTTTGGGAGCCATTGCCACGACCGATGTCATCAACGGTCTTGGTCAGCGAACCGCCAAGACTCGGGAGTCGGAAACGAAGTTCTTCGTATATGACGAAGCGGGCCATCTCACGGGTCAGTATAATTCCAGCGGCGGCGTCGTGGAGGAATCCGTGTGGCTCGGCGATTTGCCGGTCGCGGTGCTCCAGCCCAGCGGGCAATTCTATATCGCGCCGGACCATCTCGGGAGCCCGCATCAGATCGCCGACGCCGGCGGCGCGGCCGTGTGGCTGTGGGACCACGATCCGTTCGGCAATGGCGCACCATTGGGCGCGTTCAGCTACAATCTCCGCTTCCCTGGGCAGTTCTACGACCAGCGGGCGAAGCTCCATTACAATTATTTCCGCGACTACGACCCAAACACCGGCCGCTACATCGAAAGCGATCCGATCGGCCTCGCGGGGGGTCTCAATACCTATGCGTATGCCGGCGGGAATCCGGTTAGTGGAATTGATCCTAATGGTGAGGGTTGTCCTTGGTGTGCGT
>JBOHJV010000100.1:0-12613 GCA_050728695.1 Methylocella sp. | reverse complement strand
CGCCGAGGCCGGCAAGATCAGCGCGCACGCGTCCGGCCTCGCGGCCGATGTCGCGAGCTTCGAGCTCGCGAATGGCAGAACGCTGGCCATCAAGCCCAATGGGGATGAGCATCTGCGTGCCACGGTCGATGCCATCCGCGTCGCCGCATGCGGGTGGTTCACGACGGTGCTCGGGCCGGGGTCCGATGCGGCGCATGCCGACCACATGCACGTCGACATCCTGCAGCACGGGTCGAGCAACCGCTACCGCATCTGTCAGTGAGTCGGACGTTGCCAATACGCGATGCGGCGTTCGTGTGGGCCAACACGTTCGGAGGAGCAACGTAGTCGGCATCGAACACCCTACTCAATTCGCGCCTGGAGGATTAGGCGGCCCAGTGCTATGTCGAGCTCCGGCGCGCCCGGCAGCGTCAGACGAAACGCATCCTGGAGCGCTTCCCGTAGTTCGGCGATGGTCGAAAGAATCTTCCGTTCGGTCTTCCCGCCCAAATGATGTACTGCGAATTCATTGTTGCGCAGAGCGTATCGCCGATCTTGGGCCGGCCGGGCAGCCATCAGACCGTGGATGAAGTGCGAGTTTGGATGGTTCAAAAGGTACCAATTTGTGACCTCGTAGTCGGGGAGGAATTGTGGTTGCAAGTCGAAGCAATAAAGCGTCTTCCACAATTTGCCAATGTTGGCTTGCATGATGAAATCTTCACCGGCCCGGACGAGGCGAAAAGGCTCATGCGGCGTGGGTTGCTCGGCGTCCGGTTCGAGGCGCAGGACTCCCGTGAGGGTTAGACCACCAAAGCCAACGTCGACGATTAACGGCGGCTCGCCCATGTCGATTCGGAGCAGCATGTGTGTGCGAGGAGTGATGGCGCCTTCGGGTACGTTCCACAACACTCGCGCCGCCAGGCAAGTCACTCGATACCCAAGGGCGTTCAGTGCACTCTTGAGGAGCAGATTCTGTTCATAACAGTATCCGCCGCGACCCCCCCGCACCATTTTCTCTTCAAGTGATGCGGGATCGAGGCGGACGTGCCATCTCAACAAGGGATTTAGGTTTTCAAACGGAATGGCTTCCGTGTGGCGAGCAACGATTTTCTCGAGCGTCTCCAGAGTCGGCTTGCGCCCGCCCAGATAGCCGATGCGCGAGAAATAGGCATCGAGGCCGATGGCCGTTTCTGTGACTTCCTCCATGTCACCGCTCTGATACGAAGGGCGAGGGGCTCCCCCAGCGTCCCGTGAATACGAACTCACTCAACTTTTTGCGCCGCCGCACGGCGGACTCACGCTGTTGCAGTGGACCGGGCAGGCTGGCCATGTCTCCCCGATAGCCAATCGCCAACGCCGTCCAGGCTTCGTGTCCTTCGGGAATGCCGTACATCTCTCGCGCCTTGTCGGGCAGTATGCCGATCATCTGATGCACGGCGAGGCCTTTTGCCGTCGCCTCGAACACGAGAGTGCCGGAGGCCAAGCCGAGGTCGTGGATCGCGGCCCGATTGTCCTGGCCATTGCCCCTAAATTTCAGGCTCACTACGCCCAACGCAAGGACGGGCGCCCGTTTTGCCCACGCCTGGTTTCCTTCGACGAGACAACTGAGCAGACGCTCGAACGGCTCTGCCCCCTCCTTTGTGGCAACAATATAGCTCCACGGTTGCTCATTGTAGGAAGAGGGCGCCCAGCGCGCGGCTTCAAACAACGAGCGCAGGTCTGATTGCGATACCGGCCGGTCGTCAAACGCGTAGGGGCTCCACCGTTTGGCGATAACCTCGTGAACTGGATAATCCGTATCCGCCGTCTTACCGGTTGCCGGCATGACTTGCCTCCACTAAACAACGTCGGTTTGGCTGACTCTTAGAATTAATCCGAGATCGTGCCGCTGTCGAGCACGAGACGCGCCCCTCACGCGGGCCGCGTTCGGGCCGCGTCGCCTGCCAAGATACTCAGTATCTTGCCGGCCGATCGGGCAATGCGGTGGAATGACGTCAACGCCTGCGAAACCCGCCTTGCTCGGCGTCGCGATCGCCTGCACCGCGCCAAACGCCGTATAGGCCACGCTCCAGGCGATGTTTTGTCTGTCATCCGTCATCGGCACGAGACGCTGCATATGATCGGTGTGGACATAATAGATCGCCGGCGAGTACAATTCTTATACTATTCTCTTAACTCATTGATCAATTCGTTTGCATTTCTTATGTACCATTCAGAACCTGACTCCTCCTCAGACTCGCTTTGAGGATTTGTTTCAGCTGAAGAGATAATTTCAGTGCAAAGTTTTATTGCGTAATCAATATTATTAAGCCTTTTTCCTACGAATTTTGCGAATCGTAGTTTAGGCGACAAGGATCCACGGTCGCAATCCATTCCGACCTGATAGAAAAACAACGCAAGTCCGGTGTCTCCTAAATGGTAATACGCGTCACCGATCCGATGTATCATGTCTGCTCGCTCGCAGAGCTCAAATTCTTTTTGGTTTTCACTGACAAAGTCTAGGAGGCAACCCAGAGACTTTCTATAATTGCCGTAGGCGAAAGCTCTTCCATACATCAAATAGGACTCTGACACCGAACGTTTCATAAATCCATCTCCATCGCTATCGACGAAACGGCTGACGCGGCGTGCCTTTCAGACACCCTTCAAGCTCATCATTTGCCCAGTCATGGCAAGCCACATTAGCTCTTCCGCGAAAGTTCCCATCGCACCACTTGGTATCTCTTTCCCACTGTTCAACGCATTCTTCTTTCCTATCCTC
This sequence comes from Methylocella sp., assembly GCA_050728695.1. Taxonomy (GTDB): domain Bacteria; phylum Pseudomonadota; class Alphaproteobacteria; order Rhizobiales; family Beijerinckiaceae; genus Methylocapsa. The sequence continues at coordinate 9,873 of JBOHJV010000100.1, read as the reverse complement.
GCGCGAGCATGAATTTTTGCCCACATCGAAGCTGGGCGGTTCGGGAAATGCACGTGGCTGAGCGATGATACACAACCCTGCCAACGTCGTTAAAATATCGCCTGTCACCGCGGCTGCGCAAACGGGATTAGGACCGGCCAAACATGCCTCCTCACAAGGATTGAAGAAGCGTCCATCGGGATCGGTTCTAACAAGTGGACAGCACCCGGCGTCGTTGTTAATATCCGGTCCATCGACAGCCCAGCGGGTCGGGCTGCAGATAGCGCCCGGTCGATGGATCATAGTGCCGGTGCCAGTTGTAATGCAATCGCGTCTCCAACGGGAACCATTGGCCGGGGAAGCGCAGGTCGAGGGTTGTGCTTGGCGTAGCGATCGTCTGGACCGCGCCAAACGGCGTATAGGTCGCGCTCCAGGCGATGTTCTGGCTCGCATTCGTCATCGCCACCGGACGCTGCACATGATCGGTGTGGACGTAATAAATGACCGGTGCCGTCGCGACTTGATCGACGACCGCAACCGGGAGATCGACCAGCCAAATATATTCGCGCTGCGTCACGCTGCTCGCGCAGGTCTCGGCGAAGATGCAATCGGCCGATTGCGCCGGTGGCGAGGCGCCTCGTCCTCAATTCCCTCCATATTGATGCAAGCTCGCCTCGATGGCGGACTTCTCTTCCGCCGAGAGCTTGGCCAATTCGCCGTCGAGCCAGGCATCCTTCTCGCCGGCGGCCCTCGCTAGAAGATGCCATTTCATCGCTTCGACCATATCCTTCGGCAATCCACGCCCCGCCGCCAGAAGACGCGCGGCGCGGTTTTGCGCGACGGGATTGTTGCGCGCCGCCGCCTTGAGAAAGAGTTTTGCCGCCGCCGTCTCATCCTTTTCGACGCCGATCCCGTTGAAAAGCATGATCGCGTATTCGACTTGCGCCGGAACGTTATCGTCCTTCGCCGCGCGGCCAATCCACTGCGCGGCTTGCTCGTCGCTTTTTTCAACGCCGGTGCCATTCCTGTACAATAGGCCCAACGCATAGGCGGCGTCGGAAGAGCCAAGTTCCGCAGCTTGTCTGAAGAACCGCGCGGCGGTCGGGAAGTCGGCGGGGGCGCCACCGTTTTCGATCGCCAGAACGCCAAGGTTATAGAGCGCTCCGGGGTGGCCTTGCGCCGCCGCCTGTTGGAATAGCTCGGCCGCGCCGGCGCGATCTCGCGGCACGCCTTCGCCCTTCAGCTTGGCGATCCCGAGAGCGAAAATGGCCTGCCGGTCGGAGCGCTCAGTCGCGAGCTTATACCAGCGGGCTGCTTCCGCGGCGTCGCGCCGGACGCCGAGTCCTTGCGAATAAAGCTCGCCGATAAGGGTCATTGCCGGCCCGTCGCCGGGATCGGCCTCGATCCGCTTCATCGCCTCGCGCAGCGCGGTCGCATAATAGCCGCGCTGATACGCCGCGAAGGCGAGATCCGGCGCACCGCCGAGCCGCGCCGGAACCGGCAAGGAGTCCGTCCGCGGCGGGTTGTTCGGCGCCGCGACGTCGGCCGGTTGCGCGCTAGACGGCGCCGCCTGCGCGTGGGCGAGAATCTCGCCGCCTAGCAAAACTGCCCATGCCGCGGCAAAGCCGGCGCAAATCCGCAAAACGCGGGTGCCGGAGCCGTCGTTCATGCGGCCGCCTCCGGCATCGGCGCGACCCGGCGCGCGGCGTCTCGCAAAGCCGCCGCGGCGCCGCGCGGATCGGCAAAGACCGCGTCGCCAAGCGCAATGAAATCGGCCCCGGCGCGAACAAGTTCGCCGATCGCGCCAAGATTGTGCGCGTAACCAACGCAAGGGACGTTAAAAATTTCCGCCCACCAGGCGACGCGCTCGACGATTGCCTCGTGCGGCTCCGGCCCGCAAGGCCCGCCGAACAGCAAATAGTCGGCGCCCGCCTCGCCAGCGGTCATCGCCGCGTCCCGCGTTGGCAATCCTCCGGCGCCGACAATGTGGCCGGGTTTTATCGCGCGCAACGCCACGTCGAGCCTTTCCCCGCTTCCATCGATATGGACGCCATCGGCGTTGACGCGGACCGCCCATCGCGGGTCGTCCGCGACGAGGCAAGCAACGCCGTGCCGTTGTAGCATAGGGGCGAGCTGGCGCACGATCCTCTCTTTCGCGGCGTCGGCGGCGGCGCTGATTCGCAAAAGCACACAAGCCATATCGCACGAAGCCATCGCCGCCTCGAAAAGGAGCGGATAAGGGGTCCAATCGGCGATCGGCGGCGTGATCAAATAGAAGCGAGGCGCGTCCATTATGTGAATCATCCCGCAGGGATTTCGCGGAAGGCCATTTAAAGCCTGTCACGCGGATCACGCAACCCCGCTTGGCGGAGACCTTACTGCGAAAGCGCCACCGGAAGCTCCGTTCATCGAGCGAGAATCGATGAACGGAGTTTAGGTGCAAAGCACGAAACAGCCTCAACCGAAAAAACCCGTTGGCGGGGCCTGTGCCGGCTATTCCAGGGCTACCTCCGAAACAAGCCGCTCCCGGCGGGGGCAGAGTATTGGGAACCAGCGTAAAGGCAGACACCGCGTCCGCTGCCTGGCAGCTGAACGGAAAAGCTTCCACCCGTGACCGGTACGAGCACGCCGGTACCGAAGTGGACGTTCCCCTTGTAATCATCGCCTCGACGATCTGGATCATCATCGTCCCGACGGTATTTATCGTGATCCTTTCCGTCGGATCCGTCATGGTCTCCGGAGACGGTGGCGGTAACCACGTAGACCATCGTACCGGCGTCGAGCGGATCCAAACCCGTAAGCGTGCCGGTAACCGTTCCGCCGGATGCGTGGCAGGTTAGCTTTGGATGACGAAGCACCGCGACCTGGAATTGCACACCCCCGAGGGGCTTGGATTCGTCGTGTACGTCGTTCGGGCGCAGAGCGTTTTGCAACGTTACGTGACTCGACGCCATCACCCGTATCGTGTGGAGGGAGCCGACAGGTTCGGGTGCGGTTTGTGTGATAGTAATCGGCACATCTACATCCTGGTTCGGTCCGAGCTGCACGATCGGATTGCCGTTGTTGACCGAGACGGTCCACGACTGCGGAAGCTTCTCCCGCACTAGGTTGAGATAAAACTCCTTGGAGACGGCCGGGCTGTCGTTGCGGAGATGAAAGGCGCTGGTACTTGGCGCTCCCGGTGCGCCAGGCGAGCCCTGAGAACCGGCGTCAAAATAATCTATGTTTTCCTGTTGACCATCGCCATCTTGATTTGCGAAAAATGTCTCGCCCGCTACATGATCGAGCCGGACGCGCACACAGGTGTGGAAAAAGAAGCGGCCTTGCTGAATCTGCGCCGGAGTCAAGGGAAAGTTAGGCGTCCATTCGTAGTAAACGTCGACAGACTTGCCAGGCTGGATCAATCCGAGTCCTGGGAAGCTAGACTTATCCACAGTGCCGAGCGGAATAAAACCGTTCGATCCGTTGATGCCCACGCCGGGTGGATTGGTGATATCGAAGTGTACGACAACATCCGCTGCCGGGGCCGACCCATAATTACGAACGCGCGCATAGAGCCGGTTGACTAACCCGACCGCGGGATCGTCGCCGTTTCCCGAAGGCACGGTCCCTCCCATAAGATCTGACCACATAGGATAGCGGTACGTGCCGTAGCCGTTGGCAGGGCTATCGATCCAAATATCGGTCGTCTCATAGGTGTTTCCGGGCGGCTCAAGCCAGCTGTTGATGCCGACGTCAGGCTGGCCAGCCTTGTCAGCATACGCAACGTCAACGATGTAATGGTCGTCGTCTGGCTTAGCCCGCACCGTGATGAAGATTCCATCGGTGTTGTTAGTGTATGTGTTGCCAACGTGCCAGAGTGTATCGCTGCCTCCATTCCCGCGCACCTCGACCCAGCGGAAGCAGCCGTTCGGCGAACAGTCGTCAATATTCGGATTGCCGCCTTCGACGACACGTTCGATGAGTACGCCTTCATCCGGGATACCGTTGGGGCCATGAGTGTCTGCGACTTCGTCGCCGAGGATATGATGCCGCACGCTAATGAGGTAATAGAGCTTTGGGCCCCCGAACGTCAGGGAAGCCTTAATTGCCTGAAAATCTTCCTGTAAACTTGGTGACCGTTCTTCGGCGAACAGGCCGATGGACGCGCCCTCGGGTGGCGACACAAGCTTGTATTTGCCGACAGGCATCCAGCCGGGATACGCCGTGTTCGCCTGTTTGTTGAACATGCCCGACTGGGCTGGATACTCGGTATCCATCTGCTCGAAATCGCTGTTGTAATTGCTTGGATGCCACGGATTGCCGGGGTTGGCTTGCATCTGATGGCCCATCTCGTGCGCCCATCGCCCCCAAGAACGAGCCACCGTCTCGGTCGGATTTTCGCCTACGATCGACCCGTGAACATTGAAGGTCCCCCCCGATGGCGGTGTAATCGACGTGGTTCCTCCAAGTGTGATTCCTCTGTAGAACCCCGTTGCACGTGTGTCGCCGAAAACGACGACGACGCCGTACACGTTCGCCCAATCGATTGTGTTCGACGACTGCGCAACCGCATCATTGATGAGCTGCACGACTGCTGTGTTCGATGAAAATTGGCCGCTCTGCTGGTCTAAATATGTCGCGCTCGGCGAGGCGACTTGAAACGGACCGCCGAATTGATAGTTGAGCGTGACGGTTCCATACGAAGAGTCCGTCCCCCAAAGCTGGGCGATGTTGTTGAAGTTAGTCTGCGCCTGGGACGTCGTGAAGCGAGTGTTGGTGCCGAAATCGCTAAATGTCACACGGAGAACGACAAAGTTCACCGTTCCCGTGAGTTGCGCTTCGGCGCGGAAAGGACAAACAATGGTCAGCGCTGCCACAAAAAGCAGGAGCCCCAATTGGGCGGCACGGCCGCACCGGTCACATAAGAAAGATCGCACGTTAGCCTCCATATTTTATAGCGAATTCCGCGAGTTTAAATTGGGATTCCCAGATTGCCGAAAACTCAAACGTCAGATTGGCATACTTTAATATTTTTTCGGCAGCGCCAAGTATCGCCGGGCGCTTCACAAGCGGACGAAATCTACTCGCGATCCATGGCGAGCCCGCATCGCATGGATTGATTGTCACGAAACCGCGGCATCCGCACCCCCCGTTTAGGGGGTGACAATGTTGCTAGGCCGTGTTGACGGCTTTTTCATAGGTGAATGATTGCAGAGCTGCCTTTCTTAGAGCAGCATTGAGTCGGGGCGATCTGACGGACACGGATTGGCGCATTTGAGCTGCCCGCTCCCGTGATGAAGTACTCGGCTCCCGGCTGGGAATGGTCCTTCATGACATGACAAGAGAAAATTCGAACGGCGTAGGAGGACCCGTGTAAAGATAATGAGCCGCGCGGGTCTCCTCGCGCGGCTCCGCAACTGCAAGGATCAGCCGGCGTGCCGGCCGAAAACAGTCTTAGTTCGGGAAGGTTCCACCGGGCGGGCATACCTTTGAAGGGCCAGCGAAGGTGCCATTCATGGAATACTTTTTGCCAGCCGTGCCCTGGAAGTTTGGATCATGGTCCGCGGAATAGAACCATGACCAGAACACGTTCTCCTGCGGATGGTAAGTGACTCCATTAGTCATTGTGATTGCCGGAAAAAGGGTGCCGGTCAACGGGTCGCCAACTTCCCAGTTGTTCTGGCAGCCGCTTACTTGTCCAATGCCTCCCCATAAGGGCGTCGGATTGGTACCGAGCGGATCGTCCAGCCATTCGCCAACTTCATGCGCCGCAACCGAAACATCCGCGACCGAGGAACCGAATGCTCCCGTGGTGTCGTAAACGAGTGGGGAGTAGGTTTGCAGATTGCTGAGTGCGGAGTGATACACGAAGCAGCAGGTGCGCGGGTCGCCCTGGTAGAACCAAACGTCGCGCATCAGGAAGATCACGAAGGAGGTCGGGTCGCCACCAGCCGCGCTTAGAACGGTGGTAGACAAATAATTGTCAAAGAAGTTAAAGTCGATACCGCCCAACACGGCGCAGCCGCCGCCGTCGAAGACGATCGCGCTATGGCCGGCAGAGGTGGCCGCGGTTATCGTTTGTAAGGCAGCAACGGTCACGTCGTAGTGGACGTTGTAGGGGCTCGTTGGGCCGCCGATTGCCCCCAAGAATTCGGCCCGGCGATGCGTGTCGGTGTAGGTATGATCGCCCATGTTAACGCCATTGACCAGGGCCGCGTGTCCAGCGCCTAGGCCGCCATCAAAGGCCACGTGAGCAAGGATCGGCGAGGCCAGGAAGTTTGCAAGGTCAGAGTTTCCCAACGACCCGCCGCAGCTATTTGGAGCGCTCGGTTTGAACACGTTGGTTCCGATGTGAATTCTCAGCGGAACCAGGAGTATTTTGACATGCGTCTTGGCGGGGGGCCCCACAAATGGGGACTGGCCCACGATCACATCCGTGTAGCTTACACCATCCTTGCTGGCTTTGAAATTAAAGCTCGCCATCGGGATGGTTGTACCTGCTTTAGACGCGGCCATCGCGTCCTCGGCTTTCCCCCCCTTCCACGGAACGACGATGGAGTAGGCCCTTAGGTGCGGCTTCGCGGCGGCTTGGGCACGCAGCTTAACCGTGGTCGCCGTCAGGGCCGCCGTGGCGAGGAATAAGATTAATATTGTTGTACGTTTCATGGGGTGCTCCTAATTCTTGATCAATTTCCGATTTGGTTGCCTAGGATGTGCGCATCTTATGCTTCACTTACCCTGAACGCAACGAATTTTTCACAGGCGTCAGCTAGATCGCGGCCGGAGCGGTTTAGCCGCTTGGCCTTTATGACGCGGCGACATAATCCACGCCACACTCTCGCGATTCCCGCCGTCGCGCGAAAACTCGGTCAAGGTCTCGCGAAAGTACGCCATTCAATGCCTTTGCACCACAGTTTTGTGAAGAGACAATGGAACGGTGCCGAGCTTGATTTCGCGCCAAACACGCCCCAGCTCCAAGCCATGGACCCCGCCGCGCCTGCTTTCTGGCTCCCGCTTCTCGAAATTATCTGGATCAATATTCTTCTCTCGGGCGACAATGCGGTGGTCATCGCGCTGGCCTGCCGCTCGCTGCCCGAGGGGCAACAGACGTTGGGCGTCGTTCTCGGCTCCGGCGCGGCGGTCGCCTTGCGCGTCGTCTTCACTGTTTTTGTTGTTGAATTGCTCAGCCTGCCTTTCGTGAAGATTGCGGGCGGCGTTCTCCTTTTGTGGATCGGGGTCAGGCTCGCCGCCGAGGAAGAGCCTGAAAAAGAGATCAAACCGGCCAATACGCTGTGGTCCGCCATCCGTATCGTCGCCGTGGCGGACGCCGTGATGTCGCTCGACAATATGATCGCGATCGCCGCCGCGGCGAAGGGATCGATACTTTTGATTCTTCTCGGTCTCGCCCTGTCGATTCCGCTCGTCGTCTTCGGCTCCAGGCTCGTGCTCGCGATGTTGACCCGTTTTCCCCTCCTCGTTTGGGCCGGCGCGGGATTGCTCGGCTGGATCGCGGGAGACATGATCGGCACCGATCCCGATCTTGCCGCCTGGCTGCGTGTGCGCTGGCAAGGTTTTGAGGCCTGGGACGGAGCGGTGGGCGCGATTTTTGTGCTGGCCTTTGCGTGGCTGCGCCACCGGCATAAAGGTCCAATGCAGCAAGCGTAGAGCCAGTGCGGACATTGGGGCGTGGACCGACAACGGCGCGATCTCCGGCAGACCAACTTCGGTACGCCCGCATTTCAATATTCTGCCCTGCCCGCGACCTTGGCTTCCGCAAAGGTCGCCATGCCGGCGTGGCAGGCCACCGCCGCCTTGACAATTCCGAATGCCAAGGCTGCGCCGGTGCCTTCGCCGAGCCTGAGCCCAAGATCGAGCAGCGGATTCTTGTGGAGCCGCCGCAGCACATCCGCGTGCCCGCCTTCGGCCGCAACATGGGCCGCCATGCAATGGTCAAGCGCACGCGGGTCGAGCGCATGAAGAATGGCGGCAGCGGAACAAACCACATAACCATCGAGGATCACCGGAATGCGCTCCATGCGCGCCGCGACGATAGCGCCCGCGATCGCCGCGATCTCGCGCCCGCCGAGCCGGCGCATCACCTCAAGCGGATCGGAAAGATGCTCCTTGTGCCGCGCGACGGCTGCCTCCACCGCCGCGATCTTTCTCGCTAAGCCGCGATCGTCGATACCCGTGCCGCGGCCAACCCAATCGACCGCCGCGCCGCCGTAGAGTCCATGGTAAATGGCGGCCGCGATCGTCGTATTGCCGATGCCCATTTCGCCGAGGCACAAAAGATCAATACCGCCGGCGATGGCTTCCATTCCGAAGGCGAACGTCGCGGCGGCTTCCTTTTCCTCAAGGGCCGGGGCCCTGGTAATGTCCTGAGCCGGAATGTCGAGCGCCAAATCGAAAACTTTTAGACCGAGCCCATGCGCCGCGCAGATTTGGTTGATCGCCGCGCCTCCGGCGCGAAAATTGTCCGCCATGGCGCGCGTGACCGAGGCCGGATAGGCCGACACGCCTTTTTCCACGACACCATGATTGCCGGCGAACACCGCGACGAGAGGCCGGTCGATCGTTGGCTTTGGCTTGCCCTGCCAAGCGGCCAGGAACGCGACGATGTCCTCGAGCCGCCCGAGCGACCCAAGCGGTTTGGTCAACTCCGCCTGGCGCGCGCGGACTGCCTGCCGGGACGCCTCGGAGGCCCCGGGCATCGAGGCAATGAGATCGCGGATAGAGTCAAACGGGCGTTTTGAAGCGGACATCGCGACCTGACGCTAGCAGACAATTTTCGATCTTAATCCAGCGCGGCCGTCGCCGGAACCGGCCCGGGACAACACGCCTCGTTATTTGTGGCATTTGCGATGTTGCGGTGCGACATACCGCGGCAAGTTCCACAGCTCTCGACAAAACGCGCACAATCACAGATGAGAAGCGATGAACCCCGGCTCGTCGCTTCTATTCGATTTTTGCGTTTGTCTTAGGTTTTTCACGCGGCTGCCGTTTCCCTCGGCGGCATCCAGGAGCAACACACCGTCGCTTGCCGGTTTCCCCCGCGCGGTGCGCATGCTGCCGGTGGCTGGCGGCCTCGTCGGAGCTTTCGCGGCCCTCGTCATGGCGGTGGCCTCTTTGCTCGGATTCCCGCCGCCCCTCGCGGCGCCGCTCGCGATTAGCTCTTTGGTACTGCTCGGCGGGGCGATGCACGAAGACGGGCTTGCCGATTGCGCGGACGGTTTCTTTGGCGGCGCGACCCGCGAGCGCAAGTTAGAAATCATGCAAGATAGCGGGATAGGCACGTTTGGCGCCGTGGCACTCGTGCTTAGCCTCTATTTGCGGGCGGCGAGCCTTGCGCTAATCGCCGACGAAAGCCTTGGTATCGCCGCCGCGGTACTGATCGGAGCGGCGGCTTTGTCCCGCACAGCTTCGCTCATGCCCCTGGCCCTCCTTCCGGCCGCGCGCGAAAACGGGACCGGTTTTGCCGCGGGCAAGCCAGAACGCGCGGCGCTCGCCGTCGCTGCCTGCCTCGCCGTTGTCTTTGCCGTCGCTCCGATTGTCGCGGGCGCGTATCTGGCCCGCTCGCTCGTGGGCATTGCCGCGGCGACTGGCGCGGCCTATGCTAGTGTCCTGCTCGCCAGAAAACACATCGGAGGCCAGACCGGGGATGTCGCGGGCGCCGCGCAGCAACTTGGCGAAGTGGCGTATTATCTTGCGTTCGCGGCGGGCGTTTGACGAAAGGCTTCGCGAGCCCCGATCCTGAGCAAATCCCTTCAGGGCCGGCCCGAGATGACTAGGGTCCAGACTCATTAAATCCACCAAACAAGTGCGGCGGCGATGCAAACAGAGGCCAGGAAGTTACGCGCCAGCCTGTCGTAACGCGTGGCGATTCGCCTAAAGTCCTTCAATCGACCGAAG
>JBOHJV010000099.1:0-12731 GCA_050728695.1 Methylocella sp. | reverse complement strand
TCCGGCCTTCCTCGAGACCTCTGAGGATTGGCTGAAAAAAACCGACCTCGCGGTGACCTTTCTTGACCGCTATGGCCAGGAGGTCGGGCAGCGCGGCATCAGGCATGACGACAAGGTCTCGTTCGACGAACTGCCGCCAAATCTGATCCACGCGGTGATCGCGACCGAGGATCGGCGGTTCTTCGATCACTTCGGGATTGACGTGATCGGCACGCTGCGCGCCTTAACCGTCAACGCTCGGGCCGACACAGTGGTCCAGGGCGGCTCTTCGATCACCCAGCAATTGGCGAAAAATCTGTTCCTTTCAAACCAGCGGACGCTGGCGCGCAAGATCAAGGAGGCCTATCTCGCGGTCTGGCTCGAATTCCGCCTGCCAAAACGCGAGATATTGCGGCTTTATCTCGATCGCGCCTATCTCGGCGGCGGCACCTTCGGAGTGCAGGCCGCGGCGGAATTCTATTTCGGCAAATCCGTGCGCGAGCTCTCGCTTGCCGAAGCCGCCATGATTGCCGGTCTCTTCAAGGCGCCAACCAAATACGCGCCCCATATCAATCTGCCAGCGGCCCGCGCGCGTGCAGCCGACGTCTTGAACAATATGGTCGAGGCCGGCTACCTCACCGAGGGGCAGATTTACGCGGCGCTCCGCAATCCGGCGACGCCTGTCGATCGCAGCCGGGACCTTACGCCGGACTGGTATCTCGATTATGCCTATGACGAGGTGAAAAAACTCGCCGACGAAAAAAAGCTCGGCGACGATCGCGTGCTCACCGTGCGCACCGCCCTTGACACCAATCTGCAACAACATGCCGACGCGACGATCGAGAATGCATTGCGCGAGCATGGCCCGGACTATCACGCCAAACAAAGCGCGATGGTGATTCTCGATCCGCTCGGCGCGATGCGGGCGATGATTGGCGGCCGCGACTATGGCGCGAGCCAGTTCAACCGCGCCACGGACGCTTTACGGCAACCTGGGTCTTCCTTCAAACCTTTCGTCTATCTGACGGCGCTGATGACCGGCAAATTCAAGCCTTCGACGATCGTCGTCGACGGCCCGATTTGCATCGGCGATTGGTGCCCGCGCAATTACAAGAATTCCTATGCGGGCCGCTTGCCGCTCGTCGAGGCCCTGGCGCATTCGCTGAACACGGTCGCGGTCCGCTTGTCGGTTGCCATCGGCGAAGCCTATCCGGTCCCGGGGCACAACAATATCTTCGAGAGCGCCAAACGGGGCCGCGCCAAGATTATCGAAACCGCGCGCAAGATGGGGCTGACCACACCTCTCGCCGATACGGTCTCGCTGCCGATCGGCGCCGCCGAAGTCACGGTGATCGATATGGCTTCGGCCTATTCCACTTTCGCCAATGGCGGCTTGCGCGCGCCCCCTTATTCGGCGGTGGAGATCACCAACAGCCGCGGCGAAGTGATCTACCAACACGACCGCGATGCGCCGCGACCGCGTCAAATCATCGATCGAAGCACGATCGAGACGATGGTTTCGATGATGATGCAGGTGGTCCTGGCCGGCACCGGACGCCGGGCGCAGCTCGACAATATCGAGACCGCCGGAAAAACCGGCACGACAAACGGCTACAAGGACGCCTGGTTCATCGGCTACACCGGCAATTATGTCGCCGCGATCTGGTTCGGCAATGACGACGATACGTCGATGGACAATATGACCGGCGGCACATTGCCCGCGCAAACTTGGCACGAGGTCATGGAATACGCGCATCAGGGCATTGAATTGAAGCCTTTGCCCGGCAGGCCGGCCCCAGCGGGGGCACCGCTGCCGCCGGCCGCCGGGACCGCCGCCGCCGAAGCGCCACGCCGGCCGGCCAGTTTGCCGGCGGCCACGGCTTCGGCGCTCGCCGTTATCGAAGCCGCGATGACGGCTATGCAAAAGCGCCGCGGGGACGCGGGCATCGCGGCAAACGGTTTTGCCGGCGGCGGAATCGGTCGGGACATCCAAGCGCCGGCGGACAACGCCACGGCTGGGGGCGGTGGGTGAGCCTCAGAGCGGCCATTACGATGAAAGGAGGCAGCCAGGCGCACGGCAAAACTCTAGGCAAATTCTTGTCGGCCGTCTGCATCGGCATTTTTCTCGGCCTATCCGTTACCTTCGTCGTGGTCGAGCGCGGCAAGGGCTTTGGGGCCATCGCCGCGGGTCCATGGACCGGCTGGCCGCGCACCGGGACTTCGGATACCGATCCCTACACCCGCGCGATTCTTGCTTATTCGGGCGAAATGTCCTTGAGCGAATCGGAAGGAATGAGCTTCGTCGCCCGTGGCGACAGCAATGGCGCCGAATTCGAACCGGCCTGCGACTATGTGTTGAAGGGCGAAATACCGTCTGCCCGCTATTGGACATTGACGCTGCTCTCGCCAGCGGGAGCCCCGATCGCCAACGCAGCCGGCCGGCAAGGATTTACCTCAAGCGAGGTTCTCCGGGCGAGCGACGGCCAATTCGAGATCACCCTCTCTCGCCGTGCCCGGCCGGGCAATTGGCTGCCGATAGGGGGCGCAGCGAAATTCATTCTCGTTCTGCGCCTCTATGATAGCGAACTCGGTGCCCCCGCCTCCGCCCTCGACGCCGCGAATTTGCCGGGCCTCGTTCGGAGCCGTTGCGAATGAACGAAATCGATCGCCTCCTCGGGGCGCTTCTCTGGTTCCTTGGCGTTCTGACCGTGGCCGGAATCACGCACATCGTGACCATTTTCGCGCTGCCGGAAATCGCGGCAAAAGATACAGCTGCGCGGATTTCGGAGCTGGCAAAGCCCGGCCAGCTGACGCGTTTGCCAGCGGCCGGCGCCGATAAGCAAGTCATGCCTTTCGCGGATCCCGCGATGGTCCAATCGGTTTGTCCCTTCGACCTCTCGCAAGGCAGTTTGCGCATACACGCGGATGTCGAGGGCGGCGGCCTTCTTACATTTTCGTTTCGCACGCCCGCCGGACAGGTCTTTTATTCGATGACGGACCTTGCGGCGCAACAAGGCAAGATCGACGTCGTCGTGCTCACCGCTGCACAGTTAGAAATCGTCGAGGCCGAGGACGACGAAGACGATCCATCGCAGGATTTACGGCTCGTTGCGCCGGAACTGCATGGGTTTGTGATCGTCGGCGCCTTTTCCGACTATCAGAGCGAAAGGGCAGATGCGGAAAAGCGCGTCAAGTCAGTCGTCTGCGCGATCGAGCAGGTCGCGCAGGATTGAAGGCCAGTCGTCGAACCTGCGCCTCGAACGCAAGCCTTGGTCTTGCTTGGCCGGCCATGGGCTCCTCGCGCGAACTTTCTTATTCTAGTGGTCGGCCACCCAGCTTGCCGCCGCTTTTCCGAGGCCGCTTTTTCGAATCGCGGCGCGCACGCTTTGTTTCGCGGCCTTTGTCTATATGGCGTTCCTGCCGAACACCTGTGAAAAAGACGACCGTGCCGTGGCCTATCGGAGTGGTCCTCAGGTGCACGCCGCCCGTCGCTGGTTTGAAAGCAATAAGGTCACCCACTGGCTTTTGCTCCGGATAAGATTTGCGCGCATCCCCGCGGAGAACAAGATTCTTCTCCCGCGGCGAAACCTACCGTGCGGTCCTTGATAAGGTTTCGCGGGATGGCGAAAAATGAGAGGCGCTGTTTCAATAAGTCGCAAACCAGTTTCACCTAAAGCCTTACCCGAAGCTGGTCACCGTCATCAAACCAAATGTCTCTTTACAAAGACAGGCATGATCTCGTCCCATTGCTCGCGCCGATGAGATTGCTAAGAGCCCGCGCAAAAACCGTACCCAAATCCTGGGCGCTAAAAAGCCGCGCCGTATCGAGATTCTAGAGGAATTGGGCAAGACCAGGAATTGCCGCGGCAACTTGGCCGACAAGTTCGTCGCCGGCCTTCTCGCGGACATAGGCGAAGACTTGCCGCCCGATTGTCTGCATTTCGCCTATGCCGAGGCCAAGGCTAGTGAGCCGGCCGGCCAAGCCCATGAGGCCGCCGCCTATCGCGCCGGCCAATCCGTCGAGGGGGCCTCCGCCGCTTTCCCCAGACGCTGCATCGGCGGCCTCGGCCGCACCGGGCACGGCCGCAAACAAGGCATCAACCTCGGCTTTTGGTCCTTCCTTGCGAAGGAACGCGAGAATCGTCTCGACCGATTTTTTCGCAATCTCGGGTTCAACACCAGCGGCTGCGACAATGCTTGCGATCAAATCTTCCATCTGAATCCTTGTCGGTGCGCATGAATCGCCTGCACTTGTCACCTTGCCGAGTAAAAATCAAGGCGTGCGCCGCCGTTTGATGACCCCGCATGGCCGATGGTCCCCGCGAGTACCTGGCCGCATTGGTCGCCAGGCCTCTGTCGACAATTTGGCGGTCTTCGGCCACGCAGTACGCCAAACACCATCATGCTGGCAGGGCGACGGAACGGTTGGCACGCGAAAGGCATGCCGGATCGAACCGCGGGTGAGCGAAGCGATCCTGGCAAGGGATCGCGGAGGTTGCCAAGGCGTCGTCGTGCCGCTCTTGGGCCCGCCGAATGATAAACGCGATCGAGCGGCCACGGGACGTCATAGGAAAAGTTCAAAATTTCGCATCGCGCAAAATAACGCTTAAATTTGACGGCGGATTCTTTCCCATCGGAAGCTGGCCGTAAGCCAAGACTTGAGAGTGACCCAGTACCGGACCTCCTTGCAAGCTTACCGCGTCGGGCCATAGCTAGTTAAGAACAGCCTAACCGCTTCTTCGACGTGAGCGCGCATTTTTTTCCCCTTGGGCTCAAAGCCTGGCGCGACGAGGCCGAGAAGCTGGTAGTTGGCGACAATCGCCCCGAGAAAGAGTTTGGCGGCAAGCTCGGGTTCAGGACAGCGCAACTCCCCGTGACGAGCGGCACGGCCGAGGTAGCGCGCGAGCTCGCCGTGAACGCGGGCCGGACCTTGCGCGTAAAAAATGCGGCCGAGCTCGGGCGCGCGGACCGCTTCCGCCACCATGACCCGGCAGAACGACAGCGAATCGGCGCGGGTGATGAATCGCAGCAAATTGAGCCCGAGTCTGCCGAGGACCTCGCGCGGCGTGCCGTTCACATCGAGCTCGCCATCATGTCCGCCGGTTATTCGCGCCGAGCGCCGCCGGACGATTTCCGCGAACAAGTCCTCCTTATTGCCAAAATGCCGGTACAGAGTCTCCTTCGACGCGCCGGCTCGGGCGGCGACGAGCTGCATTGTCGTCTCTGTGAACCCGCGCTCCAAAAATACGCGTTCCGCGATCGCCGCGATTTCTTCGCGCCTCCTATCGCCGCGTGGCACGCGCCGCCCGGACTTTTCGGCGGAACAGTTCCCTAGGTTGCTTGACTCGACCGCAGTGCTCATATAAACGTACCAATCGGTTCGGTTACTTCCAAGCCATTCCGGCGTTATCTCGTTGCGGGACGCTTTCGTTTGGGCAGTTTACGCGAGGCTCGAACAAACGGCGACACAAAACATGACAGGCACGCTCTTCGACAGCGAAGTACAAGAACACGACGCTAACCATGCGCGCGCCAAACCTGGCGACGAGAAAACCGAACCCGAACTCGATGGTGTCCAGGCAGCTGCCAGCGGGACCGCGCCGCCGGAGAAGGATGAAAAAAGCCGGCCGCGCGAACGGCGCGGCCGCGTGATTTTGGGCGGCGTCCTCATTTTCGGACTGCTGATTGCCGCCGGCATCTATTATTGGCTTTCAACTCGCAATCTTGAATGGACCGACGACGCTTATACGGACGGGCAGGCGGTGAGCATAGCGCCGCAGGTTTCCGGACTCGTTGCGTCGCTCGACGTGACGGACAATGAATTCGTCCATAAGGGGCAGGCGCTCATCCATATCGATCCGCGTCAGTATGAGAGTGACCGCGATTCCGCGCAAGGCGTGCTGGACACGGCGAAAAACCAGCTCGCCGGCCAAAAGTACGGGGCCGAGATCGCGCGCAAAAATTTTCCTGCTCGGCTGAAACAAGCGCAAGCTCAGCTCGCCTCCGCGCAAGCCGCCGAGGCCAAGGCACAAGCCGACTATCAACGCCAGCGCAGCCTGCCAAAACAGGCAACGACCCAACAGGAGGTCGACGCCGCGACGGCCGCTTGGCAGCAAGCGCAAGCCCAGGTGAAACTCGCCGAGGCCCAGGTGATGGAAGCCGAGCCGGTGCCGCAGCAGATAGGCCAAGCCGATGCGCAAGTTGGTCAGCAAAAAGGCCAAATTGAAGAAGCTCAAGCCAAGCTCGATCAGGCCAATTTAAATCTTTCTTGGACGGTCGTGGCCGCGCCACAGGACGGCTGGATCACCAGGCGCAATGTCGAGATGGGCAACTATGTGACCGCGGGCCAGCAAATTTTTTCGATCGTCGCGCCGGAGGTTTGGATTACGGCAAATTTCAAGGAAAGCGAACTCGACAGAATGCGCCCGGGCCAGCCGGTGACCATCAAGCTCGACGCGTATCCCCACCTTGACCTTAAGGGTCATGTCGACAGCATTCAGTTAGGGTCAGGCTCGAAATTCACCGCCTTCCCGCCCGAGAACGCGACCGGCAATTTCATCAAGATCGTGCAGCGCGTGCCTGTCAAGATCGTCATCGACCAGGGACTTGATCCTAATTTGCCGCTTCCCCTCGGAATTTCCGCGGTCCCGACGGTCGATGTGCGATGAGCGAGGTTGACCGAGTTCGCGAAGTTCGATGGAAACCAAAGCACAATCCATGGGCGATCGCAGTTGTCGTCACGTTGGCCGCCTTCATGGAAATTCTCGATTCGACCATCGTCAACGTCGCCTTGCCGCACATCGCGGGCAGTTTGTCGGCTAGCAATGACGAAGCGACCTGGGTGCTCACGTCCTACCTTATCGCCAACGGAATCGTGTTGACGATTTCGGGCTGGCTCGGCGCGGTGATCGGGCGCAAGCGTTATTTTCTGATTAGCCTTTCCATGTTCACTGTTTGTTCTCTCCTTTGCGGGATAGCGGACAGCCTTCCGCAACTCGTCGTCTTCCGGCTCATGCAAGGCTTCTTCGGCGGCGGATTGCAGCCAAACCAGCAATCGATCATTCTCGATACGTTCCCTCCGGAACGGCGCGCAGCCGCGTTTGGCGTTACCGCGATCGCAACGGTTGTCGCGCCCGTGCTCGGGCCGACGCTTGGCGGATACATTACCGACCACTACAATTGGCGCTGGATTTTCTTCGCCAATTTGCCGGTGGGAATGATCGCGGTTTTTTTTGTTTGGGTCCTTGTCGAGGATCCACCTTGGCAGAAAAAAACATCGCGGCATGTCGACTACATAGGCCTGGCGCTGATCACGCTCGGCCTCGGTTGCATGCAGGTCATGTTGGACCGTGGCGAAGACGCGGACTGGTTCGGATCGCCCTTCATTCGGATCATGGCCATTCTGGCGGCGCTGGGAATCCTTGGCGCGATCGGCTGGCTCTTGATCGCCAAGAAACCGGTTGTGGATCTCGATGTCTTCAAGGATAGAAATTTCGCGATGGGAAGCGTCCTCATGGCGGCCACCGGCGCTGTTCTCTACGCCGGCGCGGTGGTCATCCCGCTGTTCGCGCAAACGATCCTCGGCTACACTGCCCTATGGGCGGGATTGGTCCTCTCGCCAGGCGCGATTGGCGTCATCTTGCTCATTCCGGTGATCGCATTATTGATGCGCGTTGTTCAAACGCGCTTTATCGTAGCAGCCGGCTTCTTTTTCATGGGATGTGCGTTTTTCTACTCGAGCAGACTCACGCTCAACATTGATTTTTGGACATTGGTCATCATGCGCACGGCGCAGACCGCGGTGCTGGCCTTCCTGTTCGTGCCAATCAGCACTATCGCCTACGCCACCTTGCCTCGCGAGCTCAACGGCGACGCGACCGCTCTTTTCGTGATGCTCCGCAATGTCGGCGGCTCGATTGGGATTTCGATCGCGACCGCCATGGTCACCGAACGGGCGCAGGTCCATCAATCCTATCTCGCCCGGTGGGCGAACCCGTTCCATCAACCATTCAATGAATTAATTGCGCGTACCGAGCACACCCTAACGGCGTTGGGGCGCGCGGCGAGTGCGGTGCATGATATCGCCGTGGGGCAGGCCTACGAAGCATTTCGTACCCAAGCCGCGGTGCTCGCCTATTCGGATGTTTTCCGCATCGCGGGCACGGTCGCTTTCGCGGTAGTGCCCCTCTGCTTCTTTCTATCGCCCAAGAAAGGCGGAGCCGGTGGCCCAGCGCACTAGCAACTTTGCGAGCGCCGCGAAAGGCAGCATGTTAGCGGCGATTTGCACTCTTTTGCCACTGGCCGGTTGTGTTTCCGTCGGACCGGACTTCGAGCCGCCAGACCCGTTGCTGCCAAGCGTTTCTTTCTTCGGCAAGCCGGCGCCTTCGGCCGTCGCGACCCACGCCCCGCAGGCATTGGCGAAAGGCGATGTGTTGCCGGCCGATCCCAACTGGTGGGCGGCGTTCCGCGATCCGATCCTGACATCGTTGGCCGAGCGGGTCGCGGCGGCCAATCTCGATGTGAATTCGGCCACT
Organism: Methylocella sp.; assembly: GCA_050728695.1. Lineage (GTDB taxonomy): Bacteria > Pseudomonadota > Alphaproteobacteria > Rhizobiales > Beijerinckiaceae > Methylocapsa. The sequence goes on along the minus strand of JBOHJV010000099.1, from coordinate 4,218 downwards.
CTTAAACTCGCTGAAAGCCGGTCGCAACTCGGCGTCGTGGCCGCGGCCGCCCTGCCCGCGATCAACGGCGATGCTTCGTACCAACGCGAGTTATTCAGCCAGAACGGCGTTATCAGCCTGGCCAATTCAGCGCTGCCGTCCGGCACGCCATTCGTGGTGCCACCCATCAGCATTTATCAACCGCAGTTCGACGCCTCTTGGGAGCTCGACCTCTGGGGCCATGTCAGACGCCAGATCGAGGCCGCTGGCGCGCAGGTCGAAACCGCCGAATATCAGCGCCGGGACATGCTTGTCTCGACCTTGGCCGAGCTTGCCCGCGATTACATAGAGTTGCGGGGGGCGCAGGCCCAGATCGCGATTTCAAAGGAGAATCTCACTACCGCCAACGACATCTTGCAGCTGACGAAGACCCGCGCGACACGGGGGCTAACGACTCAACTCGACGTCGAAAACGCGGCTGCGGAAGCGGCGAGCATCAGGGCTCAGCTGCCCGGTTTGGAAAACCAGCAATCTATGGAGATCAATGCCCTAAGCCTGCTCCTCGACGAGCCGCCTGACTCGCTCAAGAGCGAACTCGCGCGGGCAAAGCCGATACCACCGGCGCCGCCGCGCGTGCCGCTTGGGATCGCGTCCGAACTCGCGCGCCGGCGGCCCGACGTACGCGCGGCGGAAGCTCAGCTTCACGCGGCGACCGCCGATATCGGCGTCGCGGTGGCCGATTTCTATCCGAGCGTGAAGTTGAATGCCAACAATGCCTACGCTGGGTTCAACGCGCTCGACTTAAAGGATCTTTGGAAGGGGAGCTCGCTGCAATATGTGCTGGGGCCGAGCCTGTCGATCCCAATCTTCGATGGCGGCCGTCTCAAATCGACCTTGGAGCTGCGCGAGATCCAACAGCAGGAAGCGGCCATTACCTATCACAAGACGGTGCTTCAGGCCTGGCACGATGTTGTCAACGCGCTGGTCGCTTATCGGACCGAACAGCAGCGCCGCGCGCGGTTAAAGGATCAGGTCGATCACTCCCGCCGGGCATTGGCCCTTTCCCGGGCGCGGTACAACACCGGAGTTATCGATTTCATTACGGTCCTCGACGCCGCGCGAACCTTGTTGCAGGCCGAGCTGCAATATGCGCAAAGCACGGCCACTGTATCGACAAACGTTGTGCAACTCTACAAGGCGCTAGGCGGCGGCTGGGAGCAAACTTTTCCGGAGGAACCTGCCATGAGTGTCGTGAACCTTCAATCGGTTCAATGAGCGTCTCCGATCGGGGAGACTTGCGATCTTCTCTCCCGTCGCATAGACCTCCTGAAAATTTGCCCGCGGCGGAGCCATGACCTTCATCACCTATTCGAGGCTCGGTTCGGCGCCGCTATAGGTATAGCTGATCTTGACGCGGCCAAGCTTGCCGACTTGCGGGGTGAGCCATTTCACCTCGCCGAGATCGACACTCAAATTCTGGGCGTCGATCCAGCGCAAAACTGGGGGGTCCCGATTGTTCCGAGGCTCAAAGTAGACAAGCACGGTGTCGCTCGATTCATCGGAGAGATGCAGGCCCAACCGCGTTTCATTCGGCAAGCCGAGGGCGGCGCAATAGCGCGCCATCGCCTCGGCCAAAACGCCACGCTGGACCGGCAACTCGCGGGCATCCACGCAATTATCCATCCCAGGGCCCAACGTGTAAAAGAAGGCAGCGACGCAAACAATGAGGCCGGAACTGGCCGTAAACGCGATCCATTCCAACGAACGCGCGATTCTCATTTCAGCCTTCCCGTCGCCGAGTCGCAATCAGGCTCATCGCGCTATTCGCCCTTGCTATAGACATAGGTGATATGGATCGAGCCGACCTTGCCGGTCTTTTGCGAGACCCAGTTAACCTTGCCGAGATCGATCATGAGCGTGTCGTCGTCGATCCAGTGAAATTTTGGATAGCCGTGCCGAGGATCGCCGTGTTGCGCCAGTGTGATCGCTTTTTCAGCGCCATGAAGCTGCAGGGTGGTTGAATAATCGACAATCGTACCAATCCCCGTGCAAGCCCTGGAATATAAGGCGACCACATCGCCCCGCGTATTAGCGAAACTCCAGTCCGAGAACGGGCCCTCGTCGCACCCTCCGGAGACCAGGGAAAAGAGTAGGCGGAGCCAACCAATTCCGACGATGAGAACCAAACCAATGGAAATGATAGCCCACCTGACATACTTCCACATTTTTAGCGCCAGATTCCTTGGTCAGCGTCGTCCCATCCTCTCTTGGTCCAGTATTTCGCCCTTTCAGAGTATTTGTTGGATGAGGTGAAAAATCCCCATCCCTGAGCAATCGCGACCGATTCCCATTTTCCATACCCCGCGCCTGCCATAAAGACGCCGACAGCGTAATTGGCGGCATCGGCATATTCTTCAAAGTAGGTGTTTGTCGCCTTGTCCCGCTGGTAATCATACGTCCCCCATTGCGCAAGCGCAGCATGGCCTGCAGCGATCCGTTCCGCTATCGGCCAGTTTGCGATCTTCTCTCCGGCCGCATAGGCCTCGCGAAAGTCTGCCCGCGGCGGAGCCATGAGCTTGCCATTCAAGGAATATTGATCCTCGATTGCCGTGCCATCCTCCGGGCGCGTGACAACAATAGCGTCCTTGGGAAGATCATACACCACGTGGACTTTGTCGGAAACTGTCGCCGCCGATCTTCCCTCGGTCAGCACCGAGGCGTCGCCCCCCGCAGCCGCATCCCCCGACGTCCACTGGCCGCTTTCACGGCCGCTTCCGGCCGGCACGCGCGGTTGGTCCGGATCGTATTTGATGAGGTCAGCGGGGAGGCGCAGCCCCAGCTCGCGGGCAAGCTCGCGCGGGGTCATGCCCACCTCGATCAGTTTTGCCGCCAGCGACAGGCGATAGGCGCCCGCCGCGTCGAGCTTCCCCAAGCCGTTCTGGGCGAGATGAATGGCGGCGAGACACTTGTCGCCGCTTTGCCAATGTTTCGACGCGCGGCGAAAGGAGCCAAGCGTCGCGGCAGGGATATTCCGTCCATAGGCAACGGCGAGGAGGGTCAGGATCCGCTCTTCCTCGCCCTCGAGACAAAGGCCGTCACCTTCCATTTTGGCGAGCAAGGTCCCGTCCCCGAGGAGCAGCCCCTGCTCCGTCACGGTCATCTCATGGCGAACGTGGCGCAACGGCGCGCCGGCGCCTTGTAATCCATGGTCATTCCGCATCAAAATCTCCCAAAAAGATAAATAAAACCAAATCTCTTTGACAAGAACCCCTGCCGAATGCCGCTCCGCCGGCTTTCGTCGGACGCTCCGCTTGCGTCGTCGACGTCGCCCCTCCGCGATCGCTTATCCCGATCGCTTCGCCCGGCTCGCTTCGCAACGGAACACCGGGCACTTTCCGCTCAGGGCGAGGGCTTGGATTCACTATAAGCTTCCGAGACAGATTCTTAAGCAAATGGAAGTTTGCGCGTTTGGGCTCAACTCCAATCCATAGGTATAGCGCAGTGCGCTTATTAGCTTTTCGTCAATAGGTAGATGATCACCCCGGTGAGGAGCGGAAAGATGAACGTCCCAAGCGCTATGCCGCCGATGAGCCTCGCATAGACGGCTTCAATCTTGCCGAAGCGTATTTCAGTCTTGGTGTTGTGCTCCGCGATCTCGTCGGCTACGGCTCTGAGCGCGGAGTCGCGCATGTGCGACGCCGAGGAGTCGGCGGTTTGGCTTTCCCGTCTAAACGAAGAGAAGTCATCGGCAACGCGCAGCACGAATGTGTCGAACGCCTCCCGCCTGATGAAGTCTCGCTCCTTCTCACGGGCCAGCTCGTGAAAGTGGTTCAAGATGTCAAGACGCCGCGACATTTCCTCGGCCGCCAGGACTATCGCCTTATCTGTCGCGGCGAAGCGTTGCTCGTTCAGCTCTTTCAGCGTTTCGATGGTATGGATCATTTAGGCTGCTCCTCACGTAGGCTACTCCTCACGCGCGCACGCGTGTCTATTTATTTCGTCCCGGGCCGGGACGCGACGTTCGACTTGGCCAATTTGATCGCGTGGACAAGAAAAAAGCTCGATACCACCGGCCATTCGAAAGTGTCATAGAGGGCGGGCCGCTTCGACGCGCCGATGATTGCTGCGCCAAGGAACGCCTTGCTCGCCAAGATCGCGTCGATTTAGACGAGCCCGAAATGCACGGCGGATAAGAGCGAGCGCCCCGCCCTCCGTCATGCCTGCGGCGCCCGCGGCGGC
>JBOHJV010000098.1:0-12836 GCA_050728695.1 Methylocella sp. | reverse complement strand
GGGCCCGAACAAGGAGCGCCAATGCTCGCCCAAATCGAGGAACCAGTCGTGCTCGCCGACCATCATCTTCAGGGGTGCCTTGAGATCCTTCAAAATCTGGGCGCCGAGATCGAGTTCCTCCGGCCGGCCGAGCTGGGCCAGATCGCCGCCGAAGAGAACAAAATCGGGCTGCGGGTAGAGCGCGTTGACCTCTTCCACCGCTTTCACCGCGGACCGTATGAAACGGTCGTTCACATTGCGGGTATAAAGATGGGTATCGGAGATATACGCGATGGTGAAAGCAGGCGTCGTGGCCTCCGCCGCGCGCGCGATCTCGATCAGCTGGAAGCTCTGCGGAACGATCAGCCCCTTCGCGGCGGCGATCCCGGCGGAAACTCCCGCAACATGAAGAAAGCCGCGACGGGAGAGCGCGCCCAATTTTGTGAGATCCGCGAAAAACGAGGCGCGCTCCTCGTAATACTTGGTTTCGATGCTTTTGTGCGCCATGATTTTGCTCCCCTGGCGAAAACGCTTTACGCGAAACATTTTCGCCGTCTATCGTTATTGTTTTGCGGTTCGGCCACCTAGTTAGAGATTGCGCCTTTCGAGGATCATGCTCTTAATAGGCGCCGATCGACTAATAGGCGCCGATCGACGCCGGATTGCGCAGATCCGGGTTCGTCCCGATATCTCCCAAATCGCCTTTCCTGCCTTCGGCGATATCGGTTTCGCGCTGCGGCCGGTTATTCTTGAGCGACGTTTGGCGCTCCATCTCCGTCTTGTTGAAATCGGCGAAGCGGTCGTCGGCGAGGGTAAAGAGGAAAGCGACGAGATCGTCGATTTCGGCTTCGCTCAATGCCAGACGCTGCATGCCCCCGTCGAGATAAGGATTTGCGACCCCGCCCTTGTTGTAATGGTCCATCACGTCCCAAAGGGTCGCGAGGGAGCCGTCGTGCATATAGGGACCGGTGATCCCGATGTTGCGGAGGGTCTCGCTCTTGAAGGCGCCGATATCGGCTGGGTTTTTGGTCACCAGGAACCGGCCGAGCTCGGAATAGGAGGTCTGCAAGGCGAGTTCGTCGATCTGCTTCGTGTCGCCAGTGTTCACGATAGCGAGAGCCTTGCGGGCGAGCTCCTTAAAATTTTGCTTATGCGCGGCGATGCCGATGTTGTGAAATTTTTGGTCGGAGAAGAGCGGCGACACCGCGTTGAACGCGTGGCAGGAGCTGCAGCGCCCCTTGCCTTGGAACAACGCCCAGCCACGCTGCGCCGCCTCGCCGATGGCCTGCCGGTCCCCAGCCAAGAAGCGATCGAAAGGCGAATTGGCGGAATATTGCGTCCGCTCGAAAGCGGCGATCGCGGCGGCGATATCCTGGTAAGTGAAATCGCGCCCCAGGAGCGATTTGAACGCGTCCGAATATTCCTGGATCTTCGCGACTTTCGCGACGACATCGGCGGGAGACTTTTGGCCCATTTCGACTGGATTGAGGATCGGAAGCTTGGCCTGATCCTCGAGCATAGGCGCGCGGCCATCCCAGAATTGCGACGATTGAAACATCGCGTTCAGCACGGTCGGCGCGTTGCGCTGGCCATGTTGGTCTTGGACGCCCGCGGACGTCGCGCTGTTGCCCCGATGATCGGTAAATCCCTTGGTGGGATCGTGGCAGGTTTCGCAGGCGACCGTGTCATCGACCGAAAGGCGCTTGTCCTTGAACAATTTTTCGCCGAGGGCGGCAAGTTGCGCCGTCGGCTCGTGCCCTGGCGGCACGGCCAGGGCATAAAGTTGCGGCGAAATGCCAGCGGGCAGAGCGAGTTTCAACGGACCCGGATTTCCGGGAGCGGCAAGCGCGAGAGTAGCCGGCGCCGGAGCAGCCGAGGCGGGAGTAGCTGGGGCGGGAGTGGCTGGGGCGGGAACAGCTGGGGCGGGAGCAGCTGGGGCGGGAGCAGCTGGGGCCATCGGCGGATTGTCGGAGGACATGAACGCCACCCCCGCCAGCGCAAGCAGGGCTCCTCCAACTATCACCGCCGCGACGCTAGCACCCAACTTCCCGCCCGAAAGTGGCATCCTGTCCTCCCCACGTTCCTTTTCGCCGAGTTTGCGTGAATGCGCAAAAGACGGACGATTGTCTTACCGCCAACATAACCAGAAACCTGCCGGAGGTGAACCACTAAAATTTGAAAAAATTCGCGCGCCGTGCTTCGCGAGGTTAGGCGTCCGGCCTCCCAGATTATTCCGCCCTCCCAATAAGTTGCGGAAGCCTTGTCACGGGCGCCTGCTGCCTACCAGCCATATCTTGCCTTTCCATCTGGGGCAACAAATGGCGTGGTGGATAGAAGGCGTTGACGATCACCGTCTTGATCACGGCGCTATCACGGCGCTCCCGATCACGGCCGCTACCAGAGCCGAAAATTGACCGGCGATAAGCGCGGGCATCGAGACGAATGACCCCTCCCGGATGATATAGAACGGCGTCAGCAATCCGAACGTCAGCGTCCGCGAGCGTCTGATCAGGGCGTGGTCCTTCCCAACCCTCCCGGCGAGCACCATTCCGATAAGGTAGGAGGGAAGGACGGCTTCGCCGCCGGCCCAGGTGGCGATCGCCCAAACCGCACGCGTTCTTGATGGCCTATAACTTCGCCAAACGCCTCAAAACGCCAAACGGGCTCACGCCCTATGAATACATCTGCAAAACATGGACAACCCAGCCGGAACGCTTCACAATCAACCCATTCCACTACAACGTGGGACTATGTACCCAGTGCTGGTGCGTTCCAACCATGGCACCGGAAGTTCCGGCAAAATCGAGGGAACTATCCGCCAATCTTTTTCAGCGCTAGAATGATTTCGTTGATCGAGCGGCCTGACCAAACGAACAGCGCCGTCCTCACCTCGGAGCTTGCACCATGGTCGATTATGAATCAGACGATGACGGCCGGAAGGCGTCACGCTTCAGCCTGCGCGCCTTGCTCATCAGGGATTGGCCCTACTTCGCCATGTTTGCTCTTGCCCTTTTTGGGGTCGCCCGCACGAGCGTCGCGCGATCAGCCTTGACGAGCTATTGGATTGTCCTTGCCCCCTTTTTCGCCGTGATCTGTGTGATTACCCGCTGGCGAGACGTCGAGGGCAGCGCGCCGCATTGGCGCCTTATCCAAACCGAGGCTCTGCACTGGCTCGCGGTACTCGTTGCGATGTATCTCGTGTTCGTCTCGGACGTAAAACAAATGATGAACTCGGACGCGACCGCACTCGTGTTGCTGACATTGTTGGCGCTGGGGACGTTTACGGCCGGCGTCCACGTAGCCGCCTGGCGTATCTGTCTTGTCGGCGTCTTGCTGGCCCTTGCTGTTCCCGCGATCGCTTGGCTCGACCAAGCGACTCTGCTGATCCTATTGGTAGCCATTGTATTGCTTGCTATAGTGGTGCTGTACTTCACGTATAAGCGGCAGGAGCGCGAATACTGAACGAGGCAAGAGTACTCTTGTCGTACTCAAAACGCGCCCTACAACTTGCCGTAGCTGTCGGTGGCTTTGTCCCTATAGGGGCGGGTCTCGCCGGCGTGCTCCTCGGTCCTGACATAGTTCTCCCAATCGGTGGCGCATCCGTGCCTATGGATAGCCACTACCGTTATCTTTCCGGTTTATTGCTGGGCATCGGGCTTGGGTTCTGGACAACGATTCCAAACATCGAGCGCGAAGGCCATCGTTTCCGTCTGCTGGCGGCGATTGTTGTTCTGGGCGGGTTTGGCAGACTCTGGTCGTTGCTTACCATTGGCGTTCCTGATCGCCCGATGTTGTTTGGCTTAATGATGGAACTTGCCGTCACACCTATATTTGCCTTCTGGCAATATCGGCTTGCAAAGAAAATGTCTTGAGATCCTTCTTTAAAGCGCTTGCCTGGGTCTTTGATATCATCGCAACATATTATGGATATCCAGAACGGATCCTGTTACGGGTCATTCCGCCGGGGCTCATATAGGCGCATTACTTGCCGCCGAGGCTCGCTATCTTGCGGACGAAGGAAAAAATAGATCGCTCGTTATTCTTATAGCCGCGAATGACGGACTCAACAATCAGTCTTCGCGATTATTGGCACACGGCCAGGATGCGGGCAGGGACGATACGAGATCGCCCCCGTGCCATTCGATTCGTCCAGCAAGTTTTAGTCCGAGCAAGGCCGTCCGCACCTCCCGCGCCGGCGCCTCCGACGCGCGGGCAAGTTCGTCAACCGAAACCGGCACCGGCCCCAAAAGCGCGATAAGGCGCCGCTCAATGTCTTCCCGCGGTCGCCCGGCGGCCTTTTCTCCGGGCGCCGCCGCGGCCTCGTCGCGCGCATAAGGCGATCCGCCTTCCTCGGGGTTTCCGGGCGCCGGCCCATACGGCGAAGCGCCCACTTCCGGAAGATCGAGCTCGTCCCACAGCGACTCATATCCTCGGCCGACGGAACCGGCCTCGAAAAAGCCGATGGTGCGTTGTTCGCGCGACAGGTTTTGCTCCGCCAGCGCGTCAACGACATCCTCTTCCTTGGTGCAGAGCGTGGCGCCATCGCGCAACAGATCGTTGGCGCCTTCCGCGCGCGGATCGAGCGGCGAGCCTGGTACGGCAAAAACCTCGCGTCCCTCCTCGGCTGCGAATTTCGCGGTGATGAGGGAGCCCGACCGGCGCGCCGCCTCGACGACCACGACCGCCCGGCAAAGGCCCGCGACAATCCGGTTCCGGCGAGGAAAATCGCGCCCGCGCGCCTCCCAGCCGAACGGCATTTCGCTGATCGCGGCGCCCTGTTCGAGGAGCCGCTCGATCAGGGCCTCATGTTCGGCCGGATAGATATTCCCCAAGCCGCCAGCGAGGACCGCGATCGTCCCGGTCTCGATCGCCGCCTGATGCGCCCGCGCGTCGATCCCGCGGGCGAGGCCGGAGACGATGACATGCCCGGCGCGGGCGATGCCGCGGGCGAGCTGCGATGTGAAGGCGAGCCCGGCCGCCGAGGCGTTGCGGGCGCCGACGATCGCGATTTTCGAGCGCCGCAGGCTCGAAAGATTGCCGCGCACGGCGATCAACGGCGGGGCCGAGGCGGTGGCCCGCAGAAGCGCCGGATACTCTGGCTCGCCAATGCCAATAAAACGCGCGCCCAACCGCCGCGCCGCCTCGATCTCGCGCTCCGTCTCCTCGACGGTTGCGATGCGGATCGGGCGGCCGGCCTTGCCGCTCGCGATCAGGGCCGGCAATGCCGCGAGCGCCGCGCCAGCGCTCCCATGACGGTTCAGCAGAACTTGAAATGTCCGGGGTCCGATATTTTCGCATCGCAGGAGCCGCAGCCAGTCGAACCGCTCGTCGTCGTCGAGGCTGGCAGCCGTCTCTGGGGCACGCGGGCCATCCTTCATCAACTTGTCCCGATCCGCGATTCCGTGCCCGCCGCGAGCCGCGAAATATTGGCGCGATGTTTGACCCACAAAAGAATCGCCATGAGCCCGAACATGAGCGCGACGTCGCTCCGGCCGATGATGGATAAAACGATCGGGGTCAGCGCGCTGGCAGTGAGCGCGGCGGCCGAGGAGGTGCGGGTGAGAAGCGCGACCGCGATCCAGACGATGCCGAAGGCGAGACCCGCCTGCCAGGCGGCGGCAAGAAGACAGCCGAGAAAGGTCGCGACTCCCTTTCCGCCTCTAAATTTCAGCCAGGCCGGAAACAAATGGCCGAGAAAGGCGCCTAGCGCGGCGAAAAGCTTTGGGTAACCGGGCGCGAAATGAGCAACCGCCAAAACCGCGACGGTTCCCTTCAAAAGATCGAGGAGAAGGGTCAGAGCGGCCAAATCCTTGCGGCCCGTGCGAAGAACGTTGGTTGCGCCGATATTGCCAGAGCCGATCGCGCGAAGGTCCGCCGTCCCCGCCGCGCGCGTCAAGACAAGGCCGAAAGGAATCGCGCCGCAAACATAGCCGAAGAGAACGGCGAAAACGCTTTGAAGCACGTTGCGAAAACCGTTTTGACCGAAGGAAGGACCGCAACCTAGCTTTCTAGTGGCGGCGCGGCAACCGGCGGTATTGTCTCAGATTGAATTTCTGCCAATGACCCCAAAGTGGCCGCGACTCATGAAGAGCGCCCTGGTTGGGCCGTGCTTCATCGATAGCAAGGTCGAAATAACTCCGCTTCGAACGTTGTCGCAATCGGAAGTTAAGGTTCCAAGTGCGCGTGCGGAAGGGTGGAGGGTTGAAGTTCACGGTGCAGTACTGCACCGTGGGATGCGACGAAATCAGAATGGCGGGTCCGTTCATAGGATTCTATTTGCCGCCGCGGCGTTTCCTTATTGCGCATCTTCCCCCGTAATGGCTCGACGAGACGCGCTTGCATCCAGGCCAGCGCCGCAGCCAAAACTAAAATGATTGGCGCCGATATAAAAACCAGTTCCCAGCCACGCACAATAGTCCGGGACAGGAGCATATAGCCAATAAAGCCGCCAAACCACTGAACGATAAAAATCGGATAGCTCAGATGGCCAAGGGCGGCGTCTAATCGCTGACCCAGCCGCCCCAGCTTCACCGTTGGTAGAGAAGCAACGATGCACGCCGCCAACGCGATGTTTACATAATATCCTGTGTACTCCGCGTAACCCTTTGGGAAGAGGGTGCCGTCCGCAAAAAGATTGATGACCCAAGCAACGCCCGCGATTGTGGCGCAATCCGCGCGCAGGGGCAATCTGCCACGCTCGCGACAGAAATAGATCAATGCGCCAATCGGGAACCCGAGGAGTGCCGATGTAACTGAAAAATACCTGTAAGCGAAAGGTGCCCCAACAAGAAGCATGTAAGAGTGGTAAGTAACACCGGCGATAAGGCAGAGGGCAGCCCCCCGCGCACTGCGCGCCATGCCAACGTATAGCAAGAAATACATAAAAATCTCGACCGCTACCGACCAAGCCGGTGCGATGAAGCGGAACATAGGATCGGGGAATGCGAGAGGAACCATAATAATATTTTGAACGATCGCAGTTGTCGTCGGCGGAAAGGCCCAGCGCGGCGTGAAAGTGGCAGTGTCGATGGGGTAGACGAAAATAGCGAGTGCAGTAGCAAGGCACACTACCAGATAAATGGGTACCAACCGCAAGAACCGATTGATCCAGAAGCCCACTCCATTCAACCGGTAGACATCGTTGATGGCACCGGTCATGACAAATCCGGACAGCACAAAGAATGCTCTGACGGCATAAAAGCCGGTGTGCTGTAAATAAGGTGTCCCAACGAGGTGCGAAAGCACCACCAAGCCGGCCAACAAAAAACGAAACCCGCCTGACATCTATGTGGAATGTCCTTTATGATTAGATACGATAGTGGTAGCTTTGACTCGGCATTTGTGTTTTTAAATGTTCGTCGCATCGGCGGGGGACATCCCCTCCGGGGTTGCACGCGTCAATGCTCGGGTGATGCTAGCGGCAATTTCCTAAAACTTGATTGCCTACCAGCGCATTCCGCCGGTTAACGTAGCGGCGCAACAATAAACGTCGGCTCGTCCATCGTTCGCTGAAGACCCTCCCTATGCGACGTGGACAGTTAAGTGGCGAGTCGTCGGAACCGGCGCTGCCAAGGAGGCAAAGAAGGCTTTAAGAGCTGTCCAGCTTTACAGTGCATAATTCGAAGCTCCGGGTTGGAAGCTTGAATCACCCAGCGGCCCATCTCAACATCGCCCGCGTCGGGCAGCCGCAATCTAGCCGAGGAGACGTCTGCTCCAGGCGCAAAGCAGCAATTCAAACTGAGATACTACCCAACCGGCCATCGCAGCGTCTTCGTCTGAATTTTCGCCTCCGTGTGTGCGAACACGTCCGCGAGGAAATCCGCTGCGCAATTCATGGCTTTTTTTCCATCCAGGCCAACGCCGCGAAGGTGGCTTGACCAAGCCGCGCGCCCGGCGTACCCAACGCCTTGGGACACCTTTCCCCAACGAAAGGCGCGCATCTGAGAGGATGGTCATTATGGCGGCTGCGTTTCCCCCCACGCGCCCCGCGCGGCCGAATTTTTCTTGCGGCCCTTGCGCAAAACACCCTGGCTGGCAACTCCAAGATCTTCACGATGCCCCGGTCGGGCGCTCGCACCGGGCCAAGGCCAGCAAGGCGAAATTGCAGCTCGCAATCGATCTAACCCGGGAGATTTTGCGGGTGCCACGAGATTACCGGATCGGGATTATTCCAGGCTCGGATACCGGCGCGGTCGAGACGGCCTTCTGGTCCTTGCTCGGCCAGCGAGGCGTCGACGTGTTCGCTTGGGAATCCTTTGGCAATGGCTGGGTCGAAGATATTGTCCAGCATTTGAAGCTCACGAATGCCAGGGCATTTGTCGCGGACTATGGCGAGATCGCCGATCTTGCCCGCGCGGATTTTGACAATGACGTCGTCTTCGCCTGGAATGGAACAACGTCCGGCGTGCGCGTCCCCGATGCCGATTGGATCGCGGCCGATCGCAAGGGCCTCACGATCTGCGACGCGACGTCGGCCGCCTTCGCCCAAAAGCTCGATTGGGAAAAACTCGATGCCGCCACTTTCTCCTGGCAAAAGGCGCTTGGCGGCGAGGCCGCGCACGGCATGTTGATTCTTTCCCCCCGCGCCGTGGAAAGACTGCAAACCTACACGCCGCCATGGCCGCTGCCAAAACTTTTCCGGTTGACCCATGGCGGCAAATTGATCGAAGCTATCTTTGAGGGCGAAACCATCAACACTCCTTCGCTCATGTGCGTCGAGGACTATATCGACGCTCTGAATTGGGGAAAATCGCTTGGCGGCCTCGACGCTCTCATCGCGCGGGCAAACGCCAATTCGAAAGCGCTCGGCGGCTGGGTGAAGCGGACGCCCTGGGTGGATTTCCTCGCCGCCGACCCGGGGATCAGATCGAATACCAGCGTTTGCCTCAAAATCGTCGATCCGGCCATCGCGGCGCTTGCGCCAGCGGGCCAGGCCGCTTTCGCGAAAGCGCTCGAAAAATTGCTCGAAGAGGAAAAGGTGGCCTTTGACATCGGCGCCTATCGCGCTGCGCCGCTCGGCCTTCGGATCTGGTGCGGCGCGACCGTCGAGACGAGCGATATCGAAGCGCTGACGCCCTGGCTCGATTTCGCCTTCGCGAAAAAGAAGGGCGATCTCGCCAAGCCTGCGTAACCGCGGCGCGGATGCAATCATCCGGCGAGAAGAGGATTGCCACGGCGAGGCAGGGGAGGAACCGGCCACGCTAGACCTTGATCCGATTTAATTCAGTCAAGATCTAAAACCGTTGCCCGCGCACCATGATGATCTTTCGCTCGATCGAGTTCCAGGAGTAGCCCTTTGGCTCCGCGCGTTTTGATTTCCGATGCCTTGTCGGCCGCCGCCGCCGCGATTTTCAAGGAGCGCGGCATCGATGCCAATTTTCAGCCGGACCTCGGCAAGGACAAGGACAAGCTCGCCAGCGTCATCGGCGGTTTCGACGGCCTTGCCATTCGTTCGGCGACTAAAGTCACCGCCAAACTTCTCGAGCGCGCGGAGCGGCTGAAAGTGATCGGCCGCGCGGGAATCGGCGTCGACAATATCGACATTCCCGCCGCCACCGCGAAAGGCGTTATCGTGATGAATACGCCATTTGGCAATTCGATCACCACCGCCGAACATGCGATCGCTTTGATGTTCGCGCTCGCCCGGCAGATTCCCCAGGCCGATTTGTCGACCAAGGCCGGCAAATGGGAAAAGAACCGTTTTATGGGTGTCGAGATCACCGGCAAGGTGCTTGGAATCATCGGCTGCGGGAATATCGGGTCGATCGTCGCCTCGCGCGCGATTGGCTTGCACATGCGGGTCATCGCCTACGATCCATATTTGTCGCCGGAACGCGCCCTCGATCTCGGCGTCGAGAAGGTTGACCTGCAAACGCTGCTTGGCCGCGCGGATTTCATCACGTTGCACACGCCGTTGACGCCGCAGACAAAAAACGTTTTGTCGGCGGAAAATCTCGCCAGGACCAAAAAAGGCGTGCGGATTGTCAATTGCGCGCGGGGCGGTCTTGCCGACGAACGGGCATTGCGCGCGCTCCTTGACAGCGGCCACGTCGCGGGCGCGGCTTTCGACGTATTCATGCACGAGCCAGCGACCGGAAATCCGCTTTTCGGCCATCCAAATGCGATCTGCACGCCGCATCTTGGCGCTTCGACCGGCGAGGCGCAAGAAAATGTTTCGCTACAGGTCGCCGCGCAGATGTCGGACTATCTGCTCCGCGGCGCGATCGCGAACGCGATCAACTTTCCTGCAATCACCGCCGAGGAAGCCCCTAAACTCAGGCCGTTCATCGCGCTCGCAGGCCGCCTCGGTTCGTTTGCCGGGCAGTTCGTCGAGTGCGGGATTAAAAGGGTGACGATCACCTATGAGGGCGAGGTCGCCGGATTGAACATGAAAGCGCTGACCGCATCGGCGATCGCCGGGCTTTTGCGGCCGTTGCTTGCGGGCGTCAACATTGTTTCAGCGCCGGGCGTGGCAAAGGAGCGGGGCATCGCGATCGATGAAGTGAGTCGCGCCGCGGAGACCGATTACGAATCGCTGATCACCCTCGCGGTCGCGACGCAAGAACGCGAGCGCTCGGTCTCGGGCACGGTTTTTCAAGATGGAAAGCCGCGCATTGTTTCGATCGATGGGATCAAAGTCGACGCGCTGGTCGCGCCCGTGATGATTTACGTCAGCAACGAAGACAAGCCGGGTTTCATCGGCCGTTTCGCGAGCCTTCTCGGCAATGCCGCGATCAATATCGCGACCTTCGCGCTCGGCCGCGACCGGGAGGGCGGCTCCGCGATCGCGCTCGTCGAGGTGGACGGCCCGGTCCCGCAAAAGGTGCTCGCCGAAATCGAGACGCTGCCTGGCGTCAAAGAGGCCAAGGCACTGGCGTTTTGATGCATAGTCTCGGCGGCCGCTGGCTTGAAACGCGCGGCGCCTTCTTGTACCGCTTGGTCCGAGTTCAGCCGGCCGTTTTGGAGAAAGACCGATGTCGCGATGGCCCGTGCACGGCACGATTTCAGGTCCAATTGTCATGATCGGTTTTGGCTCGATCGGGCGCGGCGTGCTGCCGCTAATCGAACGTCATTTCAAATTCGACAAATCGCGTTTTACGGTCATCGACCCCGAGGATAAGGATCGCTTGCTTCTCGACGAGCGCGGCATGGAATTCATCAAGAGGGCTCTCATGGCAGACAATTTTGTGGCGATCCTGAAGCCGCTTCTCACGCGGGGCGGCGGACAGGCCTTCGTCGTCAATCTATCCATCGAGGTATCCTCGGTCGCGATCATGCGGCTTTGCCACGAGGTTGGCGCGCTTTATATCGACACAGTGGCCGAGCCTTGGGCTGGATTTTATACCGATCCGCGGCTGACCCAATCCGAACGGTCGAACTATGCCCTTCGCGCAGGCGTCCTCGATCTTCGCCGCGCGTTAGGGACAGGCCCAACCGCGATTTCTTGCTGCGGCGCCAATCCGGGCATGGTCTCCTGGTTCGTCAAGCAGGCGCTCTTAAATGTCGCGGCCGATTGCGGCATCGATTCCCGGCTGCCTTCCTCGCGCGAAGATTGGGCGCGGCTCGCGCGGAGAACAGGCATCAAAGGCATTCACATCGCTGAATGCGATACCCAGCGCGCGACGATGCCGAAGCCGCGCGGCGTGTTCGTCAATACTTGGTCGGTCGAGGGCTTTATTTCGGAGGGTCTCCAGCCCGCCGAACTCGGCTGGGGAACGCATGAAAAACATATGCCGCCGGAAGCAAAACGGCACACCTTCGGGCCGGATTGCGCGATCTATTTGCTGCGCCCTGGCGCGGGCACGCGGGTGCGGTCCTGGACGCCGGCGGCAAAAGCGCAGCACGGCTGGCTCATCACCCACAATGAGTCGATCTCGATCGCCGATTTTTTGACTCTTCGCGGGGCGGGAGAGGTGGTTTACCGGCCGACGTGCCACTATGCCTACCGCCCGGCCGACGATGCCGTGTTGTCGCTCGACGAGATGGCGGGGCACCAATGGCGGCCGCAGGAAAAATCCCACATTCTCGACGAGAACGAGATTGTGGATGGGATCGACGAACTCGGCGTGCTGCTTTATGGGCACGCGAAAAATGCTTATTGGTATGGCTCGCAGCTTTCGATCGAGGAGACGCGGCGGCTCGCGCCCTATCAGAACGCAACGGGGCTTCAAGTGACCTCCGCCGTGCTTGCCGGCATGGTTTGGGCGTTGGAAAATCCACAAGCGGGCATTGTCGAGGCCGACGAGCTCGACTTTCGCCGGTGCCTTGACATACAGCGGCCTTACCTCGGCCCGGTGATAGGGCACTATACGGATTGGACTCCGCTCGAAGGCCGCGCGGTCCTTTTTCCGGAGGACATCGACAGGCAAGATCCCTGGCAATTCAAGAATGTGATCGTGCGATGACGAGGCGACTGGAAAGCCGCATTCTGGCCCGTCATCGAAGGCCATGCGCCAGGGAAACGCGCGGGCGCGCCGTCAATTTTCGAGGCAATCCTCATCTGTTTCCACGAACCCGGGCAGACCGGCAGGACCGGCGTTCCAGGCGCGCACCCTCCAGCGCCGTGCGCCGCGTGCGCGTTATCCCCCAAAAATCGATCTCCGCGCATTTTGTCCCGCCGCAAAAGGCGACATTCTACGTGTGCCAAAAGGGGCAATCCGATTTCGCACTTACAGTCTATCATGGGACGTTGACTTGCTTTATAGGTTCGATTGCAAGCGGAGCACCATTAATGCGCGGTGCGGCCTCCCGAAGCCTATGGCACAAAAGCTTCGCGGGTGTAGCTCAATGGTAGAGCAGCAGCCTTCCAAGCTGAATACGAGGGTTCGATTCCCTTCACCCGCTCCATTCCGCGTTAT
>JBOHJV010000097.1:0-12858 GCA_050728695.1 Methylocella sp. | reverse complement strand
TCCCCATACGAGACATGTCAAGAGCTGGTAAGGTTCTTCGCGTTGCTTCGAATTAAACCACATGCTCCACCGCTTGTGCGGGCCCCCGTCAATTCCTTTGAGTTTTAATCTTGCGACCGTACTCCCCAGGCGGGATGCTTAACGCGTTAACTGCGCCACTAAACAGCAAGCTGCCTAACGGCTAGCATCCATCGTTTAAGGCGTGGACTACCAGGGTATCTAATCCTGTTTGCTCCCCACGCTTTCGCACCTCAGCGTCAGTACCGGGCCAGTGAGCCGCCTTCGCCACTGGTGTTCTTGCGAATATCTACGAATTTCACCTCTACACTCGCAGTTCCACTCACCTCTCCCGGACTCGATATCCCCAGTATCAAAGGCAGTTCCGAGGTTGAGCCTCGGGATTTCACCCCTGACTTAAGGATCCGCCTACGTGCGCTTTACGCCCAGTAATTCCGAACAACGCTAGCCCCCTTCGTATTACCGCGGCTGCTGGCACGAAGTTAGCCGGGGCTTATTCTCCCGGTACCGTCATTATCTTCCCGGGCAAAAGAGCTTTACAACCCTAAGGCCTTCATCACTCACGCGGCATGGCTGGATCAGGCTTTCGCCCATTGTCCAATATTCCCCACTGCTGCCTCCCGTAGGAGTTTGGGCCGTGTCTCAGTCCCAATGTGGCTGATCATCCTCTCAGACCAGCTACTGATCGTCGCCTTGGTGAGCCATTACCTCACCAACAAGCTAATCAGACGCGGGCCAATCCTCCGGCGATTAATCTTTCTCCAAGGTCGATTAAAACCTCGGACGTATCCGGTATTAGCTCAAGTTTCCCTGAGTTATTCCGAACCGAGGGGTATGTTCCCACGCGTTACTCACCCGTCTGCCACTCCGTATTGCTACGGCGTTCGACTTGCATGTGTTAGGCCTGCCGCCAGCGTTCGTTCTGAGCCAGGATCAAACTCTCAAGTTGAATGAGAATTTGGCGCCGGCTGGTCACTATCTCTATGACGAGTCCCAAGCACACCTGCCTGCGAACCATAAGGTTCGCAAACTCGGTGAACTTAAGTCACGTGACCGCCAGAGTCTCTCATCGACCGCAAACATTATATCGATAGATAATGAATACGGTCCGCAAGGACTCCGCCGTCCACGTTTCTCTTTCTTCCTCTTTAATTGTCAAACAACTAAGTCTAGTCAAGCAATGTAGCCTGATTATCCCGGCAACATGCTTGCGCCCTGGCACCGAAACGCCTTCTCCCCGGCTTTTCTCGCCAGGTGGCTTTCAGGCCCGAGGAACTCGAGAGAAACGATCCCCGCCCGCCGCCTTAGGCGGCGTTGGGAGACGCTGCCGGGGTTATAGGTCGAGCCCGCTCCCGCTGTCAACCTACGTTTTTAAAAAAACTTCCAAAAAGCTCCGCCACGGTTGCCGCGATGCGGCGAAGGCGATCGGCAAGACTTCCCTATTCGCTTGTAGCCAAATTCCGCGCCCAATCGGGTGACGCGGCCCGTTCCTGGGGGCGCGATCAACCGCGCATCCGGTCGCCGCGCGTTGGCTATCCCGCTATCGGCTCGAGATTGCTGTTGGAACCGCTAGCCACCGCGATAGCTTAATCCGGAACAAGCCGCCCGTTCGGCGCGATCCCACCGCAACGAGAGGTCATGTCCGCCAAACTGAAATGGCAATGCGTGGGCGACTTGCCTGTGAAGCGGTCGCTAGTCGCGACGCTCACCGAGCCGCCTCTTGGGCGACGATATCGCCCTGGAGGAGGTATATTTTTCAAGTGCTGCCCCGCGAGCGATCCTCGGACGCATTGTAGCAGTTGAGTTTCGGTCCTTGCTCCCCCTGCCCGAAAAAACCTCCCGGACTGAGGGTGTTGACAGATAACGCGGAAAGATCGCCGCCCTCATCACCCACAATTGTTGCTGGACCCGGAGCGGCGCAATGCGCGTCAACCGCGGTCCCGATGCTAATGTCCGAGCCTTGCGGCACCCAATGAATGGCGTCCTTCGAGATCGCAAAGCCCTTGGCCTCGCCGATGACCGTCGTTGCGATAAAAACCTCGCTCCATTCGCCGAATGCCCCTTGATAATATTTAATGCTTGCATCGTTCGCGAGATTGGTCTTCACTGGCGTGGTAAAGTGAAAAGCATCCCAGCTTTCTGCAAGATAGACGCCGTGCTGGGACCAATCCTCCCGGGAATCATAATAGTATAGCCAAATCTGTTTTGCAGAACCCTTTTCCATCGTGAGCGCGGACGGATGGCCGACGCCATGATCGTTTATCATATTCTTGCGCGAGCATGTCTGATTACTCATATCAATTGTGTGCTTCCCGCCGGTGTAGGCGTATTTGCAGTTCGATAGCACCTTAGGCGCGGCAGCTACGACGGGAGTATACTTATCCGCATTATCAGCTGACGACGCTCCACCGAGCGACGACATAGCCTTCGAGCACTGCGAGCACTGATCTGGTTTGAGCTACGTGGACCGACCGCGCATTACTGTCACGCAGTCGGAGTCCGGACAGGACCAATTCACTAATTCTTGCTCCAGAGCATCAAACCCACCGCGGATGCTCGCATGCTTGAAAATCAGCGCCGACATAAAATTGCGCATACCCGGTTTCTCTCGGAAATTTCCGCCTGGGTTTCCGGTATAGTTTGAGTGGTGAATGAAGGCGGTCCCTCCAGGTTTGATTACACGCGCGAATTCTCTAACGTAAGCGAGGATGACTTCCAAATCGAAATGCACCATTGCGTCGAAGCTATAGAGATGCGTGAAACGACCGGACGGCAAGTGCGCTAAATCATATCCGTTGTTTTGGACGACATCGAAATTGCCCAGCGGAATCAGGTGCTCGCGACAATATGCGATGTTATCTGGGTTCACGTCAACGAGGGTTACTTTGCGGCGCCAACCGCTGCTAGCATCTTGGCGTTACGGCCGTAACCGCACGCGGAGTCGATCGTATCCGACAAATCGATTTTGTGGCGGGAGAGGATCGGCCAGATGACCTTGTTCCATATACGGTTCATACCTTGTTCGGCGGGACGATGGTAACTGTCGGCGACATTGTGGCCCAAGTCCATTGCTTCGCGTCGGACCGTTTCTGCCAGATGCGATATTTCGCTATGGCTCATGGCGTCGTGACTCATTACTAGAACTGGAATCCGCGAGACCAGGGCCGACCGCGCTAATCGACGTTCCCGAAATCGCTGGCTTTCGTAGCTATACCTGCCGTCACGCGTCTCTCAAATCATCTCCCAATTTGACGGTGCCTTGCCGAGTTCCGCGATTGATGTTACGCACTTTCATCCATTGGCAAAGCCCTGGCGGGGCCCATGTTTAGTGTAATCATACCTGTGTATAATCACAAACATTATGTAAGAGAAGCAGTCGAATCAGCACTAGGGAGTAGACTCGTTCAAGAAGTTTTAGTCGTTGACGACGGGTCAACCGATGGATCGGCGGAGCTCGTCCAGACCATTTCGCGGCAATATGGCCCCTTGGTGAAGCTGTTGCCTGCGGCGACAGCGGGAAATATCGGTGCGCACGAGCGGCTCAATCAATTATGTCACGCGGCCGCCGGTCCTTGGATAGCTGTGCTGAATTCCGACGACCAATTTTGCCCGAACAGGTTTGACCTCGTCCATGACATAGCACGAAGTCAAAAGTGCGATTTTGTCGCTGGAACCATGTTGATCATCGATGAATCCTCTTCGATAATTGGAACAAAGAGAGGTCATTTCGAACCAGAATACCCCCTTCCCTTCGAGCTGCAAAACGTAAATCTAAACAAAGAGCTCAATTTATTCCGAGTCCTTTGCTCGCAGAACATTATAGCCAGCACGAGCAATATGAGTTTTACAAAGGACTTGTACCGGAGGCTCGGCGGATTTCGTGATCTACGGTGGTGTCACGACTGGGATTTCGCTCTACGCGCTTGCCTCGAAGGCAAAACTATTTTCTCGGCGCATCCGCTGACTATATATAGAGCACACGCCAAAAATACAATGAAAGAGCAATCGCCGCATGTCGACGGCGAAGTGGTTAGGTTGTTTGCTTGGCTTCTTGAAGATTACCCCTGGATTGAGAAAGACCCATCGACGATTGCTGCCTTGGAAAGCAATCGTTATTTAGGGCGTTATGTACGAGATCGCGACATTGGACGTTCCGACGCGGAGGCGCATGGTCTTGCCGACGTATGTTTCGCGAACGGCGGCAGAGCCGCGACAGATCAGACGCATGACGAGGAAAGGAAAATATCGCTGCCCTCGAAGGAGGGCGGTTATCCACCAAGAGCCTTGGCAAATATCGCCTTGTGTCTTGCCCAGGAAGACTACGATTTCGTACTCTTGTCGGAAACTCTTGCGGAGCTGCCGCGCTGTTACGTCGAAAGGCCGGAGACAAATCTCATTGTTCGTGCGGCCCGTGGCCTTAGAGTACATGGACAATCGAGCCGTGCTCTGCGGGGACGGCTTATCCGGCACGTTCCAGGGTCATGTTCCGGGAAGATGCAAGACATCGATCTTCGATCGCTTCCCGGTTTCGAGGATGTGCGCTGGGAAGGCGCCGATCTAATTGTCGGACACGGGGAGCCCGCTCCGTTCGTGAAGACAGCTGCGCGACCCTTGAATTTACCGACCCTCCCGCGTTTTTCGGGGCGACGCCGGTGTCTTGTCTTTCCGATCTTCATGGCAATGGGGGGAGCCGAGCGTAATATCGTCGAAATCCTTCGTTCCCTAAAAGCTGAATATGATTTCCTCGTCGTAACGTCGGAGCACTTATTCGCTCACCAAAACAGCCTACACCATCAGCTTGACGAATTAGAGGTGCCCTGCTTCGATCTCGCGGAAGTAGCAAATGTCGATCGACATATCGTCTTGTTGGAAGCAATCAAACAGTCATTTAGGCCTGATGTCGTTCACATTTCCAATGGTTCTCCGTGGTTGGCCCGCAGCACCATTCATTTCCGGCGCGTATTTGGCAAGATCGCCATTGTTGATCAACAAGTATACGACACAGATGTCGGTTGGATACAATATTATAGGACAAACGGAATTCAATCGTTTGACAGATTTATCGCAACGAATGAGCGCATCATGCGCAAATTCGTTTCGGAATTTCGAATGCCGAAGAACCGGATCGATTTAATTTATCACTGTATCGACTCCGATCGTTTGCGGGCAGGCTTTGTCGACAGGGATCATCCCATGGATAAGAGGCGCGCAACCCTGCGCGCCATGGGCATCGACCACAATCATCGCGTGTTCGCATTTATAGGGCGATTGACTTCCCAAAAACGCCCGCTCGATTTTCTGGACCTAGCGCGTCGCTCCCACGATATCGAAAATACCGACCATTTCATGCTGATCGGAGACGGAGAGCTTGCGGGCGAATGCGATGACTATATCTCGAATCATGGCCTGCGCAACGTCGCGAGGCTGCGAAAATATGACGACGTCTGCCAAATCGCGATGTTGATCGATGGCCTCATTATTGTTTCGGCATTCGAAGGTCTTCCGATCGCGCTGTTAGAGTCCCTCGCCTTGGGCAAGCCCGCGCTGGCAACCGACGTTGGCGACATCGCTCTCATCTTGAACGAGTCGAAGTCGGGGATGACCATCGGCGAATGGGGAAATGCCGAGCTTAACTGGCAATCGTTCATAGCATTTCGGGAAAGATTGACGGAATTTTCCGAAAATGCGATGCGGAGGCGCGGGGATATTTTGGATCGTTTTTCGTCCGCAAAAATCGCCGAAGCCTATGATCGCAGCTGGTCGATGGCAATGCGGCAGATTCCGCAATAAACTTGTCGCCCCTAAACGGATTTCGGCCTGGAATGGAGCACCCGTTCGGACGTTCGTTTCCGTGGTGCCTGAGTTTGGTGTTTTGAAGCGAGCCCAGACATTGGGTGTCGTGCCTCTGGCGAAACGATCCGCGATCCGTTGCGATACGTTTTTGCAAATTAGAGGAATAAGACACGATTTGGCAGAGCCGCCTTGGTCAACTTTTGGGTGAGACACAGCACTAGGTATCGAAGAGGGGAGAAAAAGCGTGGCATCTGAGAAATCTCTTTCAAAGAGATCGCAAGGGAAAGCCCAACCTAAAAAGGTCGAGGTTTCGGGCGGTGGCGCGGCGGCCACATTAGAGCACCATCCGCGACGGACGCTGTTGCTCATCCTCGGCATGCATCGCAGCGGCACGTCCGCCTATGCGAACACATTTGCATTGCTTGGCGCCGCGCTGCCCCGCAACTTGCTGAGCGCTCGTAGCGGCAACGAAATGGGACATTTCGAGTCAGAGCGCCTCCTTGTCGAACACGACAAAATGCTGGATGAGATCGGCAGCCATTGGTATGATTGGAGCGCGCTAAGCGAGGATTTTTTCAAATCCAGCTTGGCTCGCATGTTCGCCGCGCGCTTTGCGGAAATCGTTCGCGAAGAATATGGCGACGCCGAGCTTATCGTCGTCAAAGATCCGCGGATCTGCCGCTTCGTGCCGATTTGGCGCGAGGTTGCCACGTTTCTCGATGCGAACATCAAGATTATCACGCCATTCCGCAATCCCATGGAAGTTGCATCGTCGCTGAGAAAGCGCGATAACCTATCCATAAACGAAAGCCTGCTTGTGTGGACCCGGCATGTCCTGGAAGCAGAATTTCGCACACGCGATCTCCCACGGGCATTCGTTGCTTACGAGGCTCTGCTCGGCGATTGGCGTTCAGTTGTTGATCAGTGTTCCAAGGAAATTGGGCTTAACTTTCCCCGGCGGTCTGCGAAAGCCGAACGCAAGGTCGACCTTTATCTCGATCGCGGGCTGCGCAGGAATATGTTTGGCGATAATGAGTTTCGGAGCCATTCGAACATCCCTGACTGGACCAAAGATACCTACCTCAGCCTGAAAAAACTGCAAACGGATCCACTTAAGCAAGAGGCGCTGCAGAAGCTCGATCAGGTAAGGGCTGATTTCGACCGGGTGTCGTCGAATTTGGCGTCCGTCTTCGCCGAGCGTGATCAACGTCTGATAGAAGCAAGCGACGCGAACGCGGAAAGAGCCGGCGAGATGGAACAGCTTCGTGCCCTGAACGAGGCGCAGGCAGCGGAGATTCTAGCGGAGCGTATGGCTCGCGAAAATGCGGAAGCCGAACAAGCTAGGACCCTCGATGGCGAGTTGCGAGTAGTCCGCGAGGAGCTCGCCAGTCATGTCGGCGCGAACAAGGCGTTGGCCGCGGAGATCGCGGCGGAGCGCTTGGGCCGGGAAAACGCGGAGGCGGAATTCGCGTTCCGCCAAGCCGAAATTGCGGTACTAGACCAGCGAGCTAGGACCCTCGAAGGCGAGTTGCGCGAATCGCAGACTCGGCTCTGGAATGTTGAACAGCGGCTCAGTGAAACCCTTCAGCAAAGGAGTTATCTAGAAGACGAGTTGAGTCGTGCAAAGGATAACGCTGCACAGTTTGAAGAAGAGGTGAGACTCAAGAGTGATTCCGAGCGACAATTAAAATGTCTTTTGGAACAATCCAATGCTATTGCGTTGACGTCGCAAGAAAATCTAGCCGTCGAACAACGATCTTCGCAACATATTTTTGCGGCATACGCGGCGACGATTTCAACCATTGACCAATTGAAACACGAACTCGCCACCGCGGGACAGCGCCTCGAAACGCAGCTCAGTCGAAATTTTGAACTCGAAGGGCATCTCACACTTGAAAAGAATGCAAATGGGCGACTTTTAGCAAGCTTAGCGGCGAGTGGCTCAAACATAGACAATATGCAATTGCACAAATTGCGTTTACGACGGACTCTCGCCGCCAGCTTTTGGCGGCATCAGGCGAATTGCGCGCCTATCTCGGCAAACATGAATGTGCAGGCATTGGAAGCGATTGCTGAAAGTCAGAACCGTCTCGTGAGCGGTGTTATTGATTTCTGCCAAGCCTCTTATATTTTCATGGACAGATCACATCGCGACAACGTTGGCGGTACGCAAGACGCCGATCAATTATCGCGAAAAAGGTTTATCCCAGGTATTCTATCGCGCCTGGATCGAGGAGTACTTGCAACAGGTAAGGGCCAGCAAATGTTTGCCATCGCTATGTCAGGATTATTCGACACGCGGTGGTATTTAGAACAAAATGCCGACGTGGCCCAATCCGGCACTTCGGCATTAATCCATTTTTTGCTCCACGGAGGGCTAGAGGGACGCGATCCTAGCCGACTATTCTCCTCAAAAGCCTATTTGGCGACTTACCCAGACGTGGCGCAAGCCAAGTTCAACCCGCTAGTGCACTTTCTTTTCCATGGTTTGAATGAAGGACGCGACATAAGGCCGCCCGGGGTTTCCGATTCTGGCTGAGGACTCGCAAGGGATCGGCGCGGCGAGAGCGAGGCTCGGCAGGCGCTTTGTCTCGGGCCGATCAAGGAGAAAAGTATGGACGGCAATTTCCTCGCCGATTCGGTCTACGCCCCGATTTCGGTCGTAATCCCCACCTGCAATCGAGCCAACTTGTTAGCGGAGTGTCTGCGCGCCTGTGCCAGGAACAGCGGCGGCGTTGTACTCGAGTTCGTGGTGGTAGATGATGGATCCGCGGACGACACTCAAGCCGTTCTCGAACGATTGGGCAAGGAAATACCCTCCCTCGTCTGGACAAGCATCCCTAATGGAGGCCCCGGGCAAGCAAGAAACGTCGGCGCGACGATGGCCAAACATGATACTATTCTTTTTATCGGTGATGATATTCAGCCTCTGAATGATGATTTTTTCCGGGTTCACAGCCGGTTGCATGGAACATATGAATCTGCCAGGTTCGCGGTTCTAGGAAAGTGCGTCTGGCCCTCTCGCCCTGGTTTTAATGTCAACTTCGTGATGTCTCATATTCAAGGTCATGGCGGGGAACAGTTCGGCTTTGCGGATCTCGCACCGTACACCTGGCTCGACTGGCGATTTTTCTACACCAGCAACTTGTCCATCAAGAAAGCCGTTGTCGCCGATTGGTTGATCGACGGCTTCAGCCCCGCCTTCAGCTTGGCGGCGTTTGAAGACGGGGAATTTGCCTACCGCCGGACCGTAGAACCGCAAGGCTTTCGCATCTTCTACGATCCAGGATCGATTGGCGAGCACTACCACTCCTATTCAGTCGACTCCTTCATCAAGAGGCAAGTCGCCGCCGGCCAGATGGCTGAAGTCGCCATCGCGGCTCATCCTGAATTAATGGAAGTTTTGGGCCTCTCAGGTCTTGCCAACTCGATCGATACTGCGCGGATAGGGAACAATGAGGCGCATTTTAGTGATTATCTTGCGGTAGTTGAGGGCTTAAAGGCGTGGGGACGATTGCTCGATGACGAGAAAATTTTGGGCAAGGAGGCGTGGCACAACGACTTGCTTTTCACAATATTCGAGATTTCTTTCTTTCAAGGGTTTCTTCAAAACTATGTTGAGCCAACTTCCAATTTTTCAGCCGGTTATTCCTTCATCCTTTCCAAGGCATTCCAACGGCTACACCGTGTGATTCACCATGAGATCACGGCACATGAATATTTTAAGAAGGACCTGCTCGCCGTGATACCAAATCTCCGGGCGACTGCCTGACAGCTAGTCGTGGTGGGGACGAACCCATTTGGGGTCGGCATAAGGCCACTTGCGACCGTGAACCCGATGCCTGCGACGCTGACCATCGGCGACGGCAGCGGCATGTGCCCGGTCAAGGCCGCCATTCAGTAGGAGTTTGCCGCAAAAGAACTTGGGCGAGGCTTTTGATGATTCAGGCTCTACGGCGTCATGCCGCGGGCTTCCGCGAGATGATCGAAGCGCCGGCGATAGAGGCCAAGCCCCATGGTGTCGGAGCGCAGCTCGATGATGAAATCATGCAACTCCGCGGCCGGCACGAGCGCCTCGACGTCATCCCAGCCAGGCCAGCCGGGCCGCTCGGCATAGCCAAGAATCTGGCCCCGGCGACCGGTCAGCAAGCGCTGCGCCGCCGCGGTGAAAATGTTCGGCACGCTCGCGGTCACGTGTTCAATCGGCTCGAGCAAAACCGGCTCGGCCTTGGCGAGACCCTCGCTGATGCCCAAGCGGGTCGCGGTTCGAAAAGCCATGTCGGAGCTGTCCACGGCATGGAACGTGCCATCGACCAGGGTCACCCCGACATCGACGACGGGATAGCCGAATGGTCCTTTTTGCATGGCCTCCTCGGCCGCTTCCCGGACCGCCGGGATATATTGCTTCGGCACCGCGCCTCCGACAATTTTGTCGGTGAACATAAAGCCCTCGCCACGGCCGCGCGGCTCGATCTCGAGCTTTACGTCGGCGAACTGGCCATGGCCGCCGGATTGGCGTTTGTGCCTCGAATGCTGCTGCACCCGCCGCTTGATCGTTTCCTTGAACGCTATTTTCGGCGCAGCCGTGGCAATCTGGAGATTGTAGGTCGTGGCGAGCCGTTCGAGGGCCGCATTGAGATGAATTTCGCCCTGTCCCTTCAAGATCGTCTCGGCGGTTTCCGCGACGTGCTCGACGCTAAGGGCCGGGTCCTCCGAAACGAGCTTCTGCAACGCACCCGAGAGCTTGACATCGTCCTTGCGGTCTTTTGCGGTTATCGCGAGCGCATAGACCGGGGGCGTGGGTGTGGGATAGGGCAAGGAGCCTGTCGCGCCGAGGGTTCCAAGGATCGCCCCGGTCGCGACACCATCGAGCCGGCCGAGCGCGACCAACTCCCCCGCGTCGGCTTCCGGCGTCCTGACCGGTTCGCCGCCGGCATAACGGTGAATGCCGCCGACGCGCGCTCCGTCGAACGTCGCGCTGTCGCGCAGCACGCCGCGCCAGATCCGGCCATAGGAAAGCTTGCCCGCCTGGACCGTCTTGAAGATTTGGACGAGCGGCTCTCCTTCCGCCGCGACGCCGCGAATGGCGGCGGTTTTGGCGGCATCCGGCACATCATGCCGCATCGTTTTCCAAAGGGGAAGAATGCCCTGCCCTCGCGCGACCGATCCAAGCAGGACCTCGACGATCGTGCCGCTCGCCTGGTCCTTGCGCAATTGCTGGTAGATTTCCGCCGATGTCGGCGCGACCTCTTCGATCAGTTTTTCCAAGAGCGCATCGTCCTGGTCGGCCAATACCTCGGCCAGCCCGTCGAGCGCCTGTTTCTCGGGATCGCGGAGGTTCGAGGGAATCTCGATTGGCTCCGCACCCTGGTTCGCGCCATACCGGAAGGCGCGTCCGCTCACGACATCGATGTAGCCCGTCACCGCATCGCCCTCGCGGATCGGCAATTGGCGTGGCGCGAGCGGGTGCTTCGAATGCCCCTGGAGCGCCGCGAGCGTGTCGTCATAGGGGCCTGCAAGCGTGTCGATCTTATTGACAAAGATAAGGTGAGGGAGCCGGTATTCCGCAAGCGCCTTCAGCAAGAGCGGCACGCTCGACGCTTTGCCGGCCGTGGGCTCGCAGACCACGATGGCAAGATCGACCGCCGCGAGCGCCCCTTCCGTCTCGTAGGCGAATTCGAGCGAGCCTGGACAGTCCAAGATCGACCAGCGATCGCTCAAAAAGGAACAATGCCCAAGCCGCAACTCGGTGCTCACGACGCGCTTGCGGATATCGCCAGGACGTTTGAGGGGCGCGCCCGCGGCAGCCATCAAAGCGTCGAAGAGTGTGGATTTTCCGCTTCCATAAGGGCCGATCAGCGCGACCGAGCGGGGTCCGGCCACGGCGGCCTTCGCGGGAGAACCTGGCATGATGGCGCTTCCTTCCTGCCATTCCGGCTATCGTTGCCGCCATCCTAGGCCAAATAAAGTTTTGGCGCAAAGTCTGGAGGAAGACGCAAATACCAGGCTTGGTGAAACCGGCAACGCATGCAAACCCACAAGCCGGGACTCGTTCCCGACGGCGCCGATCTCACAAGGCCCAAGACAACGGCGCCGTCTTTGCCCTGGTAAGGTGGGTCGATTTTCCGGTGCGATTTGCGGAAGGCGGCGGCGTGTAGAAAGTCACGCCTGTTGCCGGAACGCATCAAAGGTGTAGGTTTCGCCAACAGAATCGAGGTTTGATCAAAGATCAACCTGCAGACACGCCCGCACGCCGGTCGCCGTGAAGTCGTCGCCTTTAGACAGCAAAGGCAAATCCATGGTCATGGCGAGCGCATATGCGGCGCAATCCGCGAGATTGAGCCGGGCCTGGGAATGGATGCCCTTGCCGTAGCGATCAAAGGCGGCAGCAGCGGCGCGCACCTGCGCCTCGTCGAAGGGAACGATTTCGAAGTCGTTCTCATCTCGAAGGAAGCGCCACATGCGATCGACAGCGGACGCACCGTGCCGAACGGGTAACAGCATTCCGGTCTCATGCACATTCACGGCCGAGACGAGCAAACGCTCCGCCTGCTGAACGACTGTGGCGTAGGCGGCAGCGTCGGATTCATGTTGAAGGATGGCGATCAGAGCCGAACTATCTACGACGATCATAGGGCGTTGAGGTCGTCCATAATCTCGCGCGCGGAACGCTGGTCGAGAAGCGGCATCGCCGCGATCT
This sequence comes from Methylocella sp., assembly GCA_050728695.1. Taxonomy (GTDB): domain Bacteria; phylum Pseudomonadota; class Alphaproteobacteria; order Rhizobiales; family Beijerinckiaceae; genus Methylocapsa. Next base: position 347 of record JBOHJV010000097.1, on the reverse strand, counting down.
CGGCTCCAGCAGCCAGCATTTTCTCAACGGTCATTCGCTGGCGGCGGGGCCGATGTGCTTCAGGGACCACGCCTGCCGCGCGCGCTTTCTCTTCAAGCCCCTGCCGGACGGCCTCATCGACAGAGAGACTTTGGGCTGCCGCAAGCTGCTTGGCGAGCGCCTCGGTTTCCTGGGACAGAACGATCATAGGTCATAATCTAGCACAAACTTCCGTAAATACCTAGGGTCCAGACTCATTAAATCCACCAAACAAGTGCGGCGGCGATGCAAACAGAGGCCAGGAAGTTACGCGCCAGCCTGTCGTAACGCGTGGCGATTCGCCTAAAGTCCTTCAATCGACCGAAGGC
>JBOHJV010000096.1:10571-12865 GCA_050728695.1 Methylocella sp. | reverse complement strand
GCTCGCCGATGCCGAACGGCTGAAGACGCTTCACGGCGGCTGCCTCGCTTCGGTTTCCGACGAAACCGAGACGATCGCGGTGGTTCAGGCAGGCGAGGAAGGCGAGCGTCCGGCCCATTTGCCGAAGGCGCAACTGATCTCCATCATCAGGCCTCGGGTCGAGGAAGTCCTCGAGCTCGTGCGCGACCGGCTCAAGAACGCCGGCCTTCCCGCGCATGCGGGGCGAAGGCTCGTTCTCACGGGCGGTGCGTGCCAGCTCACCGGAATGCAGGCGGCGGTGAAGCGCATCGTCTCCGGGCAAGTGCGGGTGGGCCGGCCGCTCGGCATAAAGGGGCTGCCTGAATCCGCGAAGAGCCCGGCTTTTGCCGCGGCTGTCGGGCTTCTGATCTATCCGCAAGTGAGCGGCATCGAGCATTTCCGCCCTTCGCGGCGCGGCGCGGCTCCGGAGTCGCAAGCGAGTGGATACATCGGGCGGGTGGGGCGATGGCTCAAAAATAGTTTTTAGCGGTGCGTGCGGCGAGACTAAGCACGGCAATTCATCCGAGTTTGCCGCGAATGTGACAGAAAACCCGAGCGTCCTTGACCGGAGCTCCAACGTCGAGAGGCCAGACGATGACGATCAATCTTAAAGCTCCGGAGCTCCGGGAACTCAAACCACATATCATGGTCGCCGGCATCGGCGGCGCGGGCGGCAATGCCGTAAACAATATGATTGTCTCGGGCCTGATCGGGGTCGAGTTCATCGTCGCCAATACCGACGCTCAAGCGCTTACCTCGTCGAAGGCCGAGAGGATTATCCAAATGGGCCTGCAAGTCACCGAAGGTCTCGGCGCCGGATCGCAGCCCGAAGTTGGCCGGGCCGCGGCGGAGGAAGCGATCGAGGAAATCCGCGATCACCTTTCGGGAGCGCATATGGTCTTCGTCACCGCCGGCATGGGCGGCGGAACCGGCACCGGGGCCGCGCCGGTCATCGCCCGCGCCGCGAGGGATATGGGCATCCTGACCGTCGGTGTCGTCACCAAGCCCTTCCAGTTCGAGGGCGCGCGGCGCATGCGTGTTGCCGAGGCCGGTATCGACGAACTGCAGAAATCGGTCGATACGCTGATTATCATTCCCAATCAGAATCTATTTCGCATCGCCAACGAGAAAACCACTTTCGCCGATGCGTTCGCGATGGCCGATCAGGTGCTCTATTCTGGTGTTTCGTGCATCACCGATCTGATGGTCAAGGAAGGCTTGATCAATCTCGATTTCGCCGACGTTCGCGCCATCATGCGCGAGATGGGCAAGGCCATGATGGGGACCGGCGAGGCTTCGGGCGAGAAGCGGGCGATCCTCGCCGCCGAGGCCGCGATCGCCAATCCGCTTCTCGACGAGGTTTCGATGAAGGGCTCGCGCGGCCTGCTCATTTCGATCACTGGCGGCAGCGATCTCACCCTTTACGAGGTCGATGAGGCCGCGGGCCGGATTCGCCAAGAGGTCGATGAGGACGCCAATATCATCCTTGGCGCGACCTTCGATCAAGGCCTCGACGGAATTGTCCGCGTTTCGGTCGTCGCGACCGGAATCGACCATGTTGCCCACGTCTATGAGCCCACCGCCGCGGAAACGCGCATTGCCGAGGTCACCAACCGCCTGAGGGCGCAGACGGCGGCGCGCCCGATTGACACGGGCCAACCGCGCTATCCTGGAGCAGGGCCGGAGACCCACGCGCCGGCGGAGTACGCGTCGCGGTATGAAGACCGGGTATTGCAGGCTCCAGCGGCGCTAGGTGCTGGCGCTCAGCAAGGAGTCCGCGTCCAGGAAGTCGCCCCGCAATCGCGTCATTATGCCGAACAGGCCCAGCAAGGCACGCGGCCAAACGAGCATTACGACGCCGGTCCTTTCGTTCCAGGGCCACCCGATTCGCCTTATGTGCGGCCACAGAGGATGCCGCAAATCGACGATTTGCCGCTCCCGGCGCAAAACCAGATCCGCGCCCGTCGAGGCGAACGCGGGGCGGAGCCGCATCCCGAAGCCAAGCGCCGTTCGCTTCTCGAAAGGCTTGCCTCGTTTGGCATCAGCCGCCAGGAAGAAACGTCCGCGGGGCCCGCCCCGCGCGAGAGGCAAGCGCCCGCGCGGCAGCCCGCGCAAGCGCAGAGCCACCCGCAGCAGCAGCCAGGTCCGGTTCATGCCGAGTACGGCAAACGTGCCCAGCATCCGCCGGCCCCGCAAAGGGCCGCGCATCCGGCGGTGGACGCGCAGGGCCGCGGCGCCTATCAAACCCGGGCGATCGAAGAGGACCAGCTCGAGAT
>JBOHJV010000096.1:0-10471 GCA_050728695.1 Methylocella sp. | reverse complement strand
ATTTCGACGTTGCGCGAGACCACTGTTCCATCAATCGGCGAAGCAACATCGGTATAGCTGAGGTTCGTCTCGGCGGCATGAAGCGCCGCTTGCAGCTCTGCGACCCTTGCCTCGTCGCGCTGTGTCTGCGCCTGCGCCCTCGCAAAGGATTTGCGCGACTTGTCAATCGCTTTCCGGGAACTGACCCGGCGATTCGCCAGGGCCTCATTGCGTTCGAAGGCTGCTCTGGCATGGGCGAGATCCGCTTTGTCCTTTGCGAGCCGAGCCTCCGTTGCCGCCAGGTCGGCCCTGCTTTGATCCACGGTGAGTTGATAGGGGCGCGGATCGATTTTCGCGCAGAGCTGGCCCGCCTTCACTCGCATGTTGGCGTCGCAATCGAGCGCCTGGATCACGCCGGATACACGCGCGGCAACCGGCGCATTCTTGCTGGGACCGACGACGCCCCTCGCTATTACCGTGCGGACCATCGAACCACGTTCGAGCTGCATCTGCATCATCTGATTCATGGGCGCCATGTTGTGGTTCAGATTCGCCATGATCCAGAGCGAACCGATGAGGAGCAACAGGACGATCAGCACGCCGAAGGCAAGCGCCAAGACATTGTTGACGTTGTCTGGGCCGCTCGTGATTTGAAGGAAGAAGACGAGGTGAACGCCCATCTGCGCGATCGCGAGAACGACCAGGGCGATGGGAATGCTCGGACCCCAGACGAGTGTGGTGCCCGAGATGTAGAAGGACACAATGGTGAGCAGCGTCGCGAGCCCAAGCCCTACCAGGTAGCTCGTGACTCCCTCGCCGATCTCTGCTCTGTGGCGGCGCTGGTCCCCCGGCGCGATGTCCGTGGGATGGAGGTCACTTGTTGGCTCGACGTGGCTCATTGCGCCACCCCCATCAAATAGACCACGGTGAATATCGCAACCCATATGATGTCTAGAGCATGCCAGAACAGGCTGAAGCAAAGAATGCGCCGGAGGATGTCCGCCCGGTATCCCTTGGCAAACACCTGCGCCATCATCGTCAAGAGCCACAGCAGGCCGGCGGTGATATGAAGGCCGTGGCATCCGACCAGCGTAAAGAAGGCCGAGAGGAACGCGCTCCGGGTCGGGCCTGCCCCGCGCGCGACCATGCCCATGAACTCCCGAACCTCAATACTCAGAAACCCGGCTCCCAGGAGGAAGGTCGCCGCCATCGCGCCATAGAACCAGGATCCGCTATGCGCCCGGGCTCCGATGCTTGCCAGGCCGCAGGTGAAGCTTGAGGCTAGAAGGAACGCCGTCTCCAGCCCGACATTGTTCAGGTTGAACAGCTCCCGGCCGCTCGGTCCCCCCGCCGTGTCGCCGACCACCACCGCATAGGCGGCGAAGAAGGCGGAGAACATGACAATGTCGCTCAGCAGGAAAATCCAGAATCCGTAGGCGGTGACGATGCGTTTCGATGCCAGCCCGCGAGCCGCGTGCCCCAGCGTGTGCTGTTGATACGACGAGTCCCGGTCGTGTCCGAGATGATGCAGGTCGTTGCCGCCCGCGGGCGCCTCGATAATGGTCATCGCGCCGCCTGCCGTCGGGCCAGCGCCGCACTGCGCGCGCTTCGGTTGGCTCGATCTATGCGCGCGACCGTTTCCGCCGGAACGATGTACTCGTCCTTGTCCCGCCAGGCAAAGACGACGAAGGTCGCATAGGCGCCCAAAGCGGCCAGGCCCACCATCCACCAGATGTGCCAGATCAATGCGAACCCCATAAAGGTCGCGAAGAAGGCGCACATGAAGCCGGTTGGGCTGTTGCTCGGAACTTCGATATCTGCATAGGAGGGTTCTTCCCCGAGCTTCGCCTGCTCGAGCGCGCGCTGCTTCATCCCCCAATAGGCCTCCTCGCCCCGAACATTGGGGAGCACCGCAAAGTTGAAAGCCGGTGGCGGGGAGGGTGTCGCCCATTCAAGCGAGCGCCCATTCCAAGGATCGCCGGTCGCGTCGCGAAGCTGGTCGCGCCGGCGAATGCTGACGACGAGCTGGGCCACTTGGCAAGCTGCAGCGCAGCCCATAATCACGATCCCGACGGCCGCGATCAGCACCCACGGGCGCCATATCGCTACATCGTAGTGCTGCAAGCGCCGCGTCATTCCCCCAAGCCCCGCGGTATAGAGCGGCACGAAGACGACATAGAACCCGGCGAACGTGAGCCAGAACGCCGCCTTGCCCCAGCCTTCGTGCAGCCGGAAGCCAAACGCCTTCGGGAACCAATAGGTGTAGCCTGCGAATGCACCGAACACTACGCCGCCAATGATGACATTGTGGAAATGGGCAACGAGGAAAAGGCTGTTGTGCAATACGAAGTCCGCTGGCGGCACCGCCAGCAACACGCCGGTCATTCCGCCGATCACGAATGTGACCATAAATCCGATCGACCATAAAATCGGTGTCGTATAAACGATCCGCCCGCCATACATCGTAAAAAGCCAGTTGAAGACCTTGACGCCCGTGGGTACAGCGATGATCATCGACATGATGCCGAAGATCGCATTGACGTCGGCTCCGGCACCCATCGTGAAGAAATGGTGAAGCCAGACCATGAACGAAAGTATACAGATGGCCATGGTTGCCGCGACCATCGAGCGATATCCGAACAGCGGCCTGCGGGAGAACGTAGAGACTACTTCCGAGAATACGCCAAAGGCAGGCAGCACGAGGATGTAGACCTCCGGGTGTCCCCACGCCCAGATAAGGTTTACGAACATCATTTGGTTGCCGCCGGCTTCGTTGGTGAAAAAGTGGAAACCGAGGTAACGGTCGAGCAGCAGCATGGCTAGCGTCGCCGTGAGGATGGGGAAGGCGGCGACGATCAGCAGGCTGGAGGCGAGCGTCGTCCAGCAGAACATCGGCATCCGCAAGTAGGTCATGCCAGGAGCATGAAGCTTGAGGACCGTGGTGACGAGGTTAATTCCTGCCAGTAAGGTTCCGGCGCCGGAAATTTCGAGCGACCAAAGGTAGTAATCGACGCCGACGCCGGGCGAGTAGATAAGCTCGGAGAGCGGAGGATAGGGCAACCACCCGGTCCGCGCGAATTCTCCGACGACCAACGAAATATTGATCAGCAGCGCACCGGTCGCCGTAAGCCAGAAGCCGACCGAGTTGAGCGTGGGGAACGCGACGTCGCGAATTCCGAGCTGGAGCGGCGCCACAAAGTTCATGAGCCCGATCATGAGCGGCATCGCGCCGAAGAAAATCATGATCGTGCCGTGGGCCGAGAAGATCTGATCGTAGTGCTCGGGCGGCAGGTAGCCCGGAGACCGGAACGCGAGGGCCTGTTGCGACCGCATCATGATCGCGTCGATGAATCCACGAATCAGCATCAACAAGCCAAGGAGCATGTACATGACACCGATCCGCTTGTGATCCACGCTGGTGATCCACTCGCGCCACAGGTACGGCAGATGGCCGGCGAGAACGATCCAGGCGATCACGGCAAGGACGCTAAATATCACCGCCGAGCCCGCGATCAGCGGGATCGGCTGATCGAATGGAATCGCCGCCCAACTGAGCTTGCCCAACATTTTTAGTCCTCCGTCCGCGCGGATACGCTCGGATTAGGTCGCCCGGTCCGCGGGCCGGGTCCGGGCGGCAATTTCTGTGTGACGATCTGCTGGAACAGCTCGGGATCGGCGGAACGGAACGTGAACTGAGGGGTATTCATGCTCTGCCTGGCCAGGGCAGAGTATGTTTCAGGATTGAGGGTTGGGCCCGCTTTGCGCGTGGCTTCGATCCAGGCGGCGAACCGCTCCGCCGGCACCGCCACCACGTCGAATTGCATGTCCGAGAAACCATCGCCACTATACTGGCTGGAAAGGCCGCGGAAGGTGCCCGGCGCGTCCGCCTGCAGGTTCAAATGCGTCGTCATGCCGTTCATTGTGTAGATCATGCTGCCGAGCTGCGGTACAAAGAATGCATTCATCACGCTTGCTGACGTCAGGGAGAAGTGAATGGGCGCGCCGGCCGGAACCACAAGCCGGTTCACGCTCGCGACACCCTGGCTCGGGTAAATGAAGAGCCACTTCCAATCCAGCGACACGACCTGGACTTCGAGCGGCGGCGTGCCCGATGGCAAAGGCTTTGCGGGGTCGAGATCATGGGATCCGATCCAGGCCACGCCACCAAGGAGCATGATCACGAGGAGCGGGATGCCCCAGTCGAGGAGCTCGATGCGGCCGGAAAAAGCCCAATCCGGCAGATAGCGCGCTCTCTGGTTGGATGCTCGAAACCACCAGGCGAAGGCAAGAATCGCGGCGATCGTCGGGAGAACGATGGCGAGCATAATGACGAGCGAGTCGATCAGAATCGATCTCTCGGCAAGTCCAATCGGCCCTTTCGGATCAAGGACGGCAGGCTGACATGCCGTAAGGGCGATCGGCGCCATGAAGACTGCGCCGCGCGCAGCCAAGGCGGTCAACAAACGAAGGCGCCGCATAGGCCCAGTTTTGTCTGCCGGTCTGTCTGGATTGCCGGGCGAACCGGCACGCGATGGGCCCGCCAACAGAGATTGCCGCAATTGGTCTAGCGTCTTCACGATTCCTTCGCTCCCGCGACGCTGGTTTTTGAACCGGCATCCACAGGATGCCAGTTTCGGCGAGGATCAAGTTGCCTCTTCTTGAGGATTTTGGCAATGCCAGAGCCGCGGCATGAGGACACTCACGCACTTACGCCGGCGGCATGGGCCCGACGAGCGCCGGAATTGCGGATTTCGTTATCACTCTGACGCGCTACTCACTTGGTTTATGATCGGACGCAAAACAAGCGAGCGCTTCACGTCGATGCGACAGCCGGTGACTTCCAATCTGCCGCGCCTACTTCGCCACGCTCTTCCCGCCGCCAAACCTTCGCTCGATATAATCCTCGACGATTTGCTTAAAATCGGCGGCGATGCCTTCGCCGCGAAGGGTCATCGCCTTTTGCCCATCGATAAACACCGGCGCCGCCGGCGTCTCGCCGGTGCCGGGCAGCGAGATCCCGATATCGGCATGTTTCGATTCGCCGGGCCCATTGACGATACAGCCCATCACCGCCACGTTCAGCGCCTCGACTCCCGGATAGCGCGCCCGCCACAGCGGCATCTCGTCGCGAATATAGGCCTGAATATCCCGCGCGAGCTCTTGAAAAACGGTCGACGTCGTGCGCCCGCAGCCAGGACAGGCGGCGACCAATGGCACAAACGTGCGAAACCCCATGGTCTGCAAAAGTTCCTGTGCCACCTTCACTTCGAGCGAGCGGTCGCCGCCGGGCTCCGGGGTGAGCGAAACCCTAATCGTATCGCCGATCCCCTCCTGCAACAGAGTGCCCATGGCAGCGGCAGAGGCGACAATGCCTTTCGAGCCCATGCCCGCTTCGGTGAGGCCCAAATGCAGCGCGTAATCGCTTCGCCGCGCGAGCATGCGATAGACGGCGATGAGATGCTGTACATCCGAGACCTTTGCCGACAGGATGATTCTGTCCCGGCCAAGCCCGATGTCCTCCGCCCGCGCGGCGGAGGTGAGCGCCGATTGCACCATCGCCTCGCGCATCACGGCGCCGGATGGGCGCGGCGAGGGCGCGCGCGCGTTTTCATCCATCAACGCGGTGAGCAGCTCCTGATCGAGCGAACCCCAATTGGCGCCAATCCGCACCGCCTTGCCATATTTGATCGCCGTCTCAACGATGAGGCCGAATTGCTTGTCCCGCTTGTCCTTGAAGCCGACATTGCCGGGGTTGATTCGATATTTGTCGAGCGCCTCGGCGCAGGCGGGATGACCGGCCAAGAGTTTGTGGCCGATATAATGGAAATCGCCGATCAGTGGGACGGCACAGTCGATCCTCGCGAGACGGTCGCGGATATGAGGCACGGCGGCGGCCGCCTCATTGCGATCGACAGTGATCCGCACGAGTTCGGAGCCGGCGCGGGCAAGTGCCGCAACCTGCGCCGCCGTCGCTTCGACATCGGCGGTGTCCGTGTTGGTCATCGATTGCACGGCGATCGGCGCGGCGCCGCCTATGAGGACCGCGGCGTTGCCGGACCCAATGCGCACGCCAATCGAGCGGCGGCGGGGTGCCGGCCTTGCTTCCCCGGGGTCCGCGAGGCCGGAGGCCGAAAGTTCAGAGTTGAGTGTCATGCGTGGTGTTTGTCCCTGGCTGAGGAGACGCCCGGCGGACATATCCCAGGCACGGCATCGCGATTACTAGGACCGCGCGGAGGAGCGGGCAAAAATGCGTTTGCCGCGCAAGCCCAACCCGCCAATGCTCAAGAATCGAAGATATCCTGGCGCCGATTCATTCCGGGATTCTCAGACTACCAGAGGAGGAATCCGCAACACTTGGCCTGGACAGATCGCATCGGGATCGGACAGCAAAGGCTTGTTGGCTGCAAAAATCAAATGATATTCGCCGCCTTGGCCGGGGCCATATTCGGCTTCGGCGATGTTCCACAGCGTATCGCCGGGCTGCACGGTATAAAACTTCGGTTCAGGAGCTTTATCCGCGGACGCGATATTGTCGTGGGCCGTGCTGACGCCCACCGTATCGTCGGTCGCCAGCGCGATCTTCTCGGCTTCTTCCGTCGCGGCGCCGGTGTCCGAGAGGACGACTGTGTCTGCCTCGGATTTGATCTTGACTTGCGCCACATCGCGACTGTGTCTTTCGCCCTCTTGCTCCCATTGTTCAGGCGGAGCAGCGGTGGTCTCGGCCGCGCCGAAAATTTTCGCGCCGACCGATTTGACAAAACGCAAAAGGTCCATGTCCATCTCCTGCTTCGAGTTCTTGCTTAGAGGTCTTCTCATTTCCTTCTAGCCCAAGCCGCGCAAGCTTAACAGACTGCCCGCGAAATGCCATCGATTTGATTGGCGGAGCATGATCCGATGGGAATTTATGCCCGCGACAACCCGGCGGAAGGCTTCTCTGCGCTTTGGGAACGAGGGCATGAACGGCGGATCTGGTTTTGTTGCGTCGCAAGGCGCCGCCCTCGTGACTGGCGCGGCAAAGGGGATCGGGCGGAAGATCGCCGAGCGCCTTGCGTCGTGCATCAACTCCTCAACGCGGCCGACTACGGCGTCCCGCAGCGCCGTGAGCGGGTCGTATTCGTCGGTTTTAGATCGGAATAGAAGCCAAGTGGACGTTACCGGCCGAGACGCATTCGCTCGACGCTCTCTTGTTGGAGCAATTCCGAACCGGCGAGTATTGGGACCGCCACAAGGTGGCGGCAAAGCATCGCTGTTTCACCGAACATCTATCCGATCGAGGCCGCCGGATCACAGATCGACCCTCCAGGCAGCCCTGGCGTACCGTGCGCGATGCACTTGTCGGTCTACCCGATCCCGAATGCGACCCCATCAATTCGCGACGCTTTCACAATCACCGTTTCCAGCCCGGCGCCCGCAGCTATCTCGGTCATACTGGCAGTCCCCTCGACGAGCCAGCCAAGACCCTCAAAGCATGCGTCCACGGCGTCCCGGGCGGAGAAAACATGCTCCGCTTGGCAAACGGCCATACCCGCTATTTCACTGTACGCGAAAGCGCGCGCCTTCAGACGTTCCCGGATAACTACGTTTTACACGGCGTATGGAGCGAAGCCATGCGCCAGATCGGCAACGCTGTCCCCGTTACCATGGCCGAAGTGATCGCCAAATCTGTCCGGCAACATTTGCGCGCGCATATTGACCGATAAGCAGTACAATCCGCTCGACAAACTCAATCTAGGGAAGAGCGTCGCGGAGGGTCTCCTCGATGGACCGATTCACAGCCTTGGAACGATCGCGCAATTCGAGGGAGCGGGCATATGCGTCATCTACTACAAAGGCCCTTTCGAACCTTATGCAGTCATGGCAAAGCGCAACGCGCAAGAGCCGACGTGGCCGATCTACATAGGCAAAGCAGTTCCTGCCGGTGCGCGTACCGGGCGTCGCCTTTTCATCGAGATCACGGGCCGTGTCCTTTGGAACCGTTTGAAAGAGCACGCCGACAGTATCCACGCAGCGAGAAACCTCGATATCGGCGACTTCGATTGTCGCTATCTCGCCGTCGATGACATTTGGATTCCCCTCGCTGAAACACTTCTCAAAGCTCGCTTCCGTCCTGTGTGGAACCAAGCGCTGGAAGGCTTTGGCAATCACGATCCCGGCGCTGGCCGTTATGGTGGCCTGCGCCCCCTTTGGGACGCATTGCATCCGTGTAGATCTTGGGCGGAAAAATGCCGCGCCCGGCCCGAGGCCCCGGGCGAACTTTCCGAGAAAATGGGCAACTTTCTCAAAGAAAATCAACCACCGGAAGACGCGCGCATAAGCTTTAAGCCGGACGAGTTTTAGTTCTCCGCACTGAAAATCCGTGAAGATGATCTATGTCTATGGCATGTACCTTGTTGGACGCGTACAAAGGCCCGGAAATACGCAGCGGGACGCGGTTCAAAATCCGGCGCCGATCCCTTACATTGACGGGCAGGAAAAAGGCGGCGGGAAGATTGGCATGGCGGACGCGACCAAGCGCGCGGCGATCATCGGGGTCCTGACAGTGTCCGACCGCGCCAGCCGCGGGCACTATGAGGATCTAGGCGGGCCCGCCATCGTCTCCTATTTGACGAAAATCCTAAAAAGCCATTTTCGTATCGCGCGAAAAATCGTTCCGGACGGGTTCGAGTCGGTGCGCGACACGCTGATCGAACTCGCTGACAAGGAGCATTGCGATTTGATCCTGACCACCGGGGGCACTGGGCCATCGCCGCGCGATCTCACGCCAGAAGCAACCCTCGCCGCCGCGCCCCGCATGTTGCCTGGCTTTGGCGAGCTCATGCGCCAGGAAAGCTTGCGGCAGGTTCCGACCGCGATCTTGTCGCGCCAGATCGCCGCGCATCGCGGGCCTTGTCTCATCATTAACCTCCCAGGCAAGCCGGCGTCGATCGAGACCTGCCTCAACGCGATCTTTCCAGCGGTGCCATATTGTCTCGATCTTATCGGCGCCGCCTATATAGAAACCGATGCGGCGATCATAAAATCCTTCCGGCCGAAGCAATCATAGATGAGCCTTAGCGCACCGGACCAAGCCAAAGCAGACTTCGACGGGGCCCGGCGGATGGCCACGCTCGCGGCCGGCTACAAGCCGCTTCCAGGCATCCCGGACGAATTCATCGGCGCGGACGGGCGCCCGCGCGTGCATTGGCTGCGGTTTCTCGCGGCGCTGTTGGATCTTGGCGAAGGCGACATCGGCAAGCGCTTCGCCACCGCCGACCGGCATATTCGCGACACGGGCGTCTCCTATCGCGCCCATGGGGACACAAACGAGCGCGCCTGGCCGCTCTCGCATGTGCCGCTTCTCGTCGAGGCCGGCGAATGGCGCGCGATCGCGCAAGGCGTCGAGCAGCGCGCGCGGCTCCTGGAACTGGTTTTGGCCGATATTTACGGCGAGGCAAGGTTGATCGCCGCTGGCGACTTGCCCGCCGCCGCTGTCACCGGCAGCCCCGAGTTCCTGCACCCCTTGCGTGGAGTGAACCCGCCGGGCGGCAAATTCTTGCATATTTACGCCGCCGACATTGGGCGCGGGCCGGATGGCCGCTGGTGGGTCCTTGGCGACCGTTCGCAGGCGCCGTCGGGCGCTGGCTACGCGCTCGCCAACCGGCTTGTCTTGGCCCGTGCTTTCCCGGCCCTTTACCGCGATATGAATGTCGAGCGGCTGGCGCCGTTCTTCGAGGCGCTCCGCTTCGGCCTGACCTCGATGGCGCAGCGTTCGGACTCGCGCATCTGTCTTCTGACGCCCGGCCCATTTAATGAAACCTATTTCGAGCAGGCCTACCTCGCCCGCTATCTCGGTCTTCTTCTGGTCGAAGGCGGCGATTTGACGACGCGCGACGGCAAGGTGCATGTCCGTACCATCGCCGGGCTCAAGCGCGCCGATGTGATCTGGCGGCGCATCGACAGCGATTTCGCCGATCCGCTCGAACTCAACGCCCATTCGCGCCTAGGTGTGCCGGGACTTGTTGATGCCCTGCGCGAGGGCGGCGTCGTCATCGCCAATGCGCTCGGGTCCGGCGTGCTCGAAGCGCCCGCGATGATGAGTTTCATACCAAGACTCTGCCACACATTACTAGGCGAGGAGCTCCGCCTGCCGAATATCGCGACCTGGTGGTGCGGCCAGGCGCGCGCGCGCCAATTGGTCGTCGCCGGCATGGGCGAGCTTGCGATTGCCGGCGCCTACGGCAATCCGATCCAAGGCTTTGCCCGCAACCAGCCCCTCGTCGGCGCGGCGCTCGACGCGGAAGAAAAGCGCCGGCTCGCCGCCGCGATCGCCGAGCGCGGCGTGGATATCGTCGGCCAAGAAGTCGTCCATCTCTCGACGACTCCCGTGTGGCACGATGGCCGGATTGAGCCGCGGCCCTTCGTTCTGCGCGTCTATGCGGCGCGCACGCCGGAGGGGTGGAACATCATGCCGGGCGGGTTCTGCCGCATTTCCGGCCGCACCGACGCCCGCGCC
>JBOHJV010000095.1:0-13075 GCA_050728695.1 Methylocella sp. | reverse complement strand
AGGACATCGAAGGCGCGATCCAGCGGCTTGCCCAGATGGCGCGCGCGGCGGGCATTCACCTCATCATGGCGACGCAGCGCCCCTCCGTCGATGTCATCACCGGGACGATCAAGGCGAATTTTCCGACGAGAATTTCGTTTCAGGTCACCTCCAAGATCGATAGCCGCACGATATTGGGCGAGCAAGGCGCCGAGCAGCTTCTAGGCTCGGGCGACATGCTGTACATGGCGGGGGGCGGGCGCATTTCGCGCGTGCATGGGCCTTTCGTCATCGACAGCGAGGTCGAGAAGATCGTCGCGCATCTGAAGACGCAAGGGCAGCCGGAATATCTCGACGCGATCACCGATGACGACGACGGGGACGGCGAGGAGGACGACGAGCTGGCGCCGGGCAGCATGGATGCCGAGGAAGCAGGCGATCTCTACGACCGCGCGGTCGCTATCGTTCTCCGCGACAAAAAATGCTCGACGAGCTACATCCAGCGCCGCCTGTCGGTCGGCTACAATAAAGCGGCCTCTCTCGTCGAGCGGATGGAACAGGAAGGCGTCGTCGGGGCGCCCAATCACTCGGGAAAAAGGGCGATTTTGGTTGGCGGCGGCATCGACCGTGGTGCGTTCGATATCGCGGCCGGCGGCTGATTTGGCGCGCGCGCGCCTTATTAAACACTTATCAGTCCGATCTTTGACCTAAATCCACTCGAGCGGGCGTGGACGGAACTCAAGCTCGCGCCGGGCTTTCTCGTTCGAAGCGCCCCTAAGCCTCGTCGCGTAGTAGACCGCGTCGGGGCCTGACGCCCGAAGCGCCTCTTCTTCGCTGACGCGAAGTGGCGCAGGTGCTCCTGCAGCACGCGCGAACGCCGTCAGCCACAAGTGCTGAGGCGACGGGTTTCCGTCGACGATGTTGTACGCTCCCGGCGGGCACTCCAGCGCGGCAGCGGTCGCCCCGGCCGCATCGTCGATATGTACGAAGCTGTAGACGCCCTGGCCCTCACCGATAATCGGAACTTGCTGTTGCCGCACCTGATCACCAATATCGCCCTCGCGCATGTACCAGGTGCCGGGGCCGTAGAAGAATCCGTAACGTAGCGCGATGAACTCGATTCCCGACGTCGCCGATGCGCGCGCTTCCAATTCCAGGTACGTGCGGGCGCTCGCCTCGACTCCCGGGGACGCGCTGGAGATGAACGGGACGGACTCGTCCGCCAGCCCCGCGCCGGGCGCATACCAGAATCCGGAACTTTGCAGCAGGTAGCGGCGCATGCCCGCATCGCGAAGCGCCGCAAGCAGGTTAATGTTGCCTTCCACTCGGACTTTGCGATCGAGTTCCGCCGCTGCCTTCATTTCGGCGGGCGTGTAGTGCCGGGGCAATGAGGTCAGTTCGTTGATCACAGCGTCGGGCTGGATCCGTCCAACGGCGGCTTTCACGGCAGCGGCATCCAGTGCGTCGGAGATGACCGGCTCCGCGCCGATTTCCTTCAACGCGGGTGCGGAATCGGGCGATAGCGTAAGTGCGAATACCTCATGCTGGTTCGCTCTCAGGTGACGAACCAGCAGCCGGCCGATCGCACCGCTCGCCCCGGCGATCAGAATTCTCATCGTGCTTCCCTTTCAGCTCGCTTTGCGGCGACTCGAAGCGAAGCGCAAGTCATGCTCAGCTGCAAGCACGCAACGCACCGAGCCGCCCGTCCTGTGCCAAAACCTTCTCATAATCCGATCAATTGCCGGGCCGCCTCGCTGTGGGCAATTTGGCCGCTTGCCTTGGCGCTCCGCCTCCACCCGCGTGTGGCGGAGGCCCCTCATGGTCGACGGGACTTTGGATGGCGGCATATCTCGCCAGCAAAGACTATAAAACTTGTGGATGATTGCGAATCGGGTCGCTATTGTCGGCGGCTGGATCCGGTTGCGCGGCGAGATCGCCGGTCGAGGTTGGACGAATGCTCACGAAAAAAGGAAAATATGGACTGAAAGCGATGGTTTACCTTGCCGGACGCCCTGCGGGCGAGGCAACGCTCGTGAACGACATCGCCAATGCCAATGAAATTCCGAAAAAATTTCTCGACACGATTCTCGGCGAGCTGCGCAATGCCGGCTTCGTTTTTTCAAAAAAGGGCAAAGGCGGCGGCTACGCATTGGCCCGGCCGGCGCATGAAATCAAGGTTGGCCATATTGTTCGTGTCCTTGATGGACCGCTTGCTCCCGTCGCCTGCGCAAGCAAGAATTCCTACCGGCGCTGCGAGGATTGCGCCGACGAGGAACACTGCTGTGTCCGTCTCATCATGTTAGAGGCCCGCAACGCGATCGCGACCGTGCTCGACAATCGCACGCTCAAGGAGATGCGCGCGCTGGCCAGTAAAGGCGAAGCAAATCTGCTGCACTGCACTTGATGGCCCCCGCGGCGGCGGCGCGCACTTGGGTCGAAGTTCCCGCGGAAATGGCTGACTGCGCCGAGCCTGGAGCACAAGCGACATCGCCCCGCGCGCCTCGCGCTAAAACGACAATTTCGCGCCCACGACAAACAATGCACCCGCAAGCACCGGCCGCAAAACACGATCTGGCGCAAATGCGGCAATCTGGCCGCCTAGCGCGATTCCAGGCAGCGAGCCGATCAACAAAGATACCAGCATCATCCAGTCCACGGAACCGCGCAACGAATGCCCCAAGCCCGCGAAGAGGGCCAAGGGCACGGCGTGGGCGATGTCCGACCCGACAATTCGGACTGTCGGAACCCTCGGATAGAGAAGCAACAACACGGTGACGCCGATGGCCCCGGCCCCGACCGACGAAATCGTGACAAGCACACCAACGAGAGCGCCGAACACACAGGTTAGGACCTTGGTTTGGCGCTCGGGCAGCTCTCGCAGACGTCCAGCCGCGCGGTGCAAAACCCGTTTAGGGACAGCTAGCGTTAGAGCCGTCAGGAGCAAGGCGTATCCGAGGGCTATTGAGATGACCGCGTTCGTGCGATCGCTGTCCCCGCCGAACTCCGAAAGCGCGAGCAGCGTCAAGGCTGCTGCTGGGAGACTGCCAGCGGCAAGCAGGAGCGTGATCCGCCAGTCCACGGTACGGTTCAGACCATGAACGATCGTCCCGCCGCTTTTGGTGATGCCGGCGTATAGGAGGTCCGTGCTAACCGCCGTCGCGGGATGGATCCCGAACAAAAGTACCAGCAACGGCGTCATGATCGACCCGCCTCCCACTCCCGTGCAGCCTACCAATGCGCCGACGAAAAACCCGGAGAGGGAATAGAGAGGGTTAATCGCATGTAAAAATTCCATATCGTTTTCGTCCTAAACTCGGCTAAAGGTCACGAACCAAATTCGGCGGACGCGCGGGCGCCGATCCTATTTGCTAAAGCGTCTGCCCGCCGAAGCGTTGCAGCGAGTGGCCGGGCTTGCCGCCTGTTTATTTCAACTAAGTCTATAGAAAAAAGGTTTGACGTGCAAGGCAACGTCGCGACGGCACAGGCAGCGCTTGTTCTTCTATTTGGGTCGCCGCTCAATTTGCGTATGCAGGCCGAGCACTCAACCTTGAGCTGAACTTTCGTATTTGTGGCGTATGACACTTGCAACGTTCATAGGCCGGGCATAATATCGCATAATGGTCAAGTGTAGCTCACGGTGTACAGGGGGTTCCCGCGGATAACATCGGCAACGCCGATAGCGGGGTTTGCCACTGGAGTTGGCCGCTAAGCAACTCCGAGCGCCGCGCGATAAAAACGAACTCTAAAGAGAGCACGAGAGGAGTTCACTGAGGGAGTGTGGCAAAGCCACAGGCGCTATTGCGAGAGGACGCTACGGGGGCAACCCCGGAAAACCCCGTTCCAGCGAATGAGTCAGAGCGGCTTGCCGCTGTCAGGCGTTACGATATTCTCGATACGCCCCCGGATGGCGCATGTGACCGGATCACGGCGATTGCCGCGCGGCTATTTAACGTGCCGATTTCCATCATCAGTGTTGTCGATCGCGACCGCATTTGGTTCAAGTCGCGCCATGGGGTGAGCGCTACCGAGATCGGGCGCGATCCGGGCCTCTGTGCTTCCGTAGTCTTACGGAACGAGCCACGTATCTTGCCCGATGCGAAAATTGACCCTCATGCACTCGCCAATCCGCTCGTCGCGGGCGAGTTCGGCCTGCGCTTTTATGCTGGAGTGCCGCTGCGGACACGCGACGGATTTAATCTCGGGACTCTCTGCGTGATCGATAAGGAGCCGCGAGAAATTAGCGCGGAGGAGATCGCTCTGCTCGAGGATCTCGCTTCTGTCGTCATGGACCAACTGGAATTACGTCTGGCGGCGCGCAAAGCGATCGAAGCGGCGGCGCGGGAAACGGCTGATCGTTTGCTCGGCGTACTTCCCGCGGCCGTTTATGCGACTGACGCGGAAGGGCGGATCACCTTCTACAATGAGGCGGCAGCTAACCTCTGGGGTCGCCGCCCGGAGGTCGGCAAGAGCGAGCGGCCCGGCTCGTGGAGTCTGTATTGGCCGGACGGAACGCCGATGCCGCATGACGAAAGCCCGATGGCCATAGCGCTGAAAGAAAGGCGGCCGATCCTCGGCCACGCAGCGGCCGAGCGGCCCGACGGCATTCGCGTCCCTTTCTTTGCGTACTCGGTGCCGCAATTTGATGAGTCGGGCGTGTTGGCCGGCGTCGTGAACACGCTGGTCGATCTTACCCAGCGCAAACAGAGCCAAGAGGTGGCCCAGCGCTTCCGTTTCATGGCAGAGACGATGCCGCAGAAGATCTTCACTGCCACGGCCAGCGGAGATGTCGATTATTTCAACCAGCAATGGACAGACTTCACCGGGCTGACGTTCGCTCAAATTCGCGGTTGGGGCTGGACGCAGTTCATCCATCCCGACGATGTCGAAGAAAATATCCAGCGCTGGCGGCACTCGATCAAGACCGGCGAGCCCTTAGAAATCACCCACCGCTTCCGGCGCGCCGACGGCGCCTATCGATGGCATCTCAGCCGCGCCCGCGCCATGCGGGATGCGGCTGGGAACATCTCGATGTGGATCGGCTCGAACACCGAGGTCCACGAGCAGAAGGAGATGGCGGAGACGCTGCGCGAAAGCGAGGAGCGGCTTTCAGCCGAACTCACAGCCACCCGACTATTGCAGCGCATCAGCGCAGAGCTGGTCCACGAACAGGACCTACAAAGTCTCTACGCTAAACTCGTCGATGCCGCCGCCGGCATCTTGCGCTCTGACTGCGCCAGCATGCAGGTGTGCATCCAGAACGCGGCGCCAAGGGCGAGCTCCGCCTCTTGGCGGCCCGTGGATTCAGCCCGCAGGCCACCAAGTCCTGGGAATGGGTGCATGCGGACTCACATAGTACCTGCGGTATGGCCCTGCGCACCAGGGAGCGAGTAATCGCGACCGATGTCGAGACATGCGATTTCATGGCCGGCACGCAGCACCGGGCCACGTATTTGCAAGCCGGCATTCACGCCGTGCAGAGCACGCCCCTGCTTTCACGCTCCGGCTGCCTGCTCGGGATGATTTCGACGCATTGGCGCGAGCCGCACGAGCCGTCTGAAACCGATCTGCGACGGCTTGACGTGTTGGCGCGGCAAGCTGCTGACCTCATTGAGCGCGCGCAAGCCGGGGAGGCGCTGCGCGAAAGCGAAGAGCGCTTCCGCGCCATTGTAGATCAGTCCAGAGCTGGCATAGCCCAGTCGGACCTGACCGGCCGCTTCGTGTTCGTCAACGACCGCTACTGCGAGATCACAGGCTACTCGCGCGACGAGCTTCTGCGAATGCAAATGCAGGAAATTACCCATCCGGAGGACCTGCCGCACAATCTTGAACTATTCCGGCGCACGATCACTGACGGAGTGCCATTCGTCGTCGAGAAACGCTATCTCCGTAAAGACGGCTCCACGGTTTGGGTCAGCAACACTGTTTCTCTTACGCGTGATGGTTCCGATCGCCCGCAACATGTGGTCGCCATTTCGCTAGACATTACGGAGCGCAGAGGAGCTGAGGAGCAACAGCGTCTTCTGCTCTGAGAGATGAGCCACCGTGGCCTCGCCCTTGTGCCGCATGAGACTGCGACAAACGCCGCCAAATATGGGGCGGGATCGAATATCTCAACAACGACCTGAAGCGGCCACGCCTCAAAAGACCGCAAGATACTTTAGCAGCGAGATGATGCCGATGATGATCACGATCACGCGCACGATCTGCTTCGCGCGGCCATCCATCGGCAGCAATTCCACAAGGTACAGCACCAGAATGACAACCACGAAAGTGATAAGCGCGCCAATAAGAAGATTCACCATTCACGTTCTCCACGGGTAAGAAGGCGTTGGCCGAAGTCCGGCTCGATTCCCGCCAGCGCGTTTTTGCGGTCCGCCGCGGCAGGGAATGGCACCGGTACAGCTTCAAACGAGGCGGTTGAAGTCGAAGGCAGGCGGGAAGCGAAAGGCTCGCTTCCCGCCTGCGGGCTTGTCGTCGCGCTGCGTTTCCATTTTTCCCGGCACGGCTTTGGTGCCGGACTAGCGCCAAAACAACACTAGCAGAATAATGATAGGAATCGGAACTCCAATCAACCAAAGCAGCGCGCCTTTCCCTAAGCCCATATTTGATCTCCAACGTTTGAGAAAACTGTGGTCGTGGAACGTTGGCAACGCGCCGGTGAACCGTTGGTTCCCCTGGCTCTTTTCGACGACGAACCGCCGGTTTCTTTCGGGTGTGCCTTGGCGCCAAATTTCGGAGCGAAGCCAATCTAACGCGTGGAACGGAACCTTTCCGCTGTTTTTGAATTTCATAGGCTCTCACGGCAAACAGTAGATTTCCTCTCACGGAAAGAAAGGAAGACGACATGGACAAGGATCGTATCGGGGGCTCGGCGGAGCAGGCGAAGGGCAAGGCCAAGGAAGTCGCCGGCAAAGCCGTGGGCGACACCAAGCTTGAGGCCGAAGGCAAGAGCGACAAGGCCGCCGGCAAGATTCAGAATGCGGTGGGCGGACTGAAGGATAAGCTTCGCGGCAAATAGGAGTCGGCGACGGCCCCGGCCCCCGCCGGGGTATCGTCGCGCCTCTTCGCGAGTGGTACGCCCGCGCTCGAAGTGTCGACCAGGCGGAGTGCAGGCTACCTCCGTTGTTGACCCAATGCTTGCGGCCATAGCCGGCGCGGTGGAGCAACCGGACAGGGGCTATTTGTTCGGAGATTGCCGTGCCGAGCCGCCCGCCTTTGCCCCCCTTCACGCGCGCTACCGCGGTGGAAAAAGTTCGCCTCGCCGAGGATGCCTGGAACTCGCGCGACCCTGTCCGCGTCGCGCTTGCCTATACCGAGGACAGCCGCTGGCGAAACCGCGCGGAATTTTTTCAAGGGCGCGCGGCGATCGTCGAATTCCTTACCCGCAAATGGGAACGCGAGCTCGATTACCGGCTTATCAAGGAGCTTTGGACGTTCCACGAAAACCGCATCAGCGTCCGCTTCCAATATGAGTGGCGCGATGCGTCGGATTACTGGTTTCGCGCGCACGGAAACGAGCAATGGGAATTTGATGGCGAAGGCCTGATGCGCCGCCGGGAAGCCAGCATCAACGATGTGGCGATCGCGCCGGAAGACCGCAAATTCCTGTGGCCCGCCGGACCGCGTCCCGCCAGCCATCCGGGCTTAAGCGAACTCGGCCTATGAGCCTTTGCTTTCACTCTGGGCGCCGCCTCGCCCGACGCTGGAATAGACAAAGCCGCGCCTTGCCATGTCCGCCGGGTCGTAGATGTTGCGCAGATCGACAATGACCGGCGCGGCGAGCGCCGACTTTACGCGATCGAGATCGAGCGCGCGAAACGCGTCCCATTCGGTCACGATGACCAGAGCGTCGGCCTTGTCGCAGCAGGAATAGGGGTCGGAAAAGAAGATTAGACCGTCAAGAACAAGACGCGCCTGATCCATTCCTTCGGGATCGAAAGCATGAACGCGCGCACCGCCATCCTGCAAGGCGGTGGTGATCGAAATCGCGGGGGAATCGCGCATGTCGTCGGTATTTGGCTTGAAAGTGAGACCCAAAACCGCGATCGTCTTGCCGCGCAGCGTCCCGCCGCAGGCCGCCAAGACCTTGCGGGCCATGGCGCGCTTGCGCTGGTCGTTGATCGCGGCGACCTCCTCGACGATCCGGACTGGCGCGCCATGATCCTGGGCGGTCTTGATCAGAGCTGCCGTGTCCTTCGGAAAGCAGGAGCCGCCGTAGCCTGGTCCGGCATGCAAAAATTTGGAACCGATGCGCTTGTCGAGGCCGATCCCGCGCGCCACGTCCTGGACATTGGCCCCGACGCGCTCGCAAAGATCGGCGATTTCGTTGATGAAGGTTATTTTCGTGGCGAGAAAAGCGTTGGCCGCGTATTTGGTCAGTTCCGACGTGCGGCGGCTGGTAAAAAGGAAGGGCGCCTGGTTCAGATAAAGCGGCCGGTAGATTTCCGTCATGACCGCTACGGCGCGTTTGTCTTCGACGCCGATGACGATGCGGTCCGGCCGCTTGAAATCGTCGATCGCCGCCCCTTCGCGCAGAAATTCGGGGTTGGAAACAACCGCGAAATCGGCGTCAGGGCGGGTCTCGCGGATGATCCTTTCGACCTCGTCGCCTGTGCCTACGGGAACGGTGGATTTTGTCACGACCACCGTAAACCCATCGAGCCCGGCGGCGATCTCGCGTGCCGCGTGGTAGACGAACGAAAGATCGGCATGGCCGTCGCCGCGCCGCGACGGCGTTCCGACCGCGATGAAGACCGCTGAAGATGAAGCTACCGACGCGGCAAGATCGGTGGAAAAGGTAAGCCGGTGTTGCCGCACGTTGTTTTTAACGAGATCGTGCAAGCCGGGTTCGAAGATTGGGATTTTTCCGGCCTGCAACGCCGCGATTTTTTGTCTGTCGCTGTCAATGCAAACGACCGTATGGCCAAAGTCCGCGAGACACGCGCCCGACACGAGCCCCACGTAGCCAGAACCGATCATTGCAATGCGCATACTCGTCCCCAACGCGCCGTAAACGTCCCGCGCAGCCATAGCACGATTGCTAGCGGCTGGCACCCGCCACCCCTGCGCGGCGGCGTTTGACGCCGGACTAAATTGCCCGGTCTGCCCGGAAATGGTGTAAATCCCCGCCCGCGGAAAATAATTTTGTCGATCTTCGTGCGAATGAACCCATGAATGGCAAGCGGCAATTTAGCGAAGGCGCAACGCTATGAAGGCGGACCTGCGGCCCGATCTATGTATCATCGGCGGCGGCCCCGGCGGCCTGTCGCTTGCGCTTGGGGCGGCGGCTCGCCGCCGGTCCGTGGTGCTCGTCGAAAAAGCCGCGCTTGGTGGCCGGAGACTTACCGATGCCATTCCGCGCCACGCCTTGCTGGCGGCGAGCCGGGCCGCTACTTTGGCACGCGGCGCTGCCGCTTCCGGCATCGCCGCCGAAGCGCTCCAAATCGACTTCGCGCGCGTGCGTCAACATGCCGGCGCCTTTTTTGCGGCGATCGCGCCAAATCATACGCAAGCGCGGCTTGAAGCCATGAATGTGAAGGTTATTCGCGCGCCGGGTCGCTTCATTCGGCCCGATACCTGCGAGGCGGGCGGCGAGAGAATCAAGGCGCGGCGCTTTGTCGTCGCGACCGGATCCGTGGAGAAAATCCTGCCCATTCGAGGGCTCGATCTCGTCCGGCCTCTCGACTGCGCGGGGCTCTGTGCGTTGGAACATCCGCCCCGTTGTCTTATCGTCATCGGCGCCGATCCGGATGGGCTCGCGCTGGCGCAAGCGATGCGCCGGCTCGGGGGCGAGGCGATCGTGCTTGCGGAGGGAGAAATATTCGCTCCAGAAGACGAAGAACTTGCCGCGCCGGTGCGCGCCGCGTTCGCGCGCGATGGCGTCGTCGTGCATGAGAACGCGCGGATTTCGCGGATCGAGCCGCACGGCGACGGCGTTCGTGTTTTCGTCGTCGCCGCCCGGCATGAAAAACTAATAATGGGCTCCCACATTCTGGTCGCCGCCGGTCGTGCGCCGGCCGTCGAGGGCCTTGGTCTTGCCGCGGCGAAGGTCCGTTACAACGAAAGCGGCATCGAGACGGACGCCTCTCTTACCACCAGCAACCGGCGCATCCACGCAATCGGCGCGGTCGTGCAAGGCGCGGGGCAAGGGAGCGACGCCGAACAGCACGCGAGTGTCGTCCTGAGCACCGTTCTTGGATTGCCAGGCTCGCGAACGCATCGGCAAGTGGCCGCAAGGGTTATTTTGACCTCCCCTGCGATGGCCACGGCTGGACTGCCGGAAGCGCAAGCGCGGGCGGCGCATCGCCACATTCGCGTGCTCCGCTGGCCGTTCGCCGAAACGGACCAAGCTGGAATCGAGGATCGGCGCGGTGGGCACGTCAAGCTTGTCACCAGCCGGAGGGGCACGCTTCTCGGCGCCGGTATCGTCGGCCCGGGGGCGGAGGATTTGATCAACCTCTTTACGCTCGCCATAACGAAGGACATGACCGCCAGCGATCTAGCCTCGCTGATGATTCCCTATCCGGCGCTGGCCGATGCGGCGCGGCGCGCCGCAATGACATTTCGGGACAGCCGGCTTGACGCCCCGTTCGGGCGGTTCCTGATCGAATGGAACCGTTCAATCGAACAGCAATCGTTCAGAATCAGAGAGTTCGCGTGGAATTTCGCCGAGAAAACCCGGCAAGCTTTCCGGCGACCGGCGTAGCATATCATCATAAAAAAGTTGTAGAATTCTGGACAGAATCGGGCGAGAAAACACACAAAGTAGTCGTATGGGCGATTCGAGGGAAGCCATCGTTGCCGCGCGGAACATTGCCG
The DNA here is from genome assembly GCA_050728695.1 of Methylocella sp. Lineage (GTDB taxonomy): Bacteria > Pseudomonadota > Alphaproteobacteria > Rhizobiales > Beijerinckiaceae > Methylocapsa. The sequence goes on along the minus strand of JBOHJV010000095.1, from coordinate 2,278 downwards.
CGCCTCTGGCGTTGATTCGAAGAGGGATTGCCATGACCGATCTCGTAATGCCTCCGGGCGAGGGTCTCGCGGCGAACGGATTCCTCGCGAAAAAGCGCCGGCCGGCCCGTTTCGGCCTGGCGACGCGAGTGCTTTTGTTAAACACCGCGTTCGTCATCGCGGCGGCAACGATGATCTACATCCCCGCCATTGCCAACTATCGCGAGAACTGGTTGTGGCAACGCCTCAGTGCCGCCTATACGGCCGCGCTCGTGCTCGACGCTGCGCCCAAGGCCACGGTGCCCCCCGAATTATCGCGGCAATTGCTGGATAGCGTCGGCGCGCGAATCATTGTCCTCAGCAAGCATGGCACGAAGCGAATCCTCGCCGCGTCCGATTTGCCTAACCGCGTGGATGAAGTTTACGATTTTCGCGAGTCTGCTTTCCATCCCCTGCCCGAGGCGATGGCCACCCTGATGGCGCCGGCAGGGCGTGTCATCACTATCGTCGGCGAAGCGCCGATGGGCAGCGAATGGATCGCGATAACCATGGACGAGGCGCCGCTGATCAAGGCGATGCGCGCCTATTCACTCCGGCTTTTGGCGGTTACACTCTTTGTGTCGTCGATCGTCGCGAACCTCGCGACCGTCGCGATAACCGTCATGGTGCTTCGCCCGGTGCGGCGGCTCACCAACAATTTGATCGAATTCGGCGCCAATCCCGAGAATTCCTCCCGCCGCGTCATCGTCCCTTCCGGCGGCAATCACGAGATTGCTTATGCCGAAGAAGAACTCGCCATCATGCAGGATGTTCTGGTCCGCGAGTTGCAAGAGAAAAAACATCTCGCCGCGCTCGGGCTCGCGGTTGCCAAGATCAATCACGACATGCGCAACATGCTTACATCGGCGCAGCTTATGTCCGACCGCCTCGCCAATGCCGACGATCCGCTCGTCCAACGGCTCGCGCCCAAGCTCGTCGCCACGCTCGATCGCGCGGTCCGTTTCTGTCAGGCGACGCTGACCTATGGTCGCGCCACCGACGATCCGCCAAAACCGACGCGCTTTCCGTTGCACGGGCTCGTCGCCGAGGTCATGGAGACGATCTTGCTCGAGACGCGGGGCGGGATCGAGTTCATCAACGCGGTCGCCGCCGATTTCGAGATCGTCGCGGATCGAGAGCAAATGTTTCGCGTGCTTATAAATCTTCTTCGCAATGGCGCCGAAGCGCTGGAAAACACCAGGGCGGAGCCTGGAGGGCCGAAGCGAATCCGGGTCTTGTCCTGGTTTGAGGACAAAACGGCGGTGATTGAAGTCGCCGATACCGGTCCCGGCGTGCCGGCAAGTGCGCAAGCGCGGCTTTTCACCGCCTTCAGCTCAAGCCGTTCCGGCGGGTCCGGCCTCGGCCTCGTGATCGCGGCCGATCTCGTGCATGGCCATGGCGGTGCCATCACGCTGGTCCCCGGCGCCGATGACGGGTATCCGGGCGCGAAATTTCGTATTGCCCTGCCCCAGGCCGCCATTGGCACGCAATAAGCGGGTTCCCCGCCCTGGCCGCTATTGCCAGAAGGACGCCGAGCGGCTAAAGCCTCGCACCGGTTGCCGCCCGCGAATTCGAGCGAACGGCCATAACGGCCCCGAGAGGATCATCCCGCCGGAAGCGCCCGTAGCTCAGCTGGATAGAGCACTAGACTACGAATCTAGGGGTCGGGAGTTCGAATCTCTCCGGGCGCGCCAAATTTCCACCGCGGCGGAATGAAATTGGGCACTCTTTGAATTGCCCGCCGCTTGAATTGCCTGCTGCGGCGTTTGCCGCCGTCAACCAGGAGGGTGTGTCCGGCGGGCCGGCTCCGAATTCTGGCATCGGCCATGAACTGCGCATTGAAGAGTTGCACACCTTCGAGGAGATGGCGGTGCCTTGCCGGCCCTGCCGGCGCCATCTCGGTTAGCCTTGTCTAGCCGAATTGACTTGCTTTGCAGGATGCATTTATATGGGCGAAATCGCGGGGCCGATGGCGCCCTTTCTCGCTTCTCATTGCAGGGTCTCCGAGGCGCGCCGCCTCCGTTTGGCGGGACCGCTCGCCGTTTCGGCTTGGCCTCAACGTTCTAGACCCTGCCGTAGTGACTTTTTATGGCATTATTTGGAGCAGGCGGGAGCGGCGCGGTGAAGCGGACGTATCAACCAAGCAAGCTTGTGCGCAAGCGCCGGCACGGGTTTCGCGGCCGGATGGCGAGCGTGGGTGGCCGCAAAGTTATCGCGGCGCGGCGCGCGCGCGGCCGTAAACGGCTTTCGGCGTAAAATC
>JBOHJV010000094.1:0-13118 GCA_050728695.1 Methylocella sp. | reverse complement strand
AGGAGATGACGGAACTGTTCGGCAAGGAAAGCCATCAGATCAAGGCCAAGCCGGGCAGCTGCTGCTTCTTTTCGCAGGAGAACATCCACGGCTCTGGAAGGCCGAACACAACCGGCAAGACGCGGGTTAGCATGGATTTCCGGCTCGCCGAAGGCATGTATGGCGATCTGCTCGGACGGAAGATCCCGGCCGGTTATTCCCACCTGATCCCCGAGACGGAGGAGGAGGAGGAGAGGCTGGCGCAGCGGCCGCCGCGGGAAAAAGTGTTCGACAACGGAAAAAATACCATGTTCTACGTTGGCAACAACACTTCCGCGACCTATCCGATACCGGTGCACCTGCAGCGCTACATGCTGTTGGATTACAGCAAGAGGTATGGTCTCACCGCGGATTTGGAGCTATTCGATCTGGAAGACATGCTGCATCTGCCGACATTGTGGCATATCGTCGAACACCGGAACGTCAATCTCGTCATGTACAGCATCTTTGCCCTGCCGGAAGAGGAGGAAGACCGCAATCGCATGCTCGAGATAGCGCTCAAGAAGGGGATGATCCTCCACTTCGTCAACGAGGACCTCGCGCTCACCTCGGCCGAGGATCTGGAGACCATCAAGAACTATTTGGCGTTCTCCAAATACGGCAATTCGCGGCTGCCGGTTGGCCTGCCGCTGTCCGACCTCAGCAGGGCGTACTTCAACAAATGGTCGGCGTCACTGGCGGAATGGCGCAACTAGCCAACGAGGGAGTGTGTTGCCGACTTAATCTTTGGAGGAATGCCGCCAATGACCCCTCCGCCGAATGCACTCGTTAGCGCCGGCCTCGCGGTAGACCAGAGGCCGGCGCCGTACGCCGAGATTGCCGAGGCCGGTAAATGCCGTGGCAGGCTGCATGCAGTGCCGGTGCGCGATGTCGTCTCCTCTTCCCACTGGCTGGCGGAGGCGGTCTATCGAGGCTTCGAGATGCTGGCCGCTATGTTTGGACTAATGGCCGGGCTCCCGCTGCTGCTGGTCTTAGCTGTAGCGGTCCGCTGCGACTCACCCGGGCCCGCGTTTTTTTTGCACCAGCGCCCAGGACGCTCAAGAATCATGCGCGGCCGCGATCTCAAAGGCCGCGCGGATTTGCACCCGCCGCCGGGCGGCTTCGACGCGGATAGTTTGTATTACGTGCCAAGCTATTTCACCTTGGTGAAGTTCCGCACGATGTACAGCGACGCGCGGACCCGTTTTCCCGAGTTTTACGCCTACAAATATACGCCGGACGAGTTCCGCCGGAAGTATCCGACGATCCAGCACGATCCTCGGGTCACTCGGGTCGGGCGGGTTCTGCGCAAGCTTTCCGTCGACGAACTGCCGAACTTGTGGTCGGTGCTGGCCGGCGATTTGCGGCTCGTCGGACCGCGTCCGGAGGCTCCCGAGGTCTTGCGATACTATAGCCCGGACGAAATGTACAAATTCGCCTACAGGCCCGGAATCACTGGCCTCGCGCAGATAAACGGCCGCGGGTTGCTGAATTGGGGCGAGACCATAGGCTTCGACCTGCAATACCTCCGCACGCGGAGCGTCGGGCTGGATTTGAAAATTATCCTCATGACCTTGATGCGCGTTAGCACGCGACATGGCGCATTCTGAGAGAATCTTGAGCATCAAAGCGCCATGACCCAGAGCTTAAACTTTCTCGTGCTGGCGCTTGTCATCGTTGCACTTCCGGTAGTGGTGCTGCGCTTTTCGGGGTTGAAGGGGCTGGTGCCGCTGGTCGTCATTCAAATCTTGGTTGGCATCGCGCTTGGGCCATCGGTGTTCGGCCGGGTGGCACCAGAATTGTTTCAGATGTTCATCAATCCCGCATCGATTGCGTCCCTTTCCGGCATCGGCTCGATCGCGGTTCTGATTTTCGGCCTGACGACCGGCTTGCATCTGGGACCCGGCATATTGCGCGAAAACGGGCGCATGTTCTCGGTCGTGGCCACCGCGAATGTAATGGTTCCGACCGCATTGGGCTGTCTCGCCGGGTACTGGATCCTCGCTCGCCATCCAGACGAGCTGCCGCCGGGTATCAGCTCCGCTGAGTTCGCGGTGGCGGTCGGGATCTGTACTGGCATGACCGCGCTTCCTGTCCTCGGGGCGGTCCTGCGCGAAATGGATTTGCTGGGCAGCCGTATCGGCCATCTCGCACTTGGGATCGCCGGGATCAACGATGCGTCCCTTTGGGTACTTCTGAGTGTCCTCTTGACGGCCAGGGCGGGGCAGGTGACCGGAGGACCCGTCGGTCTCGCCACCCTCCTGTTGGTCCCGCTCTATCTGGTCTTCATGGGACGAGTCGTGCGGCCGCTGCTCGGCCGCATGGTGGTTGCCCGGATGCGCGACGACATGGTTGACGAGCGCGCTTTGGCCGTCGTGGGCGCGGTGACCATCGCCTCCGCCCTGGCCACGGAGACTATGGGATTGCATTACATTATCGGTGCCTTCGTCACCGGCGCCGTGATGCCGGCGAATTTGCGTAAGCCGATCCTGGATCGGCTGCAAGTGCTCACGGTAGTGCTGTTGATGCCCTTCTTCTTTGCATTGACCGGACTGCGAACCTTGATCGACCCCGGCTCGCCAGCATTCCTCGAAGTCTTTCTCGTTGCAACGGCGGTCGCCACGGTCGGCATCGTTGGCGGAACCGCGGTAGCCGCCCGCCTCGCCGGTGCTTCGTGGCCCTTCGCCCTGGGGCTCGGAGCCTTGCTGCAAACCAAAGGCCTGATGGAAGTGATCGTGCTGACGGTCCTCTTGGATTCCGGGGTCATTTCCGCCAATGTCTTCGCGGCGCTGGTCCTGATGGCGGTTGTCAGCACGGCGCTCGCCATGCCCCTTGCCCGGCTCATGCTGGCCCGCGAGGCCGTGGCGGGCCAGCAGATATGAGTCGCTACGTCCAGAATCTACAATCAATCTTTTCGTGGACGCTCAACGATAGATGACGCACGGATGGGTCGCGCGCGTGGCCCTTGCTTACGCACCCACGGTCAGGCATACTGATAAAGTCAGAAGAAGCGGGCCTAACGGGTTGCAGAGCTGGGTGAGACGCAATTCGTGGACATTATGGACATTCCCTTTTTCCGACCGGCGATCACCGCGGACGAGATCGAGGCAGTCACCGCCGTCCTGCGCTCCGGCTGGCTGACCACGGGCCCCAAGACCCGCGAATTCGAGGAGAAGTTCGCGGCCTTTCTTGGCGGTGGCGTCGAAGCAGTTGCAGTCAACTCCGCGACCGCTGGCCTGCACCTGGCGGCGGAAGCCTGCGGCATCGGACCGGGCGATAGCGTGATCGTGCCGACGTTGACCTTCACCGCAACCGCGGAGATTGTCCGCTATCTTGGCGCGGAGGTGGTGCTTGTTGACGTCGAGCCCGGCACCCGCGTCATCAACCTGGCCGAGGCCGAGCGCCGTCTGACACCTCGTTGCAAGGCCATCATCCCGGTCCATTTCGGCGGCCTTCCCTGCGACATGAACGCAGTCCTCGACTTTGGCCGCCGCAATGGTCTCAGGATCATCGAGGACGCGGCCCATGCCCTTCCAGCCCATCGCGACGGCCGTCTCGTCGGCACGTGGGAATCCGATGCCTGTGTTTTCAGCTTCTACGCCAACAAAACGATCACCACGGGCGAAGGTGGTATGCTCGTCACGCGAGATCCGAAGATCGCAGCGCGCGCGCGGCTTATGCGGACGCATGGCCTCGACCGCAACGCCTTGGACCGTTTTCGCAAGATCGGCTCCTCCTGGGCCTATGACATCCTCGCGCCTGGTTTCAAGTATAACATGACCGACGTTGCTTCTGCACTCGGTGTGGTGCAGCTCACCAAAGCCCATTCCTTCCAGGAGCAGCGCCAGAAGGCCGCGCTTCATTACTTCGAGGCGCTCAGCGGCCTGCCGCTCGAGTTCCCGGCGCTGCCGCCCGCGGGCAGCATGCACTCCTGGCATCTGTTTCCTGTCCGCATCCACGAGAACGCCCGCGCGACGCGCGACGCGGTGATCGCCGCACTCACCAAGGCGGGGATCGGCTCGTCAGTCCATTATCGACCACTTCACAAGATGGCCTACTGGGCGGAACGCTATCCCTCGCTGCCGGGCGAGTTCCTCGCGGCCGACCGCTATTTTGCAGGCGCGGTGACGCTGCCGCTCTTTCCCGGTATGAAGGACGCCGAGGTCGAGCGCGTCGCGGACGTGTTGCGCGAGGTCCTCGAATGACCACCGGGTCGCGATTTGCGGGCGGACCGGTTATCGCGCGGTTATCTGCGGCGACCCTCGCACTCAAGCGCGCCTTCGATGTTTCGGGCGCCGCTGCGGGCCTCCTCATCCTCTCGCCGCTCCTGCTCGCGATCGCCGTTGCGATCAAGCTCGACAGTCCGGGCGAGGTCTTCTTCCGACAGGAACGCATCGGCCGCGGCGGGCGGTCGTTCCGCGTCTTCAAGTTCCGCTCGATGGTCGCCGCCGCCCCACGACTTGGCACGGCAATCACCGTCCTCGCCGACAGCCGCATAACACGCATCGGCGACTTCCTCAGAAGATTCAAGCTCGACGAACTTCCTCAGCTCATCAACGTCCTCATGGGCAACATGTCCCTCGTCGGTCCGCGGCCTGAAGTGCCTGAGTTCATGAACCTTTACACACCGGAACAGCGCGCGATCATCCTATCCTTGCGCCCGGGCATGACCGATTATGCCTCGATTCTTTTTCGGGACGAAAGTTCGCTCTTAGACGGACCGGGTGACCCGGTCGAGTTCTATCGAAGCACGATTATGCCGATCAAATTCGCCTATTACGAACGCTATACCAAGGACGTCGGTTTGCTCAACGATTTACGGATCATCGTTGCGACGGTTTGCCTACTGACGTTTAAGCACGTCCCGGGGAGCTTCGGTATCGAACATGAACTTCGGCTTACGAAGCCGCAATGAGTCGCGTTAAAGAAAGCCCGACCAGGAGCTCGACTTTGCGCATTTTAGGCGGCGCGGCGAAGCGCCGCGGCGGTCTTTGCAGCTGGCTGGCCGGAAATTCCGAGCGCATCAAATCATGGCATCCGTGCCCAACAGATCCGCTAGCCGAATAATACTTGAAAGTGACTCCCGCGGCCGCTTCCCGAATCGGCGTTGACGTGATTCGACGTAGCAAAGAGGTTTGAGAGGGTTTGCAATGACCGCTCCTGTTCCGCTTCCCTCTGATTTTGACGCAGCTTTACCGCGCAAGGTGGCGAGGCGATCGCGCGATCCCCAGACGCCCCGGAAAATAATCCATCCGCATGCTTGAATGTGCGCATGGGCCATGGTTAATGAGACTTGGTTCTTTACGGGAGGGTGCTGCGACAAGTGGTTTTTGCGTTTCCGCGTCTTTTGGATTGGCCCTCATCGATGGTTCTTTACGACGTCCCGCATGAGGCTGGCGTCAACAGTCCGGGCCGACGCCGGCCCTGACCAATCGGGCGGCGCAATGTATAAAACGCAGGTCACACCGCAACCAATTTGTCGCGCGCTCACCCTTCCGGTCCACGCCCTCTTCGTTGCGGAAGGGGAAGGGATCGCCGGACAATATCATGGCCAACGGGCGCCATGAACAGCATCAGCAGGGCGAAGACATGACCGCACCCCCGATCAAAAAAGAACCCTTGATCAGCGGGCGTCGTCCAGACATGGCAACCCCTTCTAACTTCTGCCGGTGTCCCGGCGCGCCGGGCCATACGTCGACGGGACACACTGAACCGCTCGTCGCATAAGACCATCAAGACACGTGAGAATTTCCCGAACGAGCGGGGCCTTGACACTTCTCTATTTTGCTATCAAGAACGCTGTCCTTTCGCTGGCTCTGAGCGTTTGAATTGGACCGCCGCGATGGCGCATGCGCAATTCAATTCGGCGACCGGGCGCGAGCGCATCAAATCATGCTTCCATGCTCCCGCGTCCGCTAGCCGTCTAGATGCGCATTATCGTGTAGCGCGGTAGCTTATAAGTAACGGTGGAGGGACCGATTGAAGACACTTGCGCTTGTGGATTCCGAAGCGGCCTCGCTCGTCGGTTTTCGCGGCGACCTGATTCGTGTTGTCCTCGGACGTGGGCACCGTGTCGTTTGTTTTGCTCCCGCCGCCGAAGCGAGCGTCGGGCCGACGCTAACGGAATGGGGCGCCGAGGTGAACAACCTTCCGCTTCAGCGCAGGGGTCTCAATCCGCTCGCCGATCTGACCTACATTGTTCGGCTTTGGGGCAGATTTCGCCGGTTGCGGCCCGACGTGGTCATGGGATACACGCCTAAACCCTCCATTTATGCCACCGTAGCCGCGCGCCTCGCGGGCGTTCCTAATCGAGTACCACTGGTCACCGGTCTCGGCTTTGCTTTCGTCGAGTCGGGCCGTCCCACCACAGCGTTCGCGCGGGGCATCGCAAAACTGCTCTACTGGGTGGCATTCCGCTGCGCTACCGGTTCCATCTTTCAGAACTCCGAAAACGTTGCGCATCTCGAAAGGCTCGGCCTCGTGCCGAAGAGCCTGCCCGTGACGGTGGTCAAGGGCTCGGGGATCGCGCTCGAACGCTTCCCGCAGGCTCCCGTTCCGCCACTTAGAGGCGGACTCATCTTCGTCTTGGTAGCGCGGCTCGTTCGATACAAGGGCATTCTCGAATACGCACAGGCCGCGCGTGCCCTAAAACAGGACTATCCCTCGACACGCTTCGTCATCGTAGGTATTCCTGAGAAAGGCCCGGATGCGCTAACCGCTAAAGAGCAGCAGACCGTGCGCCATAGCGTGGAAGTGATCGGTCCGCTTAAGGTCGAGGAAGTTCGCGGAGTTCTTGAATCGGCTCACGTTTTCGTGTTGCCCTCGTACGAGGGGGAGGGAATGCCGCGCTCGACGCTCGAAGCGCTCGCCGTCGGCCGGGCCATCGTGTCGACACGGGTGCCTGGGTGCCGCGAGACGGTGGAAGAAGGGGTCAACGGCTTTCTCGTTCCGGCCCGCGACGCTGAGGCTCTCGAAGGCGCGATGCGGCGATTCCTGAACGATCCCTCGCTGGCTGTTCGGATGGGGCCCCATAGCCGCGGGATCGCCGAAAGGGATTTCGACGTGCGCAAAGTCAACGAGCGCATGATCGAAGCTCTTGGTCTGTGAGCAGCCACGTCGTTTCTGCTCGGGATCATAGTGTGTCGTACAAATCGACGCCGCGCCGACCGCCTGAGCGGACTAGTGCGTTATCCACTGTGATTGAATCGTGGAGGATTCCCAAATCAGCACTGGTGTGATTCAAAATTCTGGCTGGAAGGAGGCCAGGATGAATGAGTTCCACCACAACGACAGGAAGCCCGGCCGCCACGAGGCTCGCCGCGACCACCGGGCCGAACCCCTTCGACAGCGACCGCGCCGGGCGCCAAGGGCGCGAGGCGGGCAATCACGGCATCAAGACCTTGCGCCTCCCGGCTCGTGCTGAACCCCTCTCCGCTCGGGCGAAGCGCGATATCCAGCTTGTCCTTCGAAACATGACGTTTCTTCGTTTGTACGCGGTGGCGTCGAGAGGATATGGTGTTGTCCTTGCGGCCGTCGACGGAATGACGGCTTTGACCTTTCTTTGCTTGAACCATTGGCGGAGGCTGCGGGCATCATGAGCCTTATCCGCCAGCAACCGCTTTGGCGTGACGACGGCTCCAAGCAACAGAATGGCCATGGAGATGTCGGCGATGTTTCCTGGCGTTAGCGCAGTCGCAACCGGTCTGCCGCGATCATCGGCCAAAGCATGGATCTTGCTTGTTCTTCCGCCGCGCGAACGGCCAATCGCTTCCGTGAACTCCCGCTTTTTGAACTAGCCGCGGAGCGATGCTCTTTGACGTGGCTACTATCGACGGAAGGCTCGTCAGGAACCGGACCGGCGGCCGCCATTTTCTCAAAAACGGGTTGTCAGATACGGCGCTGTGACCAACGATTGTACCGGATGTAGATGGTCGTCGGCGGCCCACGGGCTGATGGAACGTCGCCAGCGGCATCCTGTTTTCGAACATGCAGGATACCGGAAATGACTGTCCGATCGTCCGCCGTGCGGCAGATGCGGCTCAACGGCTTTCCACGCCGCATCCGATAGCCAAAATAAGCTCATTGCCATGACGACGCCTCTATCGCGACAAAAAAAAAGCAAAAAATAAATATCATGGAAGCAAGGCTTGAGCCGCGCGGCACGAGACGTGCGTCCAAACGGGGAGAACGAGGCCAAAAAAAAGGTTGAGGGCGACGCTACGGGGTTCGCGAACTGGACCAACCGTGTCGCGAGCCCTGGCGCGCGGCAAACAAACGCCGATCATGCCAAGCTCAGAAATTATTCAAAGCTCTCCGTCTGGTGAGAATTGAGCGGGCCGAAGAACCCGGTCATGCCGGTGAGGCGGCTCTACAAGCAAAAAGTCAACAAGGTGAGGAGCGGACCAACGATGAAATTCTCGACCAACTCAAGCTGGAACTCAAGCGGCATGCGTCTCTTGTGTCGCCGGTCGCTGCAACAGCAGAAAAAGATTGCGTCTCTGTTGGCAAGTTGTGCTGTTTCCGCGCTGTCTCTCGCCACTTTCGCCTCCGCCACGACCGTCCAACTCGGCCGAAATCAGTGTAATCTCGTTGTCGACAGTCAGACGAAGACTGAACCCTATGTTTCCAAGCCAGCCTACCTACGGTCATATACCGATCCTGTATTTGGGACAAAGGTGACCCGTATTACGGGCGATCCTGGAACCCTCATTCGTGCCGTTGACGGCACCTGGGACAATGTTTCGAGGGACGGATATTCCGACCGCCCGGTCTGGAACGCCGACCAATCGCTCATGCTTCTCGAAAATGCTAACGGCAACCTGTTTCTTGACGGGAACACCTACCTGCCGCTGTTCTTTAGACGATCTGGAGCGCCATACAGCAATGATGACAGATGGCATCCGTCGCAGCCGTCAATGATGCTCTATGTAGCTAATGGGCGTTTCTCAAATACATGTGAATTCGGCATGTGGGATGTGTATACAGGCGCTAAGACGATACAAAGCATGGTCTCCGGATATACCGGCTGTACTCTTGGGGGTACCGGCAACTGGTCACGTGATGCGACCCGCGTCGCCGTTGATGCCACACGCGCCAGAGACGGAAAGAATGTCGTCTTCGCGGTTGATTTAAAGAGCGGGACGAAATATCCCGATATCGATATTGTGGCCCAAGGATTCGTGAACTCCACGTCCGTTGATTGGGTCAGTATCTCCCCCGTCGGCGATCTCATATATGTCAATGGGGCTCTCACCAACGGCGTCGAACAGAGCGACAACACGATGATCTTTACCCTTTCGGGGAGCGTCGTGCAGAGGTGGCTAGAATATGGCACTCCGAGTCATTCTGATCTTACGTTCGACGCAAGCGGGAATGAAGTTGCCGTTGGAGTTGCGAAAACGACTATCGGTAAGGCCACCAACGGCAAGGTCATCATGCGAAACATGAGAACAGGGGCGGTGACATCCCTTGACACAGGCGGATGGGCTATCGATACGTCGGCCAGGAATATCAATCTTCCTCTTTGGTCATTTCATGGTATTGAAGACTCTACTGACACAAGTTGGCCACCATACCGCGACGAAATCTTTGCGGTCAAGTTGGATGGCTCACTTACGGTCGCCCGGCTGGCCCATACACACAATTATCCTGGTGATTACCAGACCCAGGGGTTTGTCGTTCCCTCGCCAGACGGATTACGTTTCGTTTTTTCGAGTGATTGGGGCGCGCCTTCAGGCAGGCCCGTACAGACCTATGTCGTCGATATGCGGCCTTTGTGCACTGTTATCAAGTAGGCTACAAGTAAGTTCACATTTGTCTTGACGTGATGGAGTTTAGTCGTACGACCCCCCTCGCCCCAAATCGCGCGTCCGTTGTTGCCGGCGATCAAGAGAGCGTGACCGTTGCTAATGTCCCTGGTAACACGACAGATTGGGTTGGCCTCTTCGTACCTGATTCTCCAGCTAGGTCCTACCTCGGTTGGCAATATCTCAGTGGCACACACACGGTGCCTCCTCTGCTTAAATATGGGACCCTCACATTTACCATACCGACAATAAGAGGATCGTATGAATTTCGCTTCTATGCTAAACATCGCACGCTTCTCGCCACCACTCCGACCATTACGGTAAGCACTCGTCGTTGCTTGCAGCACGCACGCTGGTGGGGAGCGCCGCGACGGTCGCGGGGGACCCGTCTCCATTGACGCGCCGACGCTGGGGTGGCTTTCTGGTCGACATTGGGGTCCCAGTTCTGATAGTTCATTCTCTCAAACACAAGTGCACGGCCCGCGAATTTTGGGGATTGCCGAAAACCCGTCGGCAGGATGTATTTTATGCAGACGAGCGCACTTTCTCCGCCGATCGGCCCCGACCTGCGTGGATTGTCGGCCCTCATAGTCTTCATCCTCCTGCAGCCGTTCTACCTGTGGGAGAGCGGCCTCCCCCAGATCGCCCATCTGATATTTGCCGTGATGTTTATCGGCGTATTCATATCGGGTGGGCTGGTCGTCTATCTTGACGACCAGCGCCAGGCGCGAGGCGTCCTGTATCTCGTCCTTTTCACCGGCTGGGCTTTCATCGTCGACGGGATCTATTCGGTCACCGAGCGTTCCCTCGAGCCGATCGCAACCGCTCTAGATTACGCGTATGGGTTGATCCTCACTCTGCTGTTCCTGACGGTCATGAACCGCGGCGGGCGGACAGCATCAAGAGCGATCTATTACACTTTCGCTTTCGTCGCCATCACTCAGGCGATGATCACCGCCACTGGCCTAGGGCGCATCTACTACGACGTCCGGGCCATGAACTTCTTCAATAATCCGAACCAGCTCGCCTATTTCGCCGTTATCGTTAGCGTCCAACTTTCCTATTTCGGGAGAAAATTGAACATTAACTTCGTGTTGCACAATCTTGCGCTGATTTGCATGGCCTATGTCTGCTTCCGTTCGCTGTCGCGCGCCGGGGCCGGCGCTATCGCGGCGACAGCCCTATTGGATTACGTCCTTTTCGAGCGAAACAAGATCCGCTGGTATGTGGTTCTGCTTGCTCTCATTCTTGTCGGCGTCATATATCACGGCCGCATCGAGCACAATGTTTTCGACCCGTTCAACGCTCGTCTCACCGTTGGCAGCTCCGCCGCGAAATATTCCGGAACGGATGAATTGATCGAAGGCCGACACTATGGCTATCTGTTCGTCGAACCGTCTCGTCTTCTGGTCGGCTGGGGAGACGGACAGTTCGAGAAGCACTTCGGGAACTCTCTCGAACTCCATGCGACTTTGCCCGCCGTGCTCCTCGCTTTCGGGGTTCCGGGAATCACGTTGTTCATTCTCATGATCTGGAACGCCGTCCGGGCCGACTGGAGAGCGGCCGTTGTCACGCTCGGCCCGTTATTTATCTACGGCTTCACCCACAATGGCATCCGCAATCCTCTGCTCTTCGCGATCCTTGGCGTCGTCGCCGCTCATCCGATCAAGACGCAGGCTGTAAAGCTGGAACGCACGCCGGATCGTCCTCGGCCAGTGGCGGCCGAGTGAACAACGGGCGTCGCTAAAATCCCACCCCACTGCACCTATGATGGTTATCCCGGCGTGACGGCATCGCCGGGAAAGCATCGCCAAGGGAGACGGCTGCCAAGGGTCCCGCATTTCGCCGGTCCTTTCCCATCTAGCCCCTGTCGATTGCTGGGATTAAACAGAGCGCCAACGCGGCGGCAGCGCGGCGACGCTGAGCTAAAGCCAAATCTTCAAGAGGATGCAATCGTATCATCATCCGCTTCTCGGAGCGGGCACCCATGATATCCGACGATTTACTCTGTCGCCCTCTTGGGTGGTCGGGCCTAGGGCAGCGATGGCCTTATTTGGCCCGCCGCTGGCAAATGCGTGACGAGATCTCGCCGACTGGCTCAGGCGAACCCCGCAACATGCCGACATATCTCGATCATAAATGTTAATATTCAGGATTATTCAATAATGCGTAATTGATATATATGATAAAATATTATCAAGCCCGTCTAGTTCTTTTCTTTAATACGATTGACAATGCGGTTGAAATGTAGATAAGGATTATGGCAAAATTTTGGATTGTCCCTAACCTATTTGGGTCATGTCAATGACATTGCAATACAAAAAATTGGAGTGAAGCGTCACATTCAAACGCAATATTTTAGTGCGCGAAAGAGCGCAAAAATAATCATAAACAATAAAACAAAATATAAATGACGAGGGAGGCGTATATTATGGTAGCGGAAACTCGGCTACACGATTATCCAAGCGGCGATCATGAAATTAGACAGGCTCGTTCCGTCAAGGAGCGACGCATCGGACGTTGGTTCCTCGACGTCAGCTTAAGCGGCCTTAGTTTTCTCTTCGCGATGTGGCTGCGCCTTGGCTGGCCCAGCGTTCTCGAGGACCTGGCTCGCTCCGTCAAGGTACGACGAATCGGACGTTTGTTCCTCGATGTCAGCTTAAGCGGCCTTAGTTTTCTCTTCGCCATTTGGCTGCGCCTTGGCTGGCCCAGCGTTGTCGAGGACCGCCTAGCCTTGGAGGTCAACCTTCTCATCTTCTCGGGCCTGTGCGCCTCCGTTTATTTGGTAACCGGCCTCCCGTTCCTATCATGGCGCTTCGTATCCGTCTCGGATATGTTTGTGGTAATGCGCGACATCACAATCGCCGTCGCCACCTTCATGATCCTGGACTTGCTGGTCGGACGGCTGACCTCGCTACCCTTTTCGGTTCCGGTGATCGCCTGCTTCGTCATGATCACCACGCTCGGCGGTATGCGCGCGATTTATAGGAGACTCGCCGAACGCAGCCTACCATTCGGGTTCAAAGATTTGCAGCGCGCCGATGTGTTACGCGCCGAACCGGTACGTTTACTCGCCTACGGCGCGAACGCGGAAACAGATGCTTTCTTGCGCGCATTAGAATCCGATGCTCCGCGTTCCTACCAAGTCGTTGGCATCATCGACGACAATCCGGCAAGACGCGACCGGCACATCCGGAATGTCAAGATTCTCGGCGGCTCCGAGGATCTGCCGCTGATCGTAAAGCGCTTCGCCGAATCTTCGATCAATCTGGCGAGTCTCGTCCTGCCGTCGAA
>JBOHJV010000093.1:0-13165 GCA_050728695.1 Methylocella sp. | reverse complement strand
TATGTCGCGAACAGCAGCGATGGCACCGTCTCGGTGATCGATACATCCACCAAGACCGTGGTGGCCACGATCCCGGTGGGGACTTTGCCCCTTGGGGTCGCCTTCAGCTTGGACGGGAAACACGCCTATGTCGCGAACGGCGGCTCCGGCGATGTTTCGGTCATTCAAACGGTCAAGCAAAAGGTGGTGGCGACGGTCGCGGTCGGGACCACCCCATTTGGGGTCGCCATTACGCCATGATCCACGGCGCGAGTGCGAACCTGAGCCGATCGGGCTCGAACAACTCCCCTCCGTCAAGAAGCCCCGGTCGCTGGCGGGCGTGGTGTGCGGCGAGAGAATGATTCCCAAAAGTTGCAACTTTTCGGAATCGGGCGCTAGTGTCCCGCTTCCAGCGAAGCACCGCATTTCAATATCGGGAGACAAGCCGAGAGGAAGCGCATCATGCGGGACAAGGTTGTGGTGGTGACCGGCGGTTTCGGCGTGCTTGGACGCGCGGTGGCGGAGGCGGCGCTCGCGGCCGGAGCCTATGTGGCCGTCCTTGACCGGGAACAAGCGGAAATCCCCGCCCGGGACCGGCTGCTCGTGCCAGGCGGAGTCGATTTGACGGATTTCGCGGCGGTGAAACAATCCATTGAAGCGGTGTCGACGCGCTTCGGAAAAATCGACGGGCTCGCCAATATCGCGGGCGGCTTCCGCTGGCAGACACTCGGCGACGGCGATCTCGCTGGTTGGACCGAGATGTTCCATATTAATCTTTTGACCGCCGCCACTGCGACCAAGGCGGCGCTGCCCTATCTGCGCGCGACGCAGGGCGCCATCGTCAATGTGGGGTCGGCTCCCGCGAAAAAGGCCGGCGCGGGAATGGGCGCCTATGCCGCTTCCAAAGCTGGCGTGCTGCGGTTGACCGAAAGTCTCGCCGACGAAGAGAAGAACGCGGGCGTGCGCGTCAACGCGGTGCTGCCGACGATCATCGATACGCCACGCAACCGCGCGGATATGCCGAAAGCCGATTTTTCCCGCTGGGTGAAGCCGGATGAGATCGCCAAGGCAGTTTTGTTTCTCCTGTCCAGCGACGCCAAGGCGATCACCGGCGCGGAGCTTCTGATTGCCGGGCGAACTTGATCACGAGGCGGATTTCGTGGCTCGCAGCGGCAGGCGATGGCTGTCCTTGAGCGTTGCCAAGACGATCGAGGATTTGACATGCGATACGCTCGCCTGCGGCAGGATCAAATCGTTGATGATCCGGGACAGGTTCTTTAAGTCCGGCACCACCACTTTCAGCAAATAATCCGAATCGCCAGTCAGCGCGTAGGCTTCCTGTACCTCGTCGACGGCGTTGACAAAGTCGCCGAATTTTTTGGCGTTCTCCTTGGAATGTGGAGAGAGGGTGACTTGAATGAGGGCGAGCAGGCCGATCCCCAGGCGCACAGCGTTGAGGCGCGCGGAATAGCCCTCGATGACGCCGGTTTCCTCAAGCCTTATGCGGCGGCGGGAACATTGCGAGGCGGAGAGGCCGACCGTGCCGGCGAGCTCGGCATTGGTGAGGCGACCGTCGGCTTCGAGTGCCGCAAGCAGCTTGAGGTCGAATTGATCGAGCGCATCTAGTTCTTGCGAATCCACCATTTTTCACACAATCCGTGCATCGAAAGCCGAGATTTCGTTCATTATGCATACATCTCTTGCGGATTTCGCGCTATCTTTAACCTTCTTTATGAAGGATAGGAAAAGATGGGCCCATTTCCGCACGATGCGCCGCCAGCCAAGATCAGCGCCGAAAACCCCGCCGGCACCGATGGTTTTGAATTCGTGGAATTCGCCCATCCCGAGCCTCGCGCGCTCAAGACATTATTCGAAGAGATGGGTTTCGCGCTTGTAGCAAAGCACAAATCCCGCGCCATCGATCTCTACCGCCAGGGCGGGGTCAACTACATCCTCAACGGCGACCGGACAAGTTTTGGCGGCAGGTTCGTCGATCTGCACGGACCCTGCGCGCCCGCGATGGCCTGGCGCTTCGTCGATGCCGAACATGCTCTCGCGCATGCGGTTGCGCGAGGCGCAACACCTTATACAGGCGAGGCAGGCGCAAAGACGATCGACGTTCCGGCGATCGTGGGCATTGGTGGCAGCCTCATTTATTTCATCGACTCTTTTGGCGCCAAGGGTTCGCCTTATGAGGCTGAGTTCGAGTGGATAGGCGAGCGCGATCCGATGCCAGCGGGTTGCGGCATCGACTATATCGATCACTTGACCAACAATGTGTTTCGCGGCGCCATGGACCGGTGGTACCGGTTTTATCAAAATCTCTTCAATTTCCGCCAGATCCGTTATTTCGACATCGCCGGAAAAATGACCGGTCTTTATTCCCGCGCGTTGACCAGCCCGTGTGGAAAAATCCGGATTCCGTTGAACGAATCCGCCGACGCCAAGAGTCAGATCGAGGAATATCTGCACCAATACAAGGGCGAAGGCATCCAGCATATCGCCTGCGGCTGCAAGGACGTTTACGCCACCGTGAAGCGCTTGGCGGCGCGGGGGCTCGTATTCATGCCGCCGCCGCCCGATACCTATTACAAAAAGATCGCCGCGCGGCTTCCCGGCCACGGCGAACCGCTGGAGGCATTGCGGGCGAGCGGCATTCTCGTCGATGGCGAAGTTGTCGAAGGAAGCAAACCAAAGCTGCTTTTGCAGATTTTTTCTAAGACGGTGATCGGCCCGATCTTTTTTGAGTTCATCGAGCGCAAGGGCGACGAGGGTTTTGGCGAAGGCAATTTTCAGGCGCTTTTCGAGTCGATCGAAGCGGACCAGATCGAGCGCGGCGTGCTCGTCGCCTGAAGGGCAAGACGGTTCGCTCGGCAACACAGCGCTGGCGAGCTTCTTGGCAAGCGCGCGGGCTGTCTGAGGCGACAACGTGGCCGCAAAAGGTGGCGAAAACCATTGACAATTGCGCGGAGGAGACAACATGTTGGGGTGCTTCTGCCGGTGATCCGGCCGGAAGCAGAAGGCGCCTTCTTTCGCTCATTGAATTCAAAGCAATGGAGGAGCGATGACTCCACCGGGACAGTTTGATTGACCCCGACAGGCGCGGGGTCACGGTGACGCGAAAGCCCAGCAATGCCGTCCGGGTCGAAACGTCACCGCCGACAATCTGATGTCGACGTGCGAATGCACTCGCGAAGGCCAAGCGGATGTTAGCTCGCACCTAGAATCTGCACAAATCACAGATCGCTTCGCAAAAAGCCGAAGCTAGAGCCCCGCAGCTGCTATAATGCACCGGGGCTCGTTGTGCATCTATCGCATACTATCCGGCCGCCACGGCCCGGGCGTTGCTTAGCCGTCTTGGTCCGGGGCTCCGGGAACAGCGCGGCTCGGGGTGATAGAGGCATTGAGGGCGGGTCAGCGTTTGGCGAGCTTTTGGGCAAGCGCGCGGGCTTTTGGCAATTGCGCTTCGTAGTAGGCGGCGGAAGGCGCATCGCCGCCATCGCGCGACACCGCATAAGCCGCCTCGATTTGTTGAACAGCCAGCTTCGCCATCTTCGCATCGCCACGTCGTTCCGCGAGTACCATTAGGGCGACCCCTTGATTGCCGGTGCACATGGCCCATTGGAGCGGCGCGCGCGCGCGGGTATATTCCTGCAAGGCTTCGCGATAGGCGGAAACCGCCTCTTCGAGCCGCGCCGTCCCGCTCTCCCGCTCCCCGAGCGTTGAGAGCGCACCGCCGAGATTCGTTTGGGTCTTGGCCCATTCGAGCGGTACGCGCGCGCGGGTATTTTCCTGCAAGGCGTCGCGAAAGGCGGCAACGGCCTCTTCCAGCCGCGCCGTCCCGCTCTCTCGCTCGCGAGCCTTCGGAGCGCAACTCCGAGATTATGCTGGGTCATGGCCCAATCACGCGGAAAAGCGTTCCGGGGCCGGAGTTCGGCTAGATGGCGATAGCGTTCGATCGCCGACAGCGCCGCCGCGTTGTCGCCAAATTCATCGCCGTGCCGGAAAACTGCGTCGGACTCTTCGTTAAGGTATTTCCAGCGTTCGTCTTCATGCCCTTGCGGCACTTTCGCCGCGGCTTCGGCAAAGCGCTGCGCCGCGTCGGGATAGCGCAACCGTGTCTAGGCCAGATCGCCGCGCTGGGCGGTGGTTTGCGCCGCATTCAGCGCCAGCCGGTCCAGCACTTCGGTTTGGATTTTTTCGATCGCGGCCAAAATCTCGTCGGCCTTGCCGAGTTCGCCGTCCTGGATCGCCTTTTGCGCCTCCGCCTTCAAGGCGGTGATTTTCGCGTCATCGCCGGGCTGCGCCGCCGCCCTTCGCAGATCCTTGTAATTTTCCGCGATCTCGACGAGCTTCGCCGCGAGCCGTTCCGGCCGCACATTGGCCTCGCCCAAAATCTCCAGGGCGCTTTTGACCTGCCGCTGGTTGAGATCGAGCTTCTCCTTCAAAAGCGCGTTTGTTTCCCGTTGCGACTCGGAGAGATCGCTAAGGTCTTTTGTCCATGAACGGACGAGTTCTTCGATCTTCTCAGGCGGAACGCCGCAGACGACATTGATTGTGCTGTTGATTACATTGCCGCCGATTGCCACGCTGCAAGGCTCGGCATGAACGAATGAGCGTTCCTGCGCATATACCGGTGCGGAAGCCCACGCGAGGACAAGGCCAAGGACCGGGAGGATCCTGCGCATGTCACCGCCCCGGTTTCGGGCAGTCGCCGCTGCCGCCGGCGGTGATCGTCGCGCCCGATACATCGCCGCCGATGGCGATGCTGTCGCACTCGGCTTCGATCTGTTTCTGGGGCGGACCCGGCTTCGCCTCGGGCGAAAGGTAAAAATGCACGAAAACTGCCCAAAACCCGGTGGCTAGAACCACAAGGGCGCCGCCTATCCATCCGAGAAGCGCGCGGTTGTTTTCATCGCGCAGAAAAGCCAGGACTCGGGACGCCATAAACCCCTCCGACGAGCGGCGAATGCCGGCGCCGATAGGCCGATGCTATAGGCAATTCTATTTCTGGACTACCCCTATTCCGGGGTGGCGAGGCTCCCGGCACATGGCCCACGGAACAAAAAAACGAGCGAATAGCTTAAATTGACTGGCGTGGGTTGCGGGAACAATCGCTTGGCATCATTTCAATCACGATTCGCATTCCCGCACGCATTGGAAACGCCGCGCGGACCTCCGGCTTCGGGGAGAAGCCCCCCCATGACACACCGTTACATGTCCGGCTTCGGCAATGATTTCGAGACGGAGGCGCTGCCGGGCGCCTTGCCGCAAGGGCAGAACTCGCCGCAGCGCTGCCCCTATGGACTTTATGCCGAACAATTGTCGGGCACGCCGTTTACCGCACCGCGCGGCGCCAACGCGCGCTCCTGGCTCTACCGCATGCGTCCCTCCGTCAAGCATGTCGGCCGCTTCACGCGCGTCGATGTTCCTTTTTGGAAAACCGCGCCGCAGATTGCCTCGCACGGCTTGCCGCTCGGTCAATTGCGCTGGGATCCTTTGCCCATTCCCAATGAACCTTTGACCTTCGTGACCGGCATGCGGACCATGACGACCGCGGGCGATGTCCACACCCAGACCGGCATGGCGGCGCATGTTTTCGTTATAACGCACGACATGGAAGACGATTACTTCATGAACGCCGACGGCGAATTGCTGATCGTTCCGCAAACCGGAGCGCTAGAGATTGCGACCGAGCTCGGCCGCCTCGCCATCGCGCCAGGCGATATCGCCGTCATTCCGCGAGGGATGAAGTTTAAGGCGGGGCTCGAGGGCGACTCTGCGCGCGGATATGTCTGCGAGAATTATGGCGCGAGATTCGCCCTGCCCGCGCGCGGGCCGATCGGCGCTAATTGCCTCGCCAACCCGCGCGACTTCAAGACCCCGGTCGCAAGCTTCGAGGAGAAGGAAACGGCCTGTCGTCTCATGGTAAAATGGTGCGGCGGCTTCCATGTGGCCGAAACCGGCCATTCGCCGCTCGACGTCGTCGCCTGGCACGGCAATTACGCGCCTTACAAATACGATCTGCGGACCTTCGCGCCGGTCGGCGCAATTCTGTTCGATCATCCGGACCCTTCGATCTTCACGGTTCTCACCGCGCCATCCGGCGAGGCCGGCACCGCGAACGTCGATTTCGTGATCTTTCCGGAGCGCTGGCAGGTTGCCGAACATTCATTCCGGCCGCCCTGGTATCACATGAACATCATGAGCGAATTCATGGGGCTGATCCTTGGCCAGTATGACGCCAAGGCAAAAGGCTTT
This sequence comes from Methylocella sp., assembly GCA_050728695.1. Classification (GTDB taxonomy): domain Bacteria; phylum Pseudomonadota; class Alphaproteobacteria; order Rhizobiales; family Beijerinckiaceae; genus Methylocapsa. The sequence goes on along the minus strand of JBOHJV010000093.1, from coordinate 6,925 downwards.
GCGCCGGGCGGGATTTCGCTCCACAATAGCATGCTGCCGCATGGGCCAGACAGAGAAGCGTTCGACAGAGCGAGTGCGGGCGAGCTTAAACCGCAAAAACTCGAAAACACCCTCGCCTTCATGTTCGAGACGCGCTATCCGCAACAGGTGACGGAATATGCAGCCAAGCTGCCCGCATTGCAAAGCGATTACGCCGATTGCTGGCGGGGATTGGAAAAACATTTCGATCCAAATCGCCGCGAATGACCAACGCCGAGAAGGGGCCGCATGAAGCTTGCGACACTCGCCAACGGCAGCCGCGATGGCCGGCTCGTCGTGGTTTCGCGCGATCTCGCGTATGCCACGGACGCGCGGGGCATAGCGAACACCTTGCAAGACGCGCTCGACGATTGGGCGAGCCTCTCGCCGAAACTCGAGGCGCTCGCGGCGGCGCTTGAAACCGACGCGGTGCCCCGCGCGCGGTTCCGCGAGCGCGACGCGCTCTCGCCGCTGCCGCGCGCGTTTCAATGGATCGACGGCTCCGCCTATTTGAATCACGTGGAGCTCGTGCGCCAGGCGCGTGGGGCGGCGATGCCGCGGGACCTTTGGACCGATCCGTTGCTCTATCAGGGTGGATCGGACGCTTTTCTTGCTCCCCGCGAGCCGATAAGAATGGCGGATGAAGGTTTCGGCATCGACTTCGAGGGAGAAGTCGCGGTCGTCGTCAACGATGTCGCAATGGGCGCGGATCGCGCCGAGGCCTCCGCGGCGATTGCCCTCGTCCTCCTCGCCAACGATATCTCCTTGCGCAACCTTATCCCGGCCGAGCTCGCCAAGGGTTTTGGCTTCTTCCAGTCAAAACCGTCCTCGGCCTTCTCGCCGGTCGCGGTCACCCCAAGCGAACTTGGCCGAGCTTGGGATGGCGGACGCCTGCAACTTCCCTTGCTCGTTAGCCTGAACGAAACGCCGTTCGGGCGGGCGGATGCCGGCACTGGCATGAATTTCGATTTCCCGGCCTTGATCGCGCACGCGGCGAGAACTAGGCCGCTGAGCGCGGGCACCATCGTCGGCTCCGGCACCGTTTCCAACAAAGGCGCGAACGGCGGCCCCGGCCGCCCCATCGCCGACGGCGGAGTTGGCTACTCATGCCTTGCCGAGGCGCGGATGGTCGAGACCATTGCCAACCGCGCCGCGAAGACGCCATTTATGCGCTTCGGCGATACGGTGCGCATCGAGATGAAGACTCCGGGCGGCCAGTCCATTTTCGGCGCCATCGAACAGACGGTCGAACCTTATGCAAAATCCCCGGCCTGAGCCGGTTCTCTATGGCTATTGGCGATCGAGCGCCGTCTATCGAGTGCGGATCGCCTTGAATTTTAAGCGGATTACCGCGAGGCAAATCTCCGTGCAGTTGCAATTGGGCGAGCAGAGGAGCGACGAACATCGCGCGCGAAACCCCGCCGGTCTCGTTCCGGTGTGGCGGGAGGCGGACGGGTTTACGCTCGCTCAGTCGCTTGCCATCATCGAATATCTCGATGAAATTTATCGAGACCCGCCCTTATTGCCGGACGACCTGAGGCAGAAGGCGGTTTGCCGCGAGATCGCATATTCGATCGCTTGCGACATCCATCCGATCGGCAATTTGCGGGTGCTTGAAAAACTCGCCGCGGATCATGGCGCCAGCGCCGGCGCCTGGGCGCCCTGGAACCGGCACTGGATCGGGACCGGGTTTCGCGCGATCGAAGCGCGCCTCGCCGCCATTGCCGGGCGCCACGCCGTCGGAGACCAGATTAGCCTGGCCGACATTTGCCTTGTGCCGCAGGTCTATAACGCGCGGCGCGCCGGCCTCGATTTGGCGCCCTTTCCGCGCATCGTTGCGGCCGACGCGGCCGCCCGCGCGCTGCCCGCCTTCGCTCTAGCGGCGCCCGAAGCTCAGCCCGACGCGGCGGCGAAGACGGAAACATTTACGTCGCCGGGCGGCTTGCCAAAATAGGCCTCGCCGACCGACGGAGCCTAGTTCCAGTCGCTTGAGTCTGGCGCCTCCTCGAGGGCAGCCGTCGCGGCCGATCGAAGGTCTCGAAAATGATGCCTCCGCGATGCGCGCGGCGTTGCCGCCACCCGCCCCTTCGCGGTATCTGGGAGTGGGAACCTAGCCAGTCAGCGGATAGCGGGCAAGGCGAGATGCGGGGCGAAGGCGCGGCGGGGATGGCGAAAACTGTTCGGGGATTAAAAATTGCTGGGCGCGAGCCAAACCCGTCGCACTCATGTTTTACCATGGTTGCTGCCGGTAAAATCGGCGCGCCAAAAATTAGCCACAAATGTGGTAAATGCGCCACATTTTTCGCGCAATTTTACTTGTCCTTGAGCTGCGGGACGTAAGCGGGTTTGTGAGATTGGGTGCTTCATCGTCCCCTCAGTGCGGCCAGCACCGAGGCGCAGGCGCGGCCGTTGGACGACAGTCCGGACCGGGATTGAAAATTGAGGATCGCCTGTTTCGTCTTGGTCCCGATCACGCCATCCGCCTTGCCGTCGAGATCGTAGCCGCGCCGCATGAGTAGCGTTTGCATCTCCCGCCGGTCCGCCCGCGAGAGGCCCGGGTCGTTTGTCGGCCATGCCGCTACGAGGCCATGCCGCCCGCGCAGCCGGTCGGACAGCAGCGCGATCGCCAGCGCATAGGATTCGGCCGCGTTATAGGAATAGATCGCATCGAAATTGCGAGTGACGAGAAACGCTGGCCCATTGGGGCCCGCGGGCAACAGGAGCCCGGCGCTGCCGCCCGGAAGCCGTTGGCCGTCGACGCGGGTTACGCCCCGCGCGGCCCAGGCGGCCATCGGCTCCTTGCGGGTCCGCCCGGAGGGACCCGCGTAATGCTCCGGCAAGCGGACCTCGAACCCCCATGCGCCGCCGGCGGCCCAGCCGCTTTTGTGCAAATAGGCGGCGGTCGAGCCGAGCGCGTCGGGGACGGAATTGATGAGGTCCTTGCGGCCATCGCCATCGATATCGACGGCGACGCGCAAGAAGGTCGAGGGCATGAACTGGGTGTGGCCAAAGGCGCCTGCCCAAGACCCGTTGAATTGGGCGGGATCGATGTCGCCGCGCTGAATGATCTTAAGGGCGGCAATGAACTCGGACCGGAAATAGGCCTGCCGCCTGCCGCCGCAGGCGAGGGTGGCGAGCGATTGCACCACCGGGCGCGTGCCAAAGGCGCGGCCATAGTCGGATTCGACGCCCCAGACAGCGGTGAGCGTCGCCTCGTCCACCCCGAACCGGCTTTGCGCCAGCGCGAGCGCCTGGCCCCAGCGGGCCATCATCGCGCGGCCATCGTTTACTCTTTCCTCGTCGACGAGGCCCGCGAGATAGTCCCAGATCGGCGTCTTGAATTCCGGTTGGACCTCGGCAAGCGCGAGCACCTCGGGGTTGGGCGCGAGGCCACTCGTCGCGCGGCCGATAGTCGCGGCATCGACGCCGCTCGCTTGCGCGGCGCCGCGAAGTCCGGCGAGGCAGTCGGAAAAGCTGGCGGCGCTTGCTTGGGTGGCCGCGAGGAGGATGAGGCAGAAGGCGAGGCAAGCGGATGGCCGCCGCGCGCGATCATCGTTGAGCAAGGCGTTTACTTTCCTGTCGAACACCCGGTTTCGATCATGCGGTAGCGCGGCAAGGCCTCGTTGGCAACCAACGCGCATAGCTTCGCGATCAGGCGGCAAGTAGGCGCTGAACCTCGTTCACCAGGTCTTTCAGATGGAAGGGCTTTGACAGGATCTTGGCCTGCGGCGGGGCGTTGTTAACCGGGTTGAGCGCGACCGCCGCGAAGCCGGTAATGAACATCACCTTGATGTCGGGGTCGAGTTCCGTCGCCCGGCGGGCCAATTCGATCCCGTCCATCTCGGGCATGACAATATCGGTGAGAAGCAATTCGAACGGCTCCTCGCGCAATCTGTGATAGGCGGACATGCCGTTGTCGAACGAGGCGACTTCATAGCCCGCGTTCTGCAGCGCCTTGCCGAGAAAGCGGCGCATGTCGTGATCGTCCTCGGCCAGCAGGATCTTGCGATTAATAGGGATATGCGTCTCGCTCATGGGGCCCTCGCAACTTTTGCCATCAAAACGCCCGCCGGGTAAAAATCGAGTGAAAATCACCAGATTTTGTTTTATCCATTAATTTTTCGAATCGGGCTAGCGGTTCGCGATGGAACTGGACAGAATAAGGTGGCCTTGACAGATTGGCTGGCTTCCATGGGTTTTGGACGCGGGCGGCGGGGCGAGGAAGGCTTGATGACTCCAAAGCTGTCCGGCCCGGCTCAAGCGCCGGACGCATCGGCGAAGGACAACCACCCGCACGAGCCGGAACTCGATCCGCCGTTCGAGGTGGTGGAACCGGCGCGCCTTGCCTGTCCCCTGGTTTTTTCGGCGCCCCACTCGGGCAACGTTTATCCGCGCCGTTTTCTAGACGCCGCGAGGCTCGACGAAGCCGTGCTGCGCCGCTCGGAGGACGCTTTCGTCGATGCTTTGTTTGGCGGGGTTGCGGCGCTGGGCGCGCCCCTCATCAAGGCGCGTTTTCCGCGCGCCTACCTCGATCTCAATCGCGAACCCTACGAGTTGGACCCGCGCATGTTCGAGGGACGGCTGCCAGCGTTCGCGAATACCCGCTCGCTGCGAGTCGCTGGAGGGCTTGGAACAATCGCGCGGGTGGCCGGCCAGGCGCAAGAGATTTACGCGCGCCGCGTGCCGGTCGAAGAAGCGATTGCCAGAATCGAGAAACTCTACAAACCCTATCACGCATGCCTGCGCGGGCTCGTCGACCGGGCGCGGCAATATTTCGGCATTGCTGTCCTCGTCGATTGCCATTCGATGCCTTCGGGCTCGCTGCGAACCGGCCAGCCTTCGTGGGCGGCAGCACTCGCATTGCCGCAAAAGCCGGATTTCGTCGTGGGCGATCGCTATGGAACGAGTTGTGCCGCGGATTTTGTCGATTCCGTCGAATATGAGCTGCGCCGCCGCGGCTATGATGTCCAGCGCAACAAGCCTTACGCCGGGGGCTTCATAACCGAACATTATGGCAATCCCGCAAACGATTGCCATGCGATGCAAATCGAAGTAAGCCGCGCCCTCTACATGGACGAACGCGCCGTGCGCAGGGGCGAAAGGTTCGCGGAAGTCGCCGCCGATCTGGCCAAGGTGGCTTGTGTCTTGGCGGATGCGGTTGCGGCGCGCCGCGACCGGCATCGCGCGGCGGCGGAATAGTTGGCCATGCTTTTGGGCAAAGGCTCGCCGGGCGGACAGCCGCGTCGCGCGCTGTCGGCGAGACGTTCACGAACCGCGGCGGCAAAAAAGCCAGCAGGACATTAAAGAGGCCGCCGGCGTTGCCACTAGCGGCCCAAGTCTAGGGAGGAAACGCCCAAGGAGGGCATCTCGGCGGCAAGAGGCTTGTCGCCAACCGAATGATCTATCACAACTGACATCATCCGTCAATAGGTTATTTTCAGGTCAGGCCAACCGCGCCGGCCATGCCAATTAGCGTCTGTGACCGAAAGACAGGTCGGCAATAAATTCAGCAATAAATAAGGACAGCGGAAAATAGAGAAATAGAGAAATAGAGAAATAGAGAAATAAAGAGGCCGCCCGCGTTGCCGCGAGCGGCCCAAGTCAAGGGAGGAAACACCCACAGGGGGCATCCGCGGCAACAAACATGCCGCATCGCAACAATATGCACGTGCGGTGCACAGAAGCAAGAGACCCTTCCGTTTTTTTTTGCGTTGCAGCGGCATCGGCTCCCGATCATCCCCAATCAAAAGGCGCCGCGAAATTGATGGGGGGACGGTTTTGCCGTCGATCCGGAGGATAATTTGCTGTCTGGGGAGCGGCCCGACCGCTTGCTTTGCGGCCGTAGCAGGCCAAGGCGAGGGGAGAGTGGCCGCTTTTGAGTTTGCGGTCGATGACCGGCCAACGGTCATACGCCCGACTGACGCATATCTTTTCCAGATCAATCGTTTTCAAGCGAAATCCGAGTTCTTACACGGGCTGCTTGACGAATGCGCCCCTATGCACGCCGCCTGGGCCGATTGCGGCCACGGAGACGGCGGGCGATCAATTGCAAGCCGGAATACCGGTCACCGCGCCGCTGGTCCGGGTGCTCACGTGCGAGCATTGACCCAATGGATTTTGCGGATTGCATAGGGGCACGCCATTAATATTCGGCGTATATCCGGTCGCCGGATCTTGCGCGCACGACATGGATGCGGTGCCGTTTCGATATTCCAGCACATTGGACATGCTGATGCTGGAGCCAGTACCCGCCGCGGAAATGGCGTTCCCATGAATTCCGCTGTAAGCGATACTCACGTGGCCGCCATTTTGTGCGACAATCTCCTGGGACCAAATTTGTGTGCCCGTGATGTTCAATTGCGAACCGGCACCGAATGCCCCCAATTCCGCAAGCTGCAGAGTGCTGTTCGAAATATTCACGAGTCCGTTGGTTAAAGCCCCAAGCTCGTTTATTTTTGAGTTACTGATCGTAACTGGAAATCCGTTGCTTTGACTGACGTAAACTTGCCAGGAGATGGGACTCAAATTGACGTGATTCAAGGATATGTTCCGCCCTTGATCCGTGAACTGACGAGTCATATCGCTGTAAACATGCAACCCTTTTATAGAGACGGGGGCTGTGTTGTTTTCGACGTAATATGAAAATTGCACAGGTACATCGGATGTGCTTCCGGCACCCCCGCCATTTACGATCATGCTTGAATTTGGATGGGACTCGAGACCCAGCCGAGTCTTACTGGTTGTCATGTTTATCGAGTAATTGAATCCGGGGCTATTGCCAAAAACAAAGTTGAAGTTTCCGTTAGCATCATACTGCGGCACATTGATGGTGGCGCTGCTCCCCGACATAAAGTCGATATAGAGAGTGGCAAACTTTGAGTTCCGCAGTGAAATTTGAGCAGAGTCC
>JBOHJV010000092.1:0-13328 GCA_050728695.1 Methylocella sp. | reverse complement strand
GTTGCCCTCTCGACAACCGCCGTGGGCGCCGCGGTTTCCTCGCGACCGCCCTGCTCTTGATTCTTGCTCCTGAACAGCGAGCGCGGGAGAGCGATTTCCTCGATCCGCGAAGACTAACTGGCGTGATTGAGATTGGTTCCGCTGCCCGATTCATGGTCCGCCCGCCGCCGCGGGCAGCCAGGCTTATCGCGGCGGAACGGCCCTTTTGCGCGGCGACCAGTTCAACTGGACTCCCGGACGAGCGCGGCCCGGCAAAAATCGAGCATGTGTTCGAGAGACGGTTCCGGCTCCTGCTCATATTCCGCCATGAGGCGCGGATGACAGAAGCGGATGCAAGCGGTGCTGACAAGGCGCGCCGCGAGCGCCGCGTCTCCCGGATGGAACTCGCCTGCCGCCATGCCGCTCGCGATTATCTGTTCAAGCATCAAGGTCATGCGATGGTTGTGCTCGCGCATGGTCGTCCAGTTTTCGGTCACAGCGGCTTCGATTAATTCGTGCAGCTTGCGGTCCAACATGTATTGTTTGTAAAATGCCTTTTCGACGGACGCGACCAAGTTGCGCATTCTTTGGAGGGCGGTGCCGCGAGATACCGCGATTTTTCCGGCCTCGGCTTCGATCTTACCGAGGAGCTCCATGCAGACAGCCTCGTTGATTTCGGATTTCGCCCCGAAGAATCGATAGACATTTGCCGGAGACATGCGCAGCTCGCGGGCAATATCGGCGACCGTTGTCTTCTGGAAACCGAGTTGCCGGAAGAGCCGCTCCGCCACTTCGACAATCTGGCGACGCGTATCCTTTCCCTTGGCATCTTTTTCCGTGGGTTCTCTTTCAGTTCGCATGTCGTGACCATCCCGCCGAGCATCAGCGGGACGATGACCCTCGCGCGGGTCCGGCGCTTCCCCCAAATGGGTTTGGAGACGGATATATTTTTCTTTAATGTCGCTTAATCCGCGCATGATAACGGTTCCCTAGATAATTCTGCCGGCCACTATATGCCCCAAATTCTCGCCGCGCGCTTCCCCCAAATGGGTAAATGGGTTTAAGCATCAGTTGGCGCACGAAAATTAAGTGACGTTTGTCATCACCAACCTAGGACAAATTGACGCATCGGCGCCATCCGTGAACTCGACGGTGTGGGCCCGGCACGCGCCGTTGAATTTCCGCCGTACTTTTCCTATTAGCTTTGCAATATCCCCGCAAAAGGCAATATGTCTCAATATTGAGCCTATGTCTGTGGTCTATGCCACAACAAAGCGGATAAATTGTGACAAACCATAGTTGACACGCGATGGTTATTGAACCAGCGGGGATGTCCCGCTTGAATTTGAAAAGCGCGAACGCGGCGCCAACGGGCGAAGCCGAAACGGCTTATTCGCGCTGGTCGCTTGGGATGGCGCCGCCGCACACTTCGGCCGAAGGATGAGGTAAGTTGCCCCTCAACGGCCATATGGAGGCAGTTACGGCAGTTCAAGTCCGAGAGCGGCGCGAAGGCGTGTTCGGCCGGCGTCCGAGCCAGCGATCCCAAAGCGCAGCCAGGCCGGCCGCGCCGCGAACCGCCGCACGAGAATTCCGGCGCTCGCCAGCCGTTCGAACCAGCCTTGCGCGTCCTCGTGCCGGACGAGCCGAAACAGCGGGCTGCCGCCGGCGGAGGCGAAACCCGCCGCCGCCAGCATCTTATCGAGTGCCGTCGCGTCGGCGTGCAACCGCGCCCGCGTCGCCGCGAGCCATTCCGCATCCGTCAAGGCCGTGGAGCCTATGGCGATGGCCGGGCCGGAAACCGGCCAGGGGCCGAGCGCGGCGCGCAGTTTCTCCGCCACGGGTTTTGCCACGATAGCGAACCCGAGGCGAAGCCCTGGCAAGCCATAGGTCTTGCCGAAGGAGCGCAACACGACGACGCTGCTTTCGGCGATGTCCGGGACAGCGCTGGCGCCGGGCTCAAGAAAATCGATGAAGGCTTCGTCGGTAATCAGCAGGCCGCCGTGTTTGCGAAGAACCGCGGCCAGCGCGTGCAGATCCGCCGCCGCGACGAGCCTTCCATCCGGATTGTTGGGATTGACGACGATCGCGATATCTTTGTCCTCGAGCCCGCCGAGGTCTTCGACGACGGCCAGTTTCGCGCCGCTGGCGGCCCAGCTCCGCGCGTGCTCGCAATAGGTAACCCCCAAAATTCCAACGCGCCGCGCCGGCGCGAGATGAGGCAGCAGATTTATGATAGCCTGGCTTCCCGGCGCCGCAACGATCTCCCCGGACGCGGGTGCGCGATAAGCCGCTCGCGCCGCCGCTTCTAGCACGCAAAGCTCGTCTGGTTGCGGCAACCGCGTATAACTTTCCGGCGGCGGGCAGGCGAAAGGATAAGCATAAGGGTTGATGCCGGTTGAGAGATCGAGCCAGGGTTCTGGCGCTAGCGGGTAGGCCCGCCGCGCGGCAGAAAGATTGCCGCCATGCTCCGCCAGGAGCAACTCCGGCACCTCGGGACAGGAAGTCTCACGCATGGATTTGGCCGCAACCTTAAAACTCGCGGCGCTCGCCGTCACCATCGAGGCCTGCCTTGGCTATCCGCAAAGTGTTTTTCGCGCGATCGGCCATCCGGTCACTTGGATCGGCCGCCTGATCGCGCTCGCCGACGGTCGGTTGAATCACGAGGATCGATCCTTTGCCACGCGGCGTGCCTTGGGTTTTGCCGCGCTCTTCTTGCTTCTATCGCTGGCCGGGGGCGCCGCCTATCTTTTCAGCCGCGGGCTCGCCGGTTTGCAACTGCCGCAACCGGCGAGCTTGGCGCTCACCGCGCTAATCGCTTCGAGTTTTATCGCGCAACGTAGCCTCGATGCCCACGTGCTTGCCGTTGCCGAAGCCCTTTCCACCGGACTGGCGGCAGGCCGGGCGGCGGCGGCAAAAATCGTCGGCCGCGACGTCGCGAGACTCAATGAGGCAGGCGTCGCCCGCGCCGCGATCGAGAGCCTCGCCGAGAATTTTTCCGACGCAGTCGTCGCTCCCGCTTTCTGGCTGGCGCTCGGCGGGCTGCCTGGCGGCGCTTGCTACAAGGCCATCAACACCGCCGACAGCATGATTGGTCATCGCACAGTGCGCCATGCCGCTTTCGGCTTCGCCGCGGCGAAACTCGACGATCTCGTCAATTTTTGTCCCGCGCGATTATCTGCCTTTCTGGTCGTTATCGCGGCTTTCTTCACCCCAAAAACTTCGGCCCGGGCGGCGTGGCGCACCATGCGGCGCGACGCGCGCGGACACCCTTCCCCCAATGCCGGCTGGCCCGAGGCGGCATTCGCGGGCGCGCTAGGCTTGCGGCTCGGCGGCCCGCGCGTCTATGGCGAGGTCAAGATCGATGACGCGTTTATCGGCGCGGGTAGAGAGCCTTCCGCCGGAGACATAAGGCACGCGCGCACCCTCTATCGATTTGCTTGCGGCGTCCATTGGGCGGCCCTGACCTTGATGGCGCTTGTTATCGGGCAAGCGTAAGAAGCCGGTCGAGGTCGATGTATGTTTCAAGATGCGAGGCGACGGCGTCGAGCGCGGCGTCGAGAGTTGCGTCATAGGAGACGCCCGAACCGTTGCCCCCGAGGCGGGCGAGAAGAGCGTTTCGTTGCGCGGGCTCCGCGAACAGCCCATGCACATAGCAGCCGCTCACAAGGCCATCGGCCGACGCCGCGCCGTCGCCGCGTCCATCGGCGAAACGCAACACGGGCCGCGCGCAATCCGGCCCAAAACTGCGGCCAACATGCATTTCATAGCCGGTGAAGGGAACGCCGTCTTGCGCGCCCCTGCCATGCACCGGCGCCAGCAATTTGTCGCCGTGAAGTTCTGTTTCAATGTTGAGCAGACCTAGCCCCTGCACCTCGCCCGCAGGGCCCTCGACTCCGGCCGGATCGCGAATGGCTCGGCCAAGCATCTGATAGCCGCCGCAAAGGCCGAACACATGGCCGCGGCGCCGCAAATGCGCGAAAAGATCGATATCCCAGCCCTCGCGCCGGAAAGCCGCAAGACCACTGATCGTCGTTTTCGAGCCGGGCAGAATAACGAGCGCCGCCTCGGCGGGCAGGGTCTCGCCGCTTTTGACCATGACGAGGCGGACCTCGCTCTCCAAATAAAACGGATCGAGATCGTCGAAATTGGCGATGCCGGGCAGAACCGGGACGGCGATCGTGATTCGCCCTTGGCCAGGCGGCCGTGGGGTGGAAAGTGCCAGCGAATCCTCTTCCGGCAATCGCGCCGCGTCCGCGCAAAAAGGAATAAGCCCAAGGCTTGGCCAGCCGGTCAGATCCTCGATCCTTCGCATGCCGCTCGCGAACAAGGCCGGATCGCCGCGAAACTTGTTGACGAGAAACCCCGCGATCATTTTTGCGTCGGCCGGATCGAGCACCGTCTTGGTGCCAACGATCTGCGCGATGACGCCGCCGCGATCGATGTCGCCCGCCAAAATCACTGGAACACAAGCGGCGCGGGCAAAACCCATATTGGCGATATCGTTTTCGCGCAGATTGATTTCCGAAGCGCTCCCCGCGCCTTCGACGAGAACAAGATCCGCGTCTTCGCGGAGTGCCGCGTAACTGTCGAGCACGGCTGGGCGAAGTTTTGGTTTCAGGTCTTGGTATTCTCCTGCCGATGCCTGGCCGATCACCCGCCCGCGCAGAACGATCTGCGCGCCATGCTCGCTTTGCGGTTTTAGGAGGACAGGGTTCATGTCGACGCTGGGCGGCACGCCGCATGCTCGTGCCTGGGTTGCCTGGGCGCGGCCGATTTCGCCGCCATCCGCCGTCACCGCGGCGTTGTTCGACATGTTCTGTGGCTTGAACGGGCGCACCTTTAGCCCGCGATTGCGATAGGCGCGGCAGAGTCCCGCGACAATCAGCGACTTGCCAACGCCGGAGCCGGTGCCTTGCAGCATCAAACTCTTGGCCCGCCGCGCCATGCTCAGAACTCGATTCCCTCTTGCGCCTTCACGCCAGCCGCGAAGTGATGTTTTATAAGGTTCATCTCGGTCACGAGATCGGCGGCTTCCAGCATTTCGGGCGCCGCATTGCGGCCGGTGACGACAATATGGAGATCATGCCTGCGGGCGCGCAGCGTGGCGACGACCTCGGCAACGGGAAGATAATCGTAGCGCAAGGCGATATTCAATTCGTCGAGGACGACAAGTTTTATTTTGGGATCGGCGATGAGTTCCCGCGCCTTCGCCCAAGCAGCTTCGGCGGCCGCCACGTCACGAGCGCGGTCCTGCGTTTCCCAGGTAAATCCCTCGCCCATCGTGTGCCACGAGAGGAGATCTTCGAAACGGGCGAGCGCCCGGCGTTCGCCGGTGTCCCAGGCGCCCTTGATGAATTGCACCACGCCGCAGGGCCACTCATGGCCGAGCGCCCGCAGCAAAAGCCCGAAAGCCGCCGTCGATTTGCCCTTGCCCTTGCCGGTATGGACGATGAGAAGGCCTTTTTCAGTTATCGTCTTGGCGGCAACCTCGGCGTCCTGCGCGGCTTTGCGCTTTGCCATCTTTTGCTTGTGGCGAAGGGCCTCGGCATCGTCTTGCACTCCGGTCATTAGGCTTTCCTTGCGACAGGTCACCGGTCGAAAAATTGAAGTGACGGCCACGCCTTGGCGGGCCGCCCACTGGAGCCTTGGGCGCGGCATCAGAAGACTATTTCGCTGCCAAAGGCGCCATCGTCAATCTCGCGGCGGGTTTCACGCGTTAGATCCGCATGGACGGCGATTCGGGTATCGTCTCAGTTTGAATTTCTGGTTTGCGCCATAAGCGGACGTTTAGCGAAGTATTCGTTTTCCTGACAGTGACGCTCAGAACCTCCAGTTTTCCGCCTGAATTACATCCAGAATGCGCATGCAAGTTATGCCCTGCTGGGCACAAACGTAAGGAATTTTTGGACGCACCTCGGACCCCCCGTCTTCCTGCGTGACGACAATAAGCATGGGATTGGCGCTCATCGCTTGCGCAATTACAAAGGGATCAGCCCCGGACTTGCCCTTGCGGGTGTCGACCAACTTGGGATAGGTACGCATCAGCGCGACAACAGCATCCTGAACCGGGTCATCGATCTCGCGGAAAAGCTCGTCCTTCCGGTCCTTGGCCCAGGCAGCTAGCTCGTCGTCCTTCTTCCTCAGCTCGTTGTAGACTTCGACGCTGGAAAGCATCCGCCTCGCCGCTATGAGCCCGTCCAGCTGCTTCCATAAACCGCCAAAGTGCTTGTGCGGGTAGGCCCTGATCCAAGCGTGGATGAGCGCGCTCGTATCGAAGCAGTAAATGTGCGCGGAAATGGGCACTATCAGAAGTACCCAATCTTCTGCTCAATGTTCGGCACGTGCCGAACTTTCACGCCGAGATAGCCAGAGACTTCCGAAAGCGTGAGGCGGTCCTGACGGAAGTTCTCCAGCACCAACCTAACAAATGGTCGGCCAAGATCCCCAACTGTTTCCTGCGGAATATTCCGCGCCATGTTCTTGTCTGCGTTCTGCTCTCTCTCCCGCTCCTTCTGGGTGCGGAATTCATGGTGATACTGTGCGCGCTTGCGGGCATAGAACGCCTCCGTTGTCCGGCCAACCGTGAGAAGCCTGCGGACAACCGACTCCCGACTGACTCCGAACGTGGCCGCGAGCGATTGGATGACGTTGTCCGCCCATTCGTGCCGGCCGGGACCGCGTTCAATGACTGCAGGTTCCGCCAGGAAGAGATCCTTTGGCATGAGAGCGGCGGCCGCCACCGCATTGCAGAACACCTCAACCATTTCGTCTTGGGCCTGCCGGGCGGCGTCGACGTCGAGGTCGGAAACGCCGCTTCGGTGAAGCATGAGGTGCACCAACTCATGTATCAGGCTGAAAACGCGCCGGGCGAAGACATCTTTTCGGTTGACCACAATGACCGGTAGGGTCTCGGCCCAGTAGGCAAAGCCGGAGGCCTCATCGCTTTCGACACGATTGGCTTGAAATACCAGCACCCCTAACTGTTCAATCTTGTCACGCCAGGCATGAAAGGCGATGCGCGGCTCCCGCCACCTTACCTGCAGCTCATAGGTAATTTTGAATCTGTCTCTAATTTGCCGTGCCACATTCTCCTCATCCTCGTTCAGGGACGTCTGCAGCTCGAAAACCGGCGGATTCTCTCCGACCTCCTCCAACATCTCCAGCGCCAAAAGTCGCCGCTGCTGCGCGCTGCGTATGTCCAGTGTGAGGCCAGGCGAGAACCGGCGCGGTCCCCCGTCTGGAAGCCGACGGAAGTCGTGCATGGGGTGGAACGCTTGCGGCCGCTCAGGGAGATAGAGAACAGCGAGAGGCCGCTCGTAGAGCTCGGCTAGTTTCCGTAGCTGGGGTATCGAGGGCTTGTCCTCGCCCGCCGCTTCCCAAGCCTCAAGCTTCTCCCGGTTGATGTCCAACGCACCGGCCGCTTCCGCAAGCTCATAACCCGCAGTCGTTCTGGCCCAGATCAATAGGTCTGGATTAATTGTGGCTTTGACCCGCTTGCTCATCGTTCTTCTGCGCCGCCTAATGTCATTTACGGCCGGAAGCACGGCGCTAAGCGCCTCCCCGCCGCCCGAGACACACGCGAGCGGTCCAGTGAAGCCTTAGCCCACCGTGCATCCTAAAGGTGGCATCTTCCTGTCGCAAGGCGATATAGCCGCGACGGGTTTCATCTGCCCCAGCGCTCGGCTTCTCGGCGTTCCGTAAGCGAGAATCTCCGCCCAAACCGACAGCAGACCTTCCGAATGCCCGCTTTGAGTCATTAGAAGAAATTCGAACTGAGACACTACCGCGATTCGGGAACGCTTGTGGAATCGAATAAGAATGAGACGCGCGCGCCGCCTCTATCCTTCGCGCTCGCCGGCGTCGAGAATCCAGGTCCGGTCGCAAAACGCCACATAGAGCCGTTCCTGGCCTAGAGCGGCGCCGAGCTCGACCGCAAGTTCGTTCAGCATCGCCTCGATCTCCTGGTCGGGCAGATGTCCGAGATAGGCATGCACAGCCTCGCCGGTGAACACCGCGACCGGTTCCCGGCCGGAGCCGGCCGAGCCGTCCGGTCGCGGCCAGGCGTAGGTCACCTCGGCGCGGGTGAACATGCCGGAAAGCGCCGGCAGGCCGGCCCCCACCCGGCGGCGCATCCAGGCCCGCGCCGTGCGCACCGCCTCTGAAACGTCGTAGGTCCGCCCCTCTTCATCCCAGCCCTCGCGCAGGCCGACCGTGATCCTGAAATCGCGGCGTGGCCCGCGCGAGCCGTCCACGACGGCAAAGTCCCCGCGCTGCGGCGCAGGCGAGCGCGGAGAACTTCCTTCGGTCATGTCTCGCGCCCTCCTGCGTTAAAACGCGCTTGCCTGATTGCTTGGGACGTCCCAGCGGAAGCGATGGTTTTCAAGGCGCCAGCCTGCGCCAGACGCTCGCCAGCCAGGGTTGCCGGTCGCGCGGCACGCCGTCAGGGCGGTAATAATGGGTTAGTTCCACGAACCCCGCGGCTGAGATATAGCGGCGCCAGTTTGCAAGATCATGATACACGCCATAGCGTTCGCTATGCCAGCCTTCTTCGTTACCCCCGCGCGGGTTCGAGCTAAACAGCACGCCACCCGGCTTTAGCGTGGCGTGGAGTTCCAGCAATACGCGCGGCAGCTCCTGGCAGGGGACATGGAACAACGCGGCGTTGGCGAACACGCCGTCGAAATATTTCTCCGGCAGTTCGAGCTTGAGGAAATCCTGCCACCATACTTCGCAGCCGCTATGGGCGCGCGCCATTGCCGCAAACCGCGCGGCGCCTTCCAAACCGATTGCGATGTGACCTCGTTCGGCAAACGTCTTTAGGTCGCGCCCTGGGCCGCAGCCAAAATCGAGGATCGTGAACGGCGGCTCCCCCTCGATATGCCGCAACAGCGCGTCAATGTTCTGGCTGACGTTGTGTTCGCGCGTGCCTTCCCAGAATTCTTCGGCACTCTGATTGTAGTGCTCCAGCGTAAGGCGGGCGATTTTTTGCAGGTCTTGCGGATGCAGTTTCATATTAACTCGTTGCAAACGGTGTGCCTCGCGCTTGCCGCTGGCCTCTGCGTGTTTGAGATGGCGCCGGTCCACCGGCCGTTACAAGCCTGAAGACCTCTTGCGCCTTTCTCGGCTCGCCGGATTTTCGCCGGCAATGTGCGCAGCCTATCGGAAATCCCGCGTCTTCACCTTGAGAGTTTCGATGTGGAGACCGGGAATGTAAATGTCGCGCGGCTTGCGCGCCCCGGGCGGAAGGCTCCTCGGATCGAGGCCCGGACTTCCGTGGTGCAATTCATCGCCGCGGCCGTGCGGTAGCGGGAACGTGACGTCTCTATCGCCGACGCTCGCGAGCGCCGGCGACAAGTCGGTCAGGTGCTGGGCGACGAGATGGACGACCTCGCCCTCGCGCTGGATGCGGCCGTCGACCGCCATCATCCTGGCCGAGAGAATAATCCGGCGCTGCTTCTCATAGAGCTTCGGCCAGATGACGAGGTTGGCGATGCCGGTCTCATCCTCGATGGTGATGAACATGACGCCTTTCGCCGAGCCCGGCATTTGCCGCACGAGCACGAGGCCGGCGGTCCGCAGCCAGCGCCCGTCGCGGGCTTGCATCGCCTCGGCGCAGGGGACGATGCGCTGGCGGCGCAGGTCCTCCCGGAGGAAAGAGACCGGGTGGCTACGCAGCGTTAACCCGACATGGCCGTAGTCCTCGACCACCTCGCCGCCGGCGGCCATCGGGCGGAGCGCCACCGCGGGTTCGCGGATTTCCAGGACGGTCTCGGCCTCGCGGGCCGAGGCTGCCGCAAAAAGAGGAAGCGGCTCGTCGCGCAAGGCCTTGATCGCCCAGAGCGCGTCTCGCCGCGCGAGTTTTAGGGATGGACGGAAGGCGTCGGCCTCGGCGAGACGCACGAGCGCGGCGGCTGGAACGCCGGCGCGGCGCCAGAGATCATCGATCGAGGCGAAGGGCTCATCCGCGCGTGCGACAACGATTGCGGCGGCATCGGCATTGGCGAGAGCGCGGACCATGCGCAAGCCGAGCCGGACGGCGAAATGATCATCTCTCTCTGTTGGCTCCAGCGTGCAGTCCCAGCGCGAGGCATTGATGCAGACTGGCCGGACATCGACGCCATGATCGCGCGCGTCGCGGACGATCTGGGCCGGTGCGTAAAAACCCATCGGCTGCGCGTTCAAGAGCGCGGCGCAGAAGACATCCGGGTGATGGCATTTGAGCCAAGACGAGGCATAGGCGATCAGCGCGAACGAGGCCGCGTGGCTTTCCGGAAATCCGTAACTCCCAAAACCTTCCAATTGCTTGAAGGTCCTCTCCGCAAACTCCGGCTCGTAGCCATTGGCGACCATGCCGGCAACCAGCTTGTCGCGGAATTTCGAAACGCCGCCGGTATGTTTGAAGGTCGCCATGCTGCGTCTGAGCTGGTCGGCCTCGCTCGGGGTAAAACCCGCGCATGCGATGGCGACGCGCATGGCCTGTTCTTGAAACAGCGGCACGCCCAAGGTCTTGCCGAGCACTTTCTCCAACTCGGGCTTGGGATAAATCACATCTTCCTTGCCCTCGCGGCGGCGCAGATAGGGATGGACCATGTCGCCCTGGATCGGGCCCGGCCGGACGATCGCCACCTCGATGACAAGGTCATAGAAGGTGCGCGGCTTGATCCGCGGCAGCATCGCCATTTGCGCGCGGCTCTCGATCTGGAATACGCCGAGCGTGTCGGCCTTGCGGATCATCGCATAGGTGCGCGGGTCCTCGGCGGGGATGGTGGCGAGATCGAGCGCGATGCCTTTGTGCCCGGCGAGCAGGTCAAAACCGCGCTTCATGCAGGAGAGCATGCCGAGCGCCAGGCAATCCACTTTCATAAAGCGAAGCGCGTCGATGTCGTCCTTGTCCCATTCGATCACTTGGCGATCCTTCATCGCCGCTGGCTCGATCGGCACCAGCTCGTCGAGCCGGTCATGGGTGAGGACGAAGCCGCCCGGATGCTGCGAGAGATGGCGCGGCGTGCCGATCAGCTCGCGGGCGAGATCCATGGCGAGCCGCAAACGCCGGTCGCCGAGATTGAGGTTCAGATCTTTGGCGTGCTTTTCCTCGACGCCTTGCTCAGACCAGCCCCAGACTTGCGAGGACAGCATTTTGGTGAGGTCCTCGGGCAGGCCAAGCGCCTTGCCGACATCGCGCAACGCCCCCTTGGCGCGGTAGCGGATCACCGTCGAGCAAAGCGCTGCGTGATCGCGGCCATAGGTATCGAACACCCATTGCATGACGATCTCGCGCCGTTCGTGCTCGAAATCGACATCGATGTCGGGCGGCTCGCGCCGCTCCTCGCTGACGAAGCGCTCGAACAAAAGATCATTGCGCTCGGGATCGATCGAGGTGATGCCGAGCACGTAGCAGACGGCGCTGTTGGCGGCCGAGCCACGGCCTTGGCAGAGAATGTTTTGGCCGCGGGCAAAACGGACGATCGCATTCACGGTCAGGAAATAGGGCGCATAGCCGAGCTTCTCGATGAGACGCAGTTCGTGGGCGAGGGTCGCCGCCACTTCAACGGGCACGCCTTCGGGGTAACGCTCGGCGGCGCCTTCAAAGGTGAATTTTTCGAGCGCCTGCTGCGGCGAGAGGCCGGGCATCGTCGCCTCCTCCGGATATTGATAGGCGAGCTCGTCGAGCGAGAAGCGGCAGCGCTCGGCGATCTCAACCGTGCATGCCAGCGCCTCGGGATAGCGGCCGAAGAGACGCGTCATCTCTTCGGGCGATTTCAGATAGCGATCGGCATGACGTTCGCGGCGAAAACCGGCGTCGTCGATGGTGCAATTGTGCCGGACGCAGGTGACGACATCCTGCAGGATACGCCGCGACGGAACATGAAACAGCACGTCGTTGGTGACCACGGTTGGCACATGCGCCCGCGCCGCCAGGGTCGATAGCTCATGAAGGCGCAGCGCATCGTTCGGCCGCCTGCGCAAGGTCAGGGCCAGATAGGCGCGGTCGTCGAACGCCTCGGCGAGCCTGCGCAGGCGCAACGCGCAGGTGTCATTGGCCTCATCTGGCACGAGCACCGCGATCAGGCCCTCGCTATAAGCGATGATATCGGGCCAATCGAGCCGGCACTGCGCCTTGCCGCCGCGTTTCTTGCCGAGCGACAGCAGCCGGCAGAGCCGCGCATAGGCGGGCCGATCGGTTGGATAGACGAGGATGGACATGCCGTCGGTGAGATCGAGGCGGCAGCCCACAATCAGGCGCACGCCCGTGGCATTGGCGGCTTCATGGGCGCGGACGATGCCGGCGAGGCTGTTGCGGTCGGCGATCGCCAGCGCCGCGATGCCGAGCTGAGCTGCCTCGTCGAACAATTCCTCGCAGGAGCTCGCGCCGCGAAGAAAGCTGAAATGCGAGGTGCATTGCAGCTCGGCGTAGGGCGTCGCGCTCATCCGAAAATCCCGTGCAGGAACCAATGCTGCGAGCCGGTCGTGGAATCCGCGCCATCGCCGGCGCGAAAAATCCAAAAACGCTCGCCCGCCTCGTCCTCGATGCGGAAATAGTCGCGCAGCGCGAAGAGCTCGGCATCGCGTTTCCACCATTCGCCAAAAATCCGCTCGGGACCATCGGCACGCTTGACGCGGCGGCGGATGCCGCGCCAGATAAAACTGACGGGCGGATGATCGGGCAGCAGGGCGAGTGTCTCGATTGGCTCCGGTTTGGGCAACAGGCGCGCGGGCCGCGGCCAAAGGTCCGGCCAAGGATCTGGCCAAGTCTCGCCGGTATTTGGCGCCGCCGGCGCGATCTTCCGAACCGAGCGTTCCGGCACGTCGCTCGCGACCGGAGCGAAGCGATAGAGATGTTGTTCGCCTACTCTATTGGCGAGCGTGTCGATGAGGCTCGTAACATCCGCCTCTGGTTTCTCGGCGAGCGAGGAGATCGTCTGTTTTTGCGCCAGCGGCTCGGCGAGGGTGGCGGTAAGGCGCATGATCTCGATGCCGAAGCCCGGATCGATGGTTTCGATCTTGTCGCAGAGGAGCCGGGTCAAACGCTTGACGTCGCGCACCGGCAGCGCCGTGCCGATGCGGATCGCCTCGATGCGGTTGTCGACCCGGTGAAAAAGCAAATCGAGCCGCCGCGCGCCAAGGCCCTTTGCTTCGAGGGCCTCGCAAAGTTGGGCTACCAGCTTGCCCGTGGCGCGAGCGATTGTCTCTGGCGCGCCGATCGGCTCGGCGAAGACGCGACGGACCTCGATAAGGTCCGGCGGGCGAACCGGGTTAATCGGCTCGCTGAGACGTCGCATGGCCTGATCGAGGCGGCGGCCAAGTTCTGGACCAAAGCGCAAGGCGAGCGGCGCTCGCGGTGTTGCCGC
>JBOHJV010000091.1:0-13386 GCA_050728695.1 Methylocella sp. | reverse complement strand
GCACCGGGCTCGAAGCTCTGCGCGCGCGCTACGACGCGATCAATGTCAAGCTCGATAAGACCGGGGGGCTTACCGAAGCGTTAGCCATGGTGAAGCAGGCGGAAAGCCTCGGCTTCGAGCTCATGATTGGCTGCATGGTTGCAAGTTCGCTCGCGATGGCGCCCGCGCTTCTACTCGCATCCCGCGCGCGTTTTGTCGATCTCGACGGACCCCTTCTGCTCGCGCGCGACCGGCCGGATGGATTTCTCTATGAAGGCTCGATTGTTCACCCGCCCACGCGCGAATTATGGGGGTGATGCCTGATTTCGATCATGTCTCGTTCCGCCGCTTCCCCGCCGCTCGAGGTGCCGTGACGATCAAGTCTCGATCTTTTGCACTTTTAGGTCGCGAAGAAGCCTTTCCAATCCCTTTTGGTAGGCGTCGTGATCCTTCCATTTCCGGAAATCACCGATGTTGCGCTGGTCGCGCAGCTTGCGTGCCCATGGCTCAGAAGTTTCCATTACGGTATCATCAATACGCGCGGGGAATAAGACAAGCTGCTTTCTGTCCCGTTCTTCCGCGAAGGCCTTGTTGACTTCATCTTCCACCCAGTCACTCGCAATCGAATTTTGCGAAAGAATGAGCAGAAGCTTGTCGCGCAGTTTGATCTCCTGATCAATTGAATTCCATGTCTTGGCGCCGATCGGCAGGTCATGCGGCGCGAACCAGCATCGCACCCCTTTGTTTTGGAGATCGGCATGAAGACGCTCAGCAAAATCCAGGTCTTTGCTGGAGTAACTGATGAAGCAACTGTACATTTGGACCGGCTGGCTCAGAAGGGATGGCAAATAGTCGATCAATAAATCCGGAAGGCCCACGCCACGCAAAAACGCTAGAGGCAAAGGGCCGGAGCGCTGCAATGTTCGAAAGTCGATGGTGCTGGGGCCTATGTGTAAGCAAGTCTCCAGCCCGATAACGGCCGAAAGATTGACATTGGCAAACACGGTTTCAAACAACATCGCCTCTTGCATTTTGGCTCCAGTGAGCATTGCCTCGGTGAGGTTCGCCTTGCTGAGGTTCGCCTCGCTGAGGTTCGCCCCGCTAAGTTTCGCCCAGCTGAGGGTCGCTTCGGTGAGATTCGCTTCGCTGAGGTCCGCTTCGGCGAGATTCGCCCCCCCGATGAGATTCGCCCTGATGAGATTCGCGCCGGTAAGGTTCGCGCCACTGAGTTCCGCCCCGAGCAAGTCCACCCCGCTGAGGTCCGCTTTGCTGAGGTGCGCCCCGGTGAGGTACGCGTCTTGAAGGTCTATCGGCTGGGGCGACCTTCTCCGCCAAGCGTTCCACTTGGCAATGCTCTTCCGAAGTAACTTTACTTGGTTTTCGTCAGCCATCGGAGGTGCATTGTTACACGAGTCCGCGAATCTTAAATCTGGAGTGCCCTCCGGCAAAAGCCGCGGCTTTTGAGATACCACGGTGGCGTTCGTCAAACCAGACCAAGGAATCGATCGATCTTACATTATCGAAGGGGAGCCGCTGTCTTAGGCCTTGTAAGGATTTTGTGCGCGGATCGTACCGCGCGAAAACAGAGCGGCCGCGCCCCAACCCGGCGAAATGCGCCGCGACCATCACCCCAGCCCTGAAGACGAGTATTCAGTCGAGCGTCTCGCGGTAGAGCCAAACCGCGATCATGATTGCCGCCAGCGCGAAGAGCGCGATCGGCCAGAGCTCGGGGAGGATTTCCGGCAGGCGATTTCCTTTGAGCAGAAGGCCGCGCGCGATCCGCATCGCGTGCGTCGCGGGGATTATTTCGCCCACCCATTGCGCCCAGACCGGCATGCCCTTGAACGGGAACATGAAGCCAGAAAGCAGAAGCGACGGCAGAAGGGTAAACTGGGCAAACTGGATCGCCTGCATCTGGTTTGCCGCCACCGTCGAAAACGTGATTCCAAGCGCGAGATTGCTGGCGATAAACAGGCCCAAGGCGACAAGGAGCAACGCCACCGAGCCCCGAACCGGCAACTCGAAGAACAGGGCAGAAGTGGCGAGGATGAGCGCTACCTGGATATAGCCAACGAAGATATAGGGAACGATCTTGGCGAGCATGACCTCGATGGGACGCACCGGCATGGCGAGCAGGTTCTCCATCGTGCCGCGTTCGCGCTCGCGGGTGATCGAGAGCGCCGTAACCAACAGCGTCGATATTAGCAAAACAACGCAGATCAACCCCGGCACGATGTTGAGCACCGTCAGTTGCTCCGGGTTATAGCGGGCGTGAAGCACGAACTGGAACGGCGGCGCCAGGGCCTGAGGCTGGCGAACCGGCGGCAGGTCCCGGTCGAGGGCCGAAGATAGGGCCGCGAGCGCCGCCGTCGCGTTGCCGATGGCCGTAGGATCGGTGGCGTCGGCGTCGACCAGGATCGATGGCGTTTCGCCCCGGTCGACGGAGCGGTCGAAGCTCGGGGGTATGTTGATCACGAAAAGGAGCTCGCCCCGCGCCAGGCCGCGTTCGGCCTCGGCCTCCGAGGCAAGCATCGAAATGTCATAATAACCGCTGTTCTTGAGCGCGGCGACAAGCGCGCGCTCGTATTTCGAATGCTCCACGGAAAGGAGGCCGGCCGGAAGATGCTTGGGGTCGGTATTGATCGCGTAGGCGAACAAAAACAGCTGCATCATCGGCAGCGCGATGATGAAACGCAAGGTTATCGGATCGCGCCACATTTGCAGCCACTCCTTGCGCAGGAGAGCTGTGAACCGCCTGAAGGAGAATGCCTTCACGTTCCTTCTCCTTGCACGCTCAGCATGTGGATGAACACGTCTTCGAGGCGCGGCTCGGCTTCGCGCCACGAGGGGACGGCGCCGTCGCTGGACCGGATGGCGTTTTCGAGCACAGCACGGTCTGTCCCAGCGATCCGCAGGGCGCGTCCGAACACGGCGGCCGCCTCGACACCGGGCGTGCGCCGCAACCGCCTTGCTTCCGCGTCCAAATCTCCGCCCGTGGCCTCGAAAATGACGAGTCCTGAATGCGCGGAAACCTCCGCCGCCGCCCCCTGCACGACGATGCGCCCGTCGGCAAGATAGACGATGCGTTGGCATCGTTCCGCCTCGTCCATGTAGTGGGTGGAGACGAGGACGGTCAGCCCCTCTCCGGCCATGTCGTGGATCAAGTCCCAGAACTCGCGACGGGCCTTGGCGTCAACTCCCGCCGTCGGCTCGTCGAGCAGCAGCAGCATCGGCTGATGCAGAACACAGGCGGCGAGCGCAAGACGTTGCTTCCAGCCGCCCGATAGCTGTCCCGCGAGCTGGTCGCGGCGATCGGCGAGCCGCATGCGGTCCATGATGCCGGCGACCGTTTCACGCCGGTTCGGCACCTCGTACACGCTCGCGACGAGATCGAGGTTTTCGAACACCGTCAAGTCCTCGTAGAGACTGAATTTCTGCGTCATGTAGCCAGCCTCGTGGCGGATCTGCGAGGCTTCGCGGATGATGTCATGTCCAAGGCAAGTACCGCTCCCGCCATCGGGAACGAGAAGCCCGCACAGCATCCGGATGGTGGTGGTCTTGCCGCTTCCGTTGGCGCCAAGAAAGCCACAGATCTCGCCCCTGCCCAATTGCAAGGTGAGCCCGTCGACGACTTTGCGGGCGCCGAAACTCTTCCTCAAGTCACGGACGTCGATGGTGAAGTCGGTCATGGCGAGCGACCCTTCGCGATTGGCCGCACCACGACCGGTTGGCCTGGGTTGAGCAGAGGGGCTTGTTGCAATGGAGGCCGCGCCTCGACCTTGTAAACGAGCTTCGCGCGGCTCGACTCGCTGTAGATGACGGGCGGGGTGTATTCGGCCTGTGGCGAGATGAATGAGATCGTTGCGTCGAGACCAGCTGGACAATTGTCGCAGGCGAGCGCGACGTGGTCGCCGAGATGGACAGCCGCCAACATCGGCTCGGGGACGAAGAACCGGACGAATATATTTTCGGGCGGGAGCAGCGACACGACCGGCGCGCCCGCGGACATGGTCTCGCCGGGACGGGCAAGGACGTCGTCGACAGTTCCAGTCACTGGCGCGGCGACGTGGCGCTGGTCAAGGCGCCACTTTGCCATGGCTACCGCCGCCCGCGCTGCATCGACCGCCGCCCGTTGCGCGGCGATCTCCTGATCCCGGCCAAGCGGCGCGCGCATCTGCGCCAGTGCCGCTTCGAGCCCGAGAACCTTGGCCTCCGCCGAGCGGTAACCGGCGCGAAGTTGATCGACATCCTGGACCGAAACAGCACGAAGGCGCGCAAGTGGTTCGTTTCGCTGGAGATCGGCCTCGGCCCGGGCGAGCGTCGCCCGGGCATCCGCGAGGTTTGCTTCCGCTTGTTGAATTTCGGTCTGCTTGCCGCCTGCCTGGAGATTTGCCAGCTGCGCTTCGGCTTGGATCAATTGCTGCGCGGCTTGGTCCGTGGCCGCCCGGTCGGCGGTGTCGTCTTGTTCAAAGAGCGGCGCGCCGGCGGCGACCTTGGCGCCCCGCGCGACGAAGACGGACGTGAGGAGACCTTGCTGGGTGGGGCCGATCTTGACGAAATCGGCCTCGGCATAGCCTTGCCACTCGGTCGGCGGAGGCGTGCGGGTCCGCGCCCACCACCAACCGGCGCCCACCAGCACGGCCACCGCGACCGCGAGAATGATCTGGGGCTTCATCAACTTGAACCTTGTGCAACGATGATGTATCGTTGCGTTATCATTTCGGACCTCCGGCTGCAAGAAAGAAGCAAAGATGCCCATCGCGCCGCTGGAACCAGCTTCATTCAAGCGCGGCCCCGGAGGCCGGCCGAGCCGGGCTGAGGCCGAACGAAGGCATCACAACCTGCTCGCGGCGGCGACGCGCCTTTTTCTGGAGAAAGGTTGGGATGGCGCCTCGGTTGACGAGATCGCCCGCGAATCGGGGGTCGCCAAACGCTTCATCTACGCCCGCTATCCCGACAAGGCGGCGCTGTTCGCCGGCACGTTCGAACGATTCATTGAGGAGCAGATCGGAACTCTCCGTATTCTCGAGCCGCTGCCGGAAGATGTCGAAGAAGGACTTTGCGCATTGGGTAGAAGGCTCTTGGACCTCGCGCTCCGGCCAGAGGTTCTTGTCTTCCATCGCTTGTTCATTGCCGTATCACCTAGATTCCCCCGCCTCGCGAAGCTCTTTCTCGAGCGCAATCGGCATCGTCCTCTTAGCGAAGTTATCCGTGTACTGGCGGTCTATGCCGATCGCGGCATGATCGAATTTGGCGATCCGGAATTTCTAGCCGAGCAGTTCTTCATCCTTGTCGCCGGTGCATCTCAGCGCTTGGCTCTGTTGGGCGGCCGCGAGGAACCCCTGCAGGAAGACCGGAGGCTCGAAGCCGCGGTTCGCTTGTTCCTGAACGGGTGTCGGAAGGCTTGACGGCCCGGACGCGCGGTCAAAGCCGGGTTACATCGTCGATTCAATGCGCCGGTCGGGAACAAACCATATGAGCGCAACAACAATATAGAGCACGATCGCGATCCAGGGTTGAATGAGGGCCAGCAGCATCGCCGCTGCGTAGATCGATAGCGAAAGCTTGCCTTTCAAATCGCTTCCGACCGCGCGGGCCAAGGTTGAGCCAGAGCCATTGCAAAGGATGAGCATCCGCACGAGCACAGAGTAACCGATCGCGGCCATCACAAGAACGAACCCATAGGCCGCGGTGGGCAGCGCGGCGAATTCAGTCTCGTCCATCCAACGGATCACAAAGGGAACTAGCGATAGCCAAAACAGCAAAAACATGTTCGCCCACAAAACCCGTCCATCGACCCGCTCGCTGACTTGCAGCATGTGGTGGAGGTTGTTCCAAAAGATGGCAACATTGGTGTAGCTCAGCACATAAGTGAGGAACATCGGCAAGGTTTGCGCGAGCGCGGCGAAATCGGAGCCTTGCGGCACCTTCATTTCCAGCACCATGATAGTGATGATGACGGCGATCACCCCATCGGTGAACGCTTCAAGCCGCCCTTTGTGCATCAAGGCCTCTCGCAACGATAGGCATCCGGAATGGCGCTGCTTCTACCGTAGAAAATCTCGCGTCAAAAACCCAAATTTTTGCGGCGCAAAGGCAACGGGGACGTCACAATTTGGTATCGAGATTGGACCTGCATGATATCTTATCGCATATTAGCCCGCGCAGGCGCGCCAGGTTTGCTGGCGTTGCGCCTGCCAAATTTCTTTGGCGGCGAAGTAGCCGCGTGTTACTCTGACTCGGGTTTCGTCAGCATTCAGAGGCCTCTTTTGAATATGCTCTTCGTGCGCGATTTCGCCGGATTCTTCGGCGGACATCTGAAATATCTATACTACATGACGCATACGGCGGCGAGTGAACTCGTCGAGCCTGTGCTCTACCAGACGGCCCATTCGCGCGTCGGCATCAATCGTGATGAAGCGCCCATCGTTAACCTCATCCAGGGTTTTCGCCACGCCAAACCCTCAAGTCCACTCGCCAGTCAATGGGCGATTGCGAATTGGCGCGCGAAAATCATCTCCGTACTTGCAAAGTAATCACTCATTTCCGCCGCTTGAATATGTTGCAAACTAACTATGCACTGACTGCGACCTGCAACTGTAAAGAGTTGGGACACCGAAATGAGCACTAAAATCCATCCCGGCTCGGTGCTCTTCATGACATTGGACTCCTGCCGGTATGACAGTTTTGTTTCGGCGCACGCGCCGAATTTGCACGCCGTCGGCCGCATTCATAAGGCTCAAGCGCCATCGTATTTCACATATGGCTCTCATGCGGCCATGTTCGTCGGGTTCACCCCGGGCGTTGCGCATGAAGCCGTGGCTCTCCTCAATCCAAAGTTCGGCAAGATTTTCAAGTTAGCTGGTGCTGGCTTTCCTGGCAAAGGGCGCGAAGGCTTTCTATTGGAGGGTAGCAACATAATCGATGGGTTCAACAAACTTGGTTATTACACGGTTGGTACTGGCGCCGTCGGCTGGTTTAACCCTGCGGCTTCAACCAGCAGAGTGCTAATCGCCGATTTCAAGGAGTTTTTCTATCCAGGGGTCCGGCATTCGGTCGAAGAGCAACTTTGCTGGATCGATCGTTGCTTGGAGGTTGCATGCGAAGGACCCGTTTTTGTGTTTATCAACATCGGCGAGACACACGTGCCGTATTATTTCAAAGGGGCGCCGTGGCCGGCGAACGACAATTGTTGCGTGCCGTTTCAAGTTGTTGACCGGTCCGAGGAATGCCGGATGCGGCAGATCTGCTGCGTCGAATTCGTCGATCGCCAAATCGGCGGTCTCCTGAGCCGATTTCTTGCGGCAACGACTCTTGTCACCGCGGATCACGGCGACTGCTGGGGAGAGGACGGTCTTTGGGAACATGGGGTTAGTCATCCCATGACTCTGTCTGTCCCACTGGTTCTAAGGATGCATGGTCGAGTAATTTAGCAAAAGTGGACGACCGCGTCGCGCCGCTCGATTCATTCGATTCAGCTGCTGCTTTTCGATATACATAAACTGCCATTAAAGAGACGCGCTAGGGTAGATGAACTTGGCAAGGCTCAAGGATTGGCGGCGCACCCCCTACGATCGATGTGCCCATACCTTCTTTTCCTCGATCTGCATCGCTGCAACGCTCGCCTTCTACCTCAATCAATGAATCCTGACCCTAGTCCGAGTCGAGCGTAGGAGCGACCCAGCGCCTCCAATCTCACTCAACCGGATATCCAGCCAGCGCTAGTTCATCGCGAAGATCGGCAACCCATTGCTCGCCCTTGTCCTCGAATTCAAGCTTGGAATGATCGAAGGTATCGGATCGGTATTCCGGCAACATCTTCGGGCTGTTCGTTCCTCGCAGCATTTCTTCCGTGTATGCCACGTTCAGAAAATTGCACACTTCAGGTAGGACCTGTCGAGGAGAGACGACCAAGTCTTCGAATTTGACAACCAAAAGACTCTCGTGGCTCGCACGGAGGGCGAAGAGAACGTGGATAGAAAATTTCCACCTCTCGATCGCAGTGTTGAGAGGCTGACCGGTCCTGTTGACCTTCGATCGCACGCAGGTGCGGCCGTCGCGGACGATGAATATTGTAGGCACTCTGGACAGACTCGAAACGAAAAAATCTAGACAATCGGCACTGACAGGGTGCTCTGTGTGCTTGGACGCGTCCATGGCAGCCGGCCAGCCCAGCGCACCGATCTGCTCGGTCGTCGTCTTGTGGCCCCAAAGCTTGTCCGGAACTTTGGCAGCATGTGTTTTGCAGGCTTCAATGAAGTTCGTGATTCGGAACGCCGCTCGAATCGCGGAATTCTGGATCGTTTCTGCGTCCGTGGGCGCCAGTCCCATCAGGAAGTCGGTCGAAAGCTGCTCGAAGCAAACCTCGCAATCGGGATGCGAGTCGATTAGCCCGGCGATTAGGCTAGTACCGCCGCGCCCGGCACCGATCAAATGGAACGCAAACCCGCCCAAGTTCATTCCTCTTCTGCCATGCAGCATGGGTTTAACGCAGAAACTTCCCCACATCATCATTCATTTGGTGTCGGATGAAACTTCTTGCCAACGGCGAGAGCCCATATGAACAAAGCAATCATTTCAGTACATGTCCCCAAAACAGCGGGTAGCAGCTTTTTGGTTTGGCTGGAAAGCATATTTGGCAGTGACCAGATAGTGAGGGATGCAGATCGGCCCACCGACCCAAATTCGGAAATGAACGTCGATCCGGCGAGGGTTCTTTCGCGGTACGCAGCCGCCCGCAAATTGCCCGATGGTAGCCTGGTCGTGCATGGCCACTTCTGGGCGAAAAAATACGAACGGATTGAGAACGCCGTCCGCATCACGTTTCTGCGTGATCCCATCGAACGTACGATTTCGCATTACTATTTCTGGCTAAATACGCCAGGAGCTGGTAATAGTTTGCATCAACGTGTTCTTGACGATGGAATGGGAATGCTCGATTTTGCTCGCTTGCCGCAAATGCGTGGCTTCTACCGACATTTTTTCTTTCGTGACGTCAATATGGCGAGCTTTGACTTTATTGGCGACATGTCGTTTTTCGATGAAGAATTGGGACGCCTTGAAGCTTTGCTTGGTGTCCGAGGAGCTCGCGCCAGGGTGGCCCAGAATCCCGCGGAAGACTACTTATCGAAGCGGCAGGTCGCTCTCACAGCTGGTCCAGTACGCGATGAGTTGGCCGACATACTTGCCGACGAGGTAGATTTTTACCGGCAGCATTTAGGACGCTGAAGCCCCGGCCAGCACGTTCACGGACGCACTGCCTTGCGCCAGGACTTCAGGACGCTCGACCGGCGAGCTATGGTTGGGTAATGGAGTTGTAGCCGTTAACGCCTATCGCCGTTCCCCAGTTGCCACTGGAACGAGCATACATCCCGGCGAAATACATCTTCGGGTTGGCGCCATTGACTCCACTCGGCGCTAGGCCGGCAGGCGCAACGGCGGTATAGTCGCCCCACCGACCCTGACCGTAAAATGCCCCGTTCTCGGCGGGCTTGACGTTGCCGCAGGCGGCTTCACCTGTGCTGTTGAACAATAAGGAATTGCCCGGCGTCTTAAGGGGCTGAAGCCTAACCGGCGGTGGCGACGCCAGCTTCGGGTTGGCGGGGATTTGGGCGGCCCGCGCCTTCGTGGCAGGGTCGACGCCCGTGCGACGAGGCAGGGCCTGCGGGTGCTTTTCCGACCCGGTCATTTGCGGGATCGTATCCAGTCGCCGCACGAATGGCGCGGCGGCCACTTCGGTGCTTTGCTCGGAGCTTGCCTGCGGCGCGGCTGTCTGAGCCTGCGCCGTGGCGGTCAGCGGCATGAAGCCAACCGCGGCAACAACACTCGATACCATCGGCCGAGCGAGACGGCCGCGGCTGCATTCAAAACGCTTCCATTTAGTTGTCATTTTTAACATGTTCCCTCGCTTGCCGAACTTACGGCAATTCTGCTTCAAATTGCTAACCGAGGTTTGTCATGGTGATTGTAGTCATTTCGTAATTTCACAGGATTTAGAGTTTGAAAACCCCTGTTTGGGAGTTGCGCCAGATAAAGTCGCCTCCTCGCTTTTTGCACGGGAATGGCTTATAGATTTCTCCTTGAGTGCTTTTGTGGGATAGATTAAGGGCGGGGCCGAATAGCCAAGTGGGGGAGCAAGACGGGTGGCGGAGCGCGGCGGGCAGCCGGACAAGGATCAACGAGACCAAGACGGACGACACAGCAACGAAGGTCGCGAGGAGGAATGCCGCGCGCGCGGAAACGAAGGTTTGAGGGCGCGGCTCGATAAATTATCGAACGCCCTCGACGCCCAACAAGGCGAGACGCGAAAGTCTTCTGGCGCAGGCGGCCTGGGACAGGACGGCGGCACCCCCGCGTCGATGGGGAACGCGATGGGCCTCGCCTTCCGGGTCCTGAGCGAATTCGTGGCGGCGGTGATCGTCGGCGCCTTCATCGGCTGGTGGATCGACCGCGCTGCCGGCACCGCGCCGGCGTTTGTTGTCGTGTTCCTTCTCATGGGAGCGGCGGCGGGGTTTTGGAACGTCTATCGCATCGCGATCAAGCCTCCTGATTCTGAGGGCTGAGCGACACTGGCAAATATTAAGTCGAGCACGAACGAACTTAGAGTTGTTTTTCTGAAACAACTCTAGGGACAAGAATGACAAAGCGTGGCTGAAGAAAATACCATGGATCCAATCCATCAGTTCACCATCAAACCGATCATCGCCCTGCATCCTTTCGGCATCGATGCCTCGTTCACCAACGCCTCTCTTTTCATGGTGATTGTCGTTCTTTTGGCCGCCGCCCTGATGCTCCTTGGAACGAGGTCCCGCGCGCTCGTTCCCGGCCGGCTGCAGTCCATGGCGGAGATGGCGTACGAATTCGTCGCCTCCACCGTGCGCATGGGGGGCGGCCATGACGGCATGCGTTTCTATCCCTTCGTTTTCACGCTGTTCCTATTTGTTCTGTTTTGCAACGTCATGGGACTCATACCTTATACGTTCTCGGTCACCAGTCAGATCGCGGTCACCGGCGCGCTTGCGCTGCTTGTCATTGGCATCGTCATTGTTTACGGCCTTTTGCATAACGGCACACGTTTCCTAAAACTGTTCGTGCCGTCGGGGGTGCCGTTCGTATTGCTGCCCTTTCTGGTGCCGATCGAAATCATTTCGTTCCTTGCCCGGCCGGTCACCCTTTCGGTTCGTCTTTTCGCCAATATGCTCGCCGGGCATATCACGCTCAAGGTGATGGGCGGTTTCGTCGTGAGCTTGCTTGGCGCCGGCGCCTTCGCGGTCGTCGCGCCATTGCCATTTGCGATGACTATCTTGTTGACGGCTTTCGAATTGCTCGTGGCCGTCCTGCAGGCTTATGTCTTCGCTATTCTCACCTGCGTCTATCTCAACGACGCAGTTCATCCGGGCCACTGAATAAATATTTGAACAACAGATCGGTCGCCCTCTCGTCAAAGTCACGGAGTATAAAATGGATCCCGCAGCAGGTAGGTTTATAGGCGCAGGTCTCGCCGCGATCGGCACGGGCGCCGCCGCGATCGGCGTCGGTATAATTTTCGGTCAGTTTCTTTTGGGCGCCTTGCGCAATCCCACCGCTTCCGATGGTCAGTTCGGGCGCGTTTTCATCGGCGTCGCGCTCGCCGAAGGATTGGGCATTTTCGCTTTGCTCATAGCGATTCTTTTGCTCTTCGTGGTCAAGTAGAAGGCCGTCCCACTGCGCCCAGAAAGCCATCTGGGCGCAGTGTTGCCGCGGTTATTTATTCACCCAAGATGGTACTTATGGCCAGCAACGAACAAGAAGACCACACCGCGAGCGCCGGGATGCCGGCCGGCGGCGGCCATGGCGAAACCTCTTTCCCGCCGTTCGACCCGGTCAATTTCGCGCCGATGCTGATCTGGCTCTCCTTGAGCTTTGGGTTGTTCTATCTTTTGATGTCGAAAATTGCTTTGCCCCGGGTGGAAAGTATTCTGCGCGCCCGCGCGCATAAGATCGCCAATGATATCGCCGCGGCGAATGCGTTCCGGGCGCGATCGGAAGAAGCCGCCTCGGCGTATGACAAGACCATCGCCGACGCGAAGGCCATGGCGCTCGCGCTCGCCCAGGAAACCCATGCAAGGCTCAATGCGGAGACCGAGGCAAACCGCCTCGCGCTGGAAGCCGAACTCAACGCCAGGCTCGCGGCTTCGGAGATGCAAATTCTCGAAGCGAAGGCCACGGCCATGGGCAACGTCGCGGCGATCGCCGGCGACGCCGCGGCGGCGATCGTTCATCACATCACCGGCAAACCGGCCGACCAAGAGGCCATTGCAAGAGCTATCGTGACAAGCAAAGCCTGACGCGGGAGAATATTTATGTTCGACGCGGAGTTTGTTGTAGCGCTTGGCTTTGCGATTTTCGTTGGCTTGGTGCTTTATCTCGGCATGCACAGGAAGTTCAATTCCGCACTCGACAGACGCGCGGAAAGAATTTCGGCCGAACTCGGGGAGGCCGCAATTCTTCGGGCGGAAGCCGAAGCCGTTCTCGCCTCTTTCGAACTGCGGCGCGCCGAAGCGCAGGCCGAGGCGGAGGCCGTCGTCGCGCAAGCCCATGCGGAAGCCGAACGTATCGCGAGCGAGGCGCGGGCGCGGATGACCGAACTTCTTCAGCGTCGGACGAAACAGGCCGAGGAAAAAATCAGCGTGGCGGAAACTAAGGCGGCGGCAGAGGTGCGCGCCGCGGCCGCCGAGGCCGCGACGAAAGCCGCGGAAATAGTGCTGAGAGGCGAGGCGCAAGGCGCGTTTGGCGCCGAGCTTATAGAGAAGGGCATCAGTGATTTGAAAACCATGTTCCGGTAGCGCGTGGTCCTGGATAAGCTTGTTACGTGTTTTAGCGTAAACCGCGCGTGCCTAGATCGTTGCGCCCGATCTTGCTCCGCCGGTTTTACCGCGAATAAAACTCGATGACGAGATTGGGTTCCATCATCACCGGATAAGGCACTTCCGAAGGCAATGGAATCCGGGTGAGTTTCGCGGTCATCTTGGTGTGATCGACATCGAAATAATCCGGCACCTCGCGTTCGGCGAGCTGCTTTGCCTCCAAAACGAGGATAATCTGGCGCGAACTCTCCTTGAGCTCGATCCTATCGCCAACCTTCACCTGGTGGGACGCTATATTTACCCGGCGGCCATTGACCTTGACATGGCCGTGATTGACGAATTGGCGGGCGGCAAAAACGGTGGACACGAATTTGGCGCGATAGATCACCGCATCGAGCCTGCGCTCCAAAAGCCCAATCAGATTGTCGCCGCTATCGCCCTTCATGCGGATCGCTTCGGCGTAGTAGCCCCGGAACTGCTTTTCCGAAATATTGCCGTAATAGCCTTTGAGCTTCTGCTTGGCCTTAAGCTGCGTGCCGAAATCGGAAAGCTTGCCCTTGCG
>JBOHJV010000090.1:0-13571 GCA_050728695.1 Methylocella sp. | reverse complement strand
GCCGTGATTATATCACGGCGCCTCTCTAACAAGGCCCAGATAGACGCAACATAAAATACCCTGTTGTGATCTGGTAGATCATCCCAGCTGACGTATTGTTCGTAGTCTGGATCTAGTCGTTCCATCGATTCATAGAGATGCCTAGCAAGGCGGCCAACCGCCGCATTCCTATCTTCGGGCGCGCCAGCCTCGGCCGAATCATCGGCCGGTGCGCTCGCACTACAACATTTAGCTTCTGTGGTGTCAACTACGTATTTCACCTACGTAGTTATGAATTAGTCAAGCCCACGTGCGCGCGCGCATCTTGCCCTTGCACAACGGCAAAGGTAAACACCCCGAACTTGCTTACCCCTCGCCTTCGCGATGCGGAGTCAAGTCCGGCCCGGCGGACTCCGCCGTAGCCGGCAGGCCGGAATTCCTGGATGGAAGTCTTGTCGTGATGGCGCCGAGCCAGGGTGTCCAAGCCGTCTGAGCGATGCGCATCCAGAATAGAAACGGATTTGCGGTCTCGAGGAAGCCGCCCAAAGCCGCAAACGAGGGCACCGCCTGCAGTCTGATCGAAATATGTTCGGCGTTGCCGTCGGGCGAACGGCCATGGACAATCTCGATGTCGAGATTTGGCAGCCGCGCGGTCGCCATGGTTTCGTCAAAAAAGCCTTGTGGCATTTCTCTTTCCGCTTCGTTCGACCAGCGTATGGAGGATCTGCGCCGCGAACGCGAGGTGTGCGAATTGGCGGCCCATCCCTATCTACCGTAGGCCATGCGCCGCCGTCCAGGGCATGTTTCGCGAAAGCAAATCAGTTGCGCGAAAGAGTTCGTGCGAAGGCAAAGACGTAAGAGCTTGACCTCAATTACGAATCGGATCGTGCCCTATCGCCTAGGACTTGAGGGCGGAAGGTCCCAATCGGATGGCTGGCCCTCGGGAACGAAGGCGCCGTCTTCGCGCATGGAGCCGCGCAACGGCTCCGGCGGGACCGGCGCATAGGCGCGGGCAGAAGGCGCGCGCGCGGCGGCGGCGAAATAGGCGTCGGGTATGCGCACGGACGGCGCCGGGCCTGGCCCCACGTGAACCGCGAGCACGTCGCCGGGCGGATGTCCCGCCTGAGCGATATCGACATCCTCGTCGATTTCCGGCGGATTGGGCAGGCCATCGCGCGGCGGCTCGGGAGTCGTGCTTGGCCGGAGTTGCGGCCGACAGATCCGCCGCGGGCCGGAGGAGGTGTTGCCGTGCAGCGCAAGATCGACATGGATATGATTATAGTGAAAGATATTGGCGCCGGGGCCAAGCACCGTCGTGAATTGGCCGCAAGCGCCGGCATGGACGTCTTGCAGGAAAGCCCGCGTTTGATCGTCGCCCCTTGTCCAGTCGCGGACGATCGAAATCTCGCGCCCGTCCGCGAGGCGAAAACCGCCAATGTCGAAGGCATTGCCAAACGCATGTTCGGATATGCGTCCGCCCGGCTGATTGTTCATCGTCCGGCAGCTATAGGCGCCCATCGAATCGATTTCGGCCACCGGCTCACCGAAACGCGCCTGCGCGGCCGGCTGCACGATCTCGCCGAGCCACGCGTTAAGTGCGGCGATCATCGGGCAGTCCAGCGTATAAACCGAATTAAAGCGCACCGCGCCATCGAGCAATGCGCTCACCTTGAAGGGCCGGGTCAGGCCGCAAACGCCAGGGCCGTTGATCTCGCGGGCCGGCTGAACATAGGCCGAGACATGGATGAGTTTTTGGGCGAGACAGGCATTTTCTGCTTCTCCGCGCCACGCCGGCCGGCGCGGCCTCTCGTAATTCGAGCAGCCGGTCAGCGCCGACATCAAGGCCAAGGCGACGGCAAATGGCAGAACGCGACGCGCCATTGGCAAGACATGCGCGCAATATCTTAATCGGCGCTAAAGCATCGCGGTTAATGGATTTGAAACCACGCGGACCACGAGGCGAAGGTCATGCCGATAATCAGCGTTACGCCAGAGATCGCGATCGATCAGTCCGAACTCGCCTTTTCCTTTGCCCGCGCGGGCGGCCCAGGCGGGCAAAATGTCAACAAGGTCGAGACCGCCGTGCAGTTGCGCTTCGACGTTACCCATTCACCCTCTCTCGATGAGGCGGTGAAACGGCGGCTTGAGCGGCTCGCGGGCACAAGGCTCACCAGGGACGGTGTGCTGGTGATCTTCGCGCGGAGGCACCGTTCGCAGGAACGCAACCGCCAGGACGCGAGCGAGCGATTGCTTCGCTTGATCGCGGCGGCGGCGGAAAAGCCGGAGTTTCGCGTGAAAACCCGGCCCACCCTCGCGGCCCGCGAGCGCCGCATCGAAACCAAGGTGCGGCGCGGCGAAACAAAGCGCCTCAGAAATATTCCGGTCGAGTAACCGCGTGCCCAAAGCTCAAGCGGCGGCCAGCGCGCACGGGGGGCTTCGCCCTTTTCGGCGATGGCAACGCGCCCGAGAGCGGAGCATCGGCAATTGCGCCCGATGTCCGGTACCGGCGAGAAGCCGTCCCTGGGTAGATCGAACCGCGGGGGACCCCGGGCAATCATAACTTCAAACAAAATAACCTGAAATGACGAACCAAATGCTATAACAGCGCAAGTCACCAACCAGGAAACGCGACAATGACCTTGATGCTCGCGAGCGTGACCAACCCCGCCGAGGCCGAGGCGGTTTGTTTGGGGGGCGCCGACATCATCGATCTGAAGGACCCGGCAAAGGGCGCACTCGGTGCGCTCGATGCCGATGTCGCGGCCGGCATCGTTCGCTCGGTCGGCAAACGTAAGCCGGTCAGCGCCGCGGCAGGTAGCTCGCTTGGAGCGCCGGGAGCGGTCGTTGGCGCCGTTGCCGCGATGGCAGCGACCGGAGTCGATTATGTCAAGGTTGGCTGCTCGCCTGGCAAGGCCGGAGCCGATCGCGTGCGGGCACTGGGGACGCACGCATGTAACACCAAGCTCGTCGGCATTCTTTTTGCCGATTGCGAGCCCAATCTGGATATGTTGGCGCTCATGGCCAATAACGGTTTTACTGGCGCCATGCTCGATACCGCCAATAAAGGAGCGGGGCGTCTTCTCGATCATATGGATGTCGCCGCGCTCGACCGCTTTACCGACCGGTGCCGGGAGAACGGGCTGACGTCGGGCCTCGCCGGTTCGCTCGAAGCACCGGACGTGCCGCGTCTTCTTCCGCTGCAACCAAATTATCTCGGGTTTCGCGGCAGTCTTTGCCAAGGGCGGCTGCGCGAGGCCGCGATCGACGCGGCATCCGTGAAGATAATCCGGGATCTCATTCCGCGCGAAGCCAACGGCCAAGGCGGACGCGACGAGGCGGGGAACGATTGGCGCCTCCTCTTGGGGCGAGGTTTTGTTCCGGCAAAGGAACAGTTCATCGAGACCGATTTGATTTTCGTGCACGATCTTGTGCTCCCATGCGCCATCGGCGCTTACAACTTCGAACGCATTCAAAAACAGAACGTGCGCTTTAACATCGACGTGGACGTCAGACGCGTTGAGCGGCGGTTTGACGATATGCGCGGCGTTTTCTCCTACGACCTCATCATCGACGCAATCAAAATCATCCTCGGGCGGGGCCATGTCGACTTGATCGAGACGCTGGCGAGCGGGATCGCGGACGAAATATTGCGTTACCCATGTGTTGCGCGGGTTTGCGTGCGGGTTGAAAAACTCGATGTCGTGCGTGGCGCGGTTGGCATCGAGCTCAAACGCGAGCGCGCGGCGGAACAGGCCGCCGGCGAGCGCGTGCCGGTCCTCCCCGGCCATGAAGCGTAACCGGAAACCATCGAGCGCCACGATCGTCAAACTTGGCGGCAGTCTCGCGCATACCCCGCAATGCGGGGCCTGGCTCGAAACACTGGCTGCATGGGGCGGCCCGGTCATTCTCGTCCCGGGCGGAGGCCCGTTCGCCGATTGCGTGCGAGCAGCGCAAGGCGCCATGGGGTTTAACGATAGGGCAGCCCACCGCATGGCGCTCAATGCGATGGGGCAATTCGGCATAGCGATTGCCGCGTATTCGGATGCGTTTACATTGGCCGCCTCCCGCGATGAATTGGATCGCGCATTGAGAGCCGGCGAAATTCCCGTTTGGCTGCCGGAGAAGATGATTCTTGGCGCTTCGGACGTGCCAAAATGTTGGGAAATGACCTCGGATTCGCTCGCCGCTTGGCTCGCCTGGACCTATGGCGCTCGCCGGTTGCTGCTCGTCAAAGCTAGCGATTTGGCGGCTCCCGGTTCGGCGCGTGAACTTGCCGCGGACAACATCGTCGATCCGCTGTTTCCGCGCTTCGCCGCGCAAGGCTCTGCGGAGGTCTGGCTCGCGGGTCCGGCATTCCTAGCTGGAGCCGCAAGCGTTTTGCAACGTGGCGGAATGCCCGGCGTCCGAGTAGCACTTCCTTGAGATGGTCCGGGCGTTCAGGGCATAATGAGGTTCGGAACCCGGCAAGGATTGGCACCATATGACCAAGGTCGTCACGCCGCGCTGGGGTTGGGCGCTCACCGGTTCCGGGCATTTCTTCAACGAGTGCCTCGATCTCGCGCGGCAATTGGAGCATGTCGATCTCTTCGTCAGCAAGGCCGCCGGCGAGGTGTTGCGCCAATATAAGCAAAAGCTCGATTTGCCGAAGACCGCCCGCGTGTACAAGGATACCGCCGCGAGCTCGCCGCAGGTTGGCTATTTTTATCATGGCGTGTACCACACGCTTGTGGTGGCGCCCGCGACCTCGAATATCGTGGCCAAATTCGTTGCCGGGATTTCGGATAATCTCGCGAGCAACGTTTTTGCCCAAGCGGGCAAATGCCGGGTTCCTTCCATCGTCTTTGCCTGCGACACCGCGCCGGAGCTTCTCACTCTCTCGCCCGACGGCATGGTGAAGGTCTTTCCGCGCCGGATCGATCTCGAAAATACCGAGAAACTGAAAAGTTTTGAGGCGACGCTGGTGGCGGAGAGTCTAGGCGAACTGAAAGAGTTCATCGCCCGACGCGGCAGCGATTTGTAAAGTAGCATGAGCGAACGGCTTCTCTTCCTCACCGGCCATCTTGCCTATCCGCGCCTTGAAAAGCTGATGCTGTCGATGGGCGAGACCTCCTTTGGCTGGGAGGTTTGCGATATCGGGGTGAAGGTGGCGGCCCTCATGACCGAAGCCATTATCATGCGCCGCCTGGCCCGCCCGGTCGCGGCGGACCGGATCATCTTGCCGGGCCGCTGCCGCGCCGATCTCGCGCATCTCGCGGACCACCTCGGGGTGCAGGTCACGCGCGGACCGGACGAACTGAGCGATTTGCCCGCCTATCTCGGGCGCGGCGGGCAGCCGAAGGACCTGTCGCATTTCGCGATTCGTATCTTCGCGGAGATCGTCGATGCTCAAGCGCTTCCGGTTGCGGCCTTGCTCGCGCGCGCGGCGGCTATGCAAAAGGCTGGCGCCGACGTGATCGACGTCGGATGTCTTCCCGACACGCCTTTTCCGCATCTCGAGGACAGCGTCCGCGCCTTGAAGGCGGCCGGGCATAGGGTCAGCATCGACTCCGCCGACCGGCAAGAGCTTACGCGTGGTGCTAAGGCCGGAGCAGATTATCTGCTCAGCCTCGATGAAGCCACTCTTGATCTCGCGCAGGGCACAGGCGCGACTCCAATCCTGGTGCCGGCGCCGCACACTGATCTCGATTCCCTTGTCCGCGCCGCGAATGACGCCGCGCGGCGCGGGATTTCCTTTATCGTCGATCCCATCCTCGATCCGATCCATTTCGGATTTGCCGAATCCCTCACCCGCTACGTCGAAACAAGACGCCGTCTTCCTCAGGCGGCAATGATGATGGGAACCGGCAATCTCACCGAATTGACCGAGGCGGATTCTGGCGGCATCACCGCCGTCCTCATCGGGCTTTGTTCGGAGCTCGACATTCGCAATGTGCTCACCGTCCAGGTCAGCCCGCATACGCGGCGCACGGTCGAGGAACACGATGCGGCGCGGCGCCTCATGTTCGCGGCGGCCGCCGACGGGGCCTTGCCGAAGGGCTATGACGCCGGGCTTCTCGCGCTCCACGAACTTTCGCCCTATCCTTCGTCGGCGGAAGAAATCGCGGGGATCGCTGAGGAGGTGCGGGACGCGAATTTTCGTATCATGACGGCCGTGGATGGAATTCATGTGTTCAACCGCGACGGTCATCATGTTTCGCGCGATGCCTTCTCCCTATTTCCCAAGCTCGGCGTCGAGGCGGATGGCGCGCATGCGTTTTATCTTGGGGCGGAGCTTGCCAAGGCCGAGATCGCATACGCTCTCGGCAAGCGCTACACGCAGGACGAGCCGCTCGATTGGGGTTGCGCGGTTGACACACCGGAAGAAGACAAGGACCGCTTGCGCGAGGCGGGCCATACGCTGCGCAAGAATGTCTGATGCGATGGTTACGCGCATGGCGGCAAGCCGGAGGCTTGAGAGGATCGTAAAGTGCCGATGATCCGCGAAGCCGTTGTCACGACCATCGATCGAGCGGGCAGGGCGCATCTCGCGCCGCTCGGCTTGATCGAGGACGGTCAGGGGTGGGTCATCGCGCCGTTTCGTCCTTCGACGACCCTCGACAATCTTGTGGAAACGCCGTTTGCCGTCGCCAATTATACCGACGATGCCCGCGTTTTCGCGGGCCTCGTCACCGGCCGCCGCGACTGGCCGCTCGTGCCCGCGGCGAAGGTTCCCGTGCCGCGTCTCGCGGGCGCGCTCGCCCATGCCGAACTCGGCGTTGCACGTATCGAAGACGATGCCGAGCGCCCAAAATTCCACTGCGAGATTTTGCATAAAGAACAGCATGCGCCTTTCGCGGGATTAAACCGGGCAGCCAACGCCGTTCTCGAATGCGCCATCCTCCTCACCCGCCTGCACATGCTTTCGCGCGACAAAATCGACCGCGAGATCGCATATCTTGCGATTGCCATCGAAAAGACAGCGGGTCCCGAAGAGCGCGAGGCCTGGTCCTGGCTCATGCAAAA
Organism: Methylocella sp.; assembly: GCA_050728695.1. GTDB lineage: Bacteria > Pseudomonadota > Alphaproteobacteria > Rhizobiales > Beijerinckiaceae > Methylocapsa. The sequence goes on along the minus strand of JBOHJV010000090.1, from coordinate 6,590 downwards.
GCGCGAGGAGTTTTACGCGAAAAAGTGAGCGGCGGCGAGAAGCGCGACGGCCGATGCCGGGGCGCAATCGCAGGCCTTACTTCGCGCCTCCGGGACGGCCTCGATCAGTTCGTCGAAAGCAATGAAGGGCCGGCCTATTCTCGCGGCAAGCTGACGAACTATACCTCGCCCGGCTCCGGCGCCGATAATCGGGGCGCCGGATGGAAGGAGACCGCGCGACACAACTAGGGCCGTCGCATCCATGATATCGCGCAATTGCGCTTCCGCGAAAAATCGCGCGAGTGCTTCCCATGCCTTTTCGTCCGCATCGGCGCTGTCGCGGCCAATCATGCGGGCGAGCCGCGCGCATGACGCCGCCTTGGTCTTCTCGCGGCCGTCGGGGGCATCCATCATATCGGCGCCTTCTGGCAGTTGCCCGAGAATGCGATGGACATCCGCCATGGTGGCGAACCATTCATTCATTAGGGACGTCCATCGGCCGGCAAAAGGCACGAGCTTAGGGCCGGCCATCAGGAAACTCCGCGCAATGCCGGAATAGACAAGTTCCCCATGAGCAAGTCGCTCCGCGTCGGTGCATCCAGGGCTCGCGGGCCGCCCCTCCACGATCGGGATGATATCTGTCGTCGTCGAGCCCATGTCGATGAAGAGAGCCGCGCGCGTACGCATTGCGGTTAGCACCGCGCTAGCATGCCAATTGGCGGAGGCGGTCTCGATGGCGTGGTCTGCAATCTCGCGCTCCCCCATAAAGCCCGAGTGGCCGGTGTAAAAAAGCACGCGGCCGGGGCTTAGCAACCGGACCATGATCGCGCTGAGGCCAACAACGCCTTCTGCGCGGGTTGCGAAGGCATCGCAACATTCGCCGGTCATTGTGATGACGTTGAGGGGAGCCCGGCCGATCGCAGCCTCGGCGTCAGCAAAAGCGCGATCGAGCTCGCCCAAACCGAGCCAGAGCGGGCACGGGATCTGCACCGCCTGGGTAACGATCCCATTTTCCAGGCGCGCGGCCTTGAGATGCGCGCCGCCGACGTCCCATCCGATGATATTTTCCATAAAAATCCGAGTGGCCCTAAGCGTCTTCTCTCATTGGAGTCGGCTTTGGCAAGCAGTTCCTGTCTTTACTCCGGTTTTTTAGCAGTGGCGGCAGGCCTTTCGCGCGGGCGGCGTTGTTCATGGGCGCGCTTATCGCGGCGCGTTGCAATCGCGCACTCCAGGCCTTCGAGCAACGCCTCGCCGATGCCGGCAAGCCGAAACTCGTCGCGATCATCGCGGTGGCGCGCAAGTTGTTGACCAGCTCTCTGGTCAGGCTCTCTCGACGGAGCGAGCTTCGGCTCGGTTCCGTCTCGAAACGAGCCTTCCCTCCGCTCAACGCGGTACCGCGGGACGGCAAATCATGGCGTGTGGTCGAACGGGAGCTCGCTCATGCCAATGCTCAGATCTGTTGGCCGCCCGAGGTCCGCGCCGGTTGGGCGTGTCAAGGCCGCACGCGGCGCGAGCGGGAGCGCGAATACGCTCGCCTTGAGGCCGCCGGGCGGCCCGGACAACACTTTTATCAAAAGATCACCCTTGCCTCGCGAGACAGTCGCTCGGCACTGTTGCCGCACGGGCGAGTTCAGGCTCCGGCGGGACCGCGCGGCGGTCCGGCTCCGGCGACCCGGGCCAGATAGTCTCCATAGCCGGATTTGCCGTAGCGGCCAGCGTTCGCGACCAAAAGTTCACGATCGATGAAACCTTTATAATATGCGACTTCCTCCGGGCACGAGATTTTCAAACCCTGGCGCCGCTCGAGAATTTCGACATATTTAGCGGCCTCGAGAAGGCTCTCGTGGGTTCCGGTGTCGAGCCAGGCGAAGCCGCGGCCCATGATCTCGACCGCGAGCTGTTGGCGTTCCATGTAGACCCTGTTGACATCGGTGATTTCGAGTTCTCCGCGCGCCGAAGGTTTTAAGGAGGCGGCGATGTCGAGCACGCTGTTGTCGTAAAAATAAAGTCCGGTCACTGCCAGCGTCGAGCGCGGCCGCGCGGGTTTTTCTTCAATCGAAATGGCCCGCCCCGTGGCATCGATTTCGACGACACCGTATCTTTCCGGGTCCGCCACGACATAGCCAAAAACCGTGGCACCCGTGGGTCTCGCCGCCGCCGAGGCCAAAAGGTCTGGCAAGCCATGGCCATAGAAAATGTTGTCGCCTAGGATCAGCGCGACGTGATCGCCGCCGACGAAATCGCGCCCGATGTTGAAGGCATCGGCGAGGCCGCGCGGCTTGTCCTGCGTCGCGAAGCTGAGACGGACCCCGAACTTGCCGCCATCGCCAAGCAACTCCTTGAATAGAGTCTGATCCTGGGGCGTCGTGATGATCAAAATATCGCGGATATCCGCCGTCATAAGGACGGATAGCGGATAATAGATCATCGGCTTGTCGTAGACCGGCAATAATTGCTTGGAAATCACCAATGTCAGGGGATAGAGCCTAGTTCCAGAACCACCCGCGAGAATGATGCCCTTCATGTTTCGACTCGCGCTTCCTTAAGAAGCATTTCGACCGTCTCCCGCGCGCGTGACTGCCAATCGCGCGCGCGATAGCCGAAGACGGACGCGAACAGGCCGCTGTCGAGTATGGAATTGGCGGGCCGCCGGGCGGGGGTTGGATAGTCCGCGGTCGCGATCGGCGAAACCTTCGGCAAAAGTCCGGTCGCTTGCGCCTGGGCTTCGACGATGGCGCAGGCGAACCCATGCCAGGTCGTGGCGCCATCGCCCGCGAAATGATAGGTTCCAGGCGCCCCGACGCCGCGGGCCAACGCGCGATCGATCGCGAAGACGGCTTCCGCGAGGTCTTGCGTCGCGGTCGGGCAACCGTGCTGATCGGCGACGATCCGCAGTTCCGCGCGTTCGCGCGAAAGACGCAAGACGGTCTTGAGAAAATTCGCGCCATACCTGCCAAAGACCCAGGCAGTGCGCAGGATGAAATGGCGCGGGTTTGCTTGCCGCACCATGGCTTCGCCCGCGGCCTTCGTCGTGCCGTAAATGCCAAGCGGCGCGATCGGATCGTTCTCTACATAGGCGCCCCTTTTCGCGCCGTCGAAAACATAATCCGTCGATATGTGGATAACCGGCACCTGTTGCAGTGCCGCTGCTCGCGCGACCGTTTTCGCGCCCATGGCATTGGCGGCATATGCCGCCTCCGGCTCGGTTTCCGCGCGATCCACGGCGGTATAAGCGGCCGCATTGAGAACAAGGCGCGGTTTGACGGCAAGGATCGTCGCCTTGACCGAAGCGAAGTCCGTGACATCGGCTCTCGTGCGATTGCAACCCGCCGCCTCGATATCGCGGGCTTTGGCGAGCGCCATTACTTCGCGCCCAAGTTGACCCGCGGCGCCAAAAACGAGAATCGGCCCGTTCATGCCACGGTTCCAAGCCGTTCGCCCCGATAGACGCCGGAACGGATCCGTTGCCACCAATGGGGATTGTCGAGATACCACCGAACCGTTTTGCGTAAACCAGTGTCGAAGGTTTCGCGCGGCTCCCACCCGAGTTCGCGTTTAATCTTACCCGCATCGATGGCATAGCGCCGGTCGTGTCCCGGTCGGTCGGTCACATAGTCGATCAGGCGCTCGTGCGATCCACGCGCCTTGTCCGGCGCCATTTCATCCAACAGCCGGCAGATGCGCCGCACGGCTTCGAGATTGGTTGATTCACTCGCGCCGCCGACATTATAGCTTTCGCCAGGCTGCCCGCGGAGAGCGATTTGGACCAGCGCCCTGGCATGATCCTCGACATAGAGCCAATCGCGAACATTGCCGCCGTCCCCGTAAACGGGAATGGGCTTGCCCTCAAGCGCGTTAAGAATGGTCAGCGGGATGAGCTTTTCGGGAAAATGATAGGGCCCATAATTGTTGGAACAATTCGAGACGACCACCGGCATGCCATACGTATGATGCCACGCCCGCGCCAAATGGTCGGAGGCGGCCTTTGACGCGGAATAGGGCGAATTCGGCTGGTAGGGACTTGTTTCATGAAACAACCCATCCGGGCCAAGCGACCCGAAAACTTCGTCGGTCGAGACATGGTGGAAACAAAACCGGGCCTGTTCTGTCAAGCTCAGCTTTTGCCAATGTTCACGCGCGCTTTGGAGCAGCACGTAAGTGCCGACGACATTGGTTTCGATGAAGGCGCCGGGCCCGTCGATGGACCGGTCGACATGGCTTTCCGCGGCAAGATGCATGATGATATCAGGGCGAAAATTTTCGCAAATTTGCCGCATCGTGCGCGCGTCGCAAATGTCCGCCCGCTTGAATTGGTAGCGCGGATCGCCAGCAACGCTGGCGAGATTATCGAGATTTCCGGCGTAAGTCAGTTTGTCGACGACGCAGACTTCGTGCGCACTCGTCTCGATCAGGTGGCGGACCACCGCCGATCCGATGAAGCCCGCGCCTCCCGTGATCATGAATCGTCTGTTCATAATGGTCTCACTTGCAATATGGCGAAACAAAATTCTTAAAAAAAGGAAGAACCGCGTCCTTGTCGGAAATCGCCGCGTCCACGGAGCGGACAGGCCACGCGATCGCCAAGTCGGGATCGTCCCAACGCAAGCCGGCGTCGCATGCCGGCGAATAGAAGCAATCGACCTTGTAGGAGACCTCGGTATCTTGTTCAAGCGTGCAAAAGCCATGCGCGAAGCCAGATGGCACGAAAAGCTGTTCGCCGCCATCTCCCGTCAACGTCGCGGAACACCAGCGACCATAAGTCGAACTGCCGCGGCGCAGATCGACCGCCACATCGAAGATCGCGCCGCGCACGACCCTTACCAATTTGGCCTGGGCCGCCGGAGGGCGCTGGAAATGCAGGCCCCTGATGGTTCCGGCTTTTCGCGACAAGGACTGGTTGTCCTGGATGAAAACACAAGCGACGCCCGCCTCCGCGTAAGTCCGCGCGTTGAAGGTTTCACAAAAATATCCACGCGCGTCGGCGATTTTCTTCGGTCGAAATAGCTTTACTCCTTCGAGTAACAATGGTTTCACGCTCCGTCTTCGCGGCTACCGGATAGCGGCGCCGGCCGCGGCGTTTCTTAAAAGTGGTCATGTCGGCTTTGGTTATTGCCATGAGCCACCAAAATCTTTTTCGCCCGCCGGTGCATACCCCCGTATTCGTCCATGTTCGGTTCGTATCGGCCGCGTCCCCGGGCGCGTCGGCGGCGCGCCGTTTGGTTTGCCATTCCTCGAAATTCGCAGCTGACTTCGAGCTGCTGCGACGTCTCGATGGCCCGAGGTTTCAGCGTGATGCCATTATCGCATGAATCCGCGAGAAGGCAATTCGGCAACCGTGCGTCTAGATCGTTAATTTAGGTGGTCGTTAATTTAGACGGTGCCGTTGGTTTCGCCGCTAACGCAGGACATTTGGGTCGTCAGGGTGCGCGCGAAGTCGCGGGTCATTTTCCTGTTCGTCGATGGGCGCGCAATCGATCTCAAAATGGTCGATGCGAATCGTGAAGGAGCTTGGAGTGAGCGGCGTGGCAGCCGCGAAAGCGATTGAAGTCACATGCCGGCCACGGCATCAACGGCAGAAGCGCGGTGATCGGAAATGGCCGTGTGCTTCGAGTTGGCGTACGGCGGCGCCGACTTGTGACTTAGGATGCAGCCTGCCCACGAACTCGCGAAGGTGCGCGAAAGCCAAGTGAAGGACATCGTCCGCCACCACGCGCTGCCGCTTTGATGTGAGTTACTTTTGGCCGGCGGCCGTCGAAGGGATCGCCGATCGCACAGTGAGATGCGCGCGAAACCCGTATCGCGGCCACTCGGGGCCCTGTAGATTCGGATAGGAAACGGTGGCCGTGACCGGCACGGCCACCAGCGCTTCCCGGCTAGTCCCTATCAACACTGGCGCGTGGCGGCGTCCGCTGCCTGCGCCAGCGCGGCCATGGTCGAAAAGAACTGCGAGGATTGGCCGATGAACAGCCCGTCGGCCTTAAAGCCTTGGACCGCGGCCACCGCGCCGAAGATCGCAGGGTTGGTCGAGACCGGGCGAATGATCGAAACCGGCGGGAGCGGCAACTTCCGGTCGAGGAAAGGGCATGGCTCGGGCATGATCAAATTGGGCTGTAAGTCCTCCCCACTCGTGGATACATTGAACGTGAGAGTGCCAAAAGTCACATTATTGGGTGACGTAAACGCGTTGCCTGCCTTGTCGTGCCAAGTCTGAAAGTGCATGGTCTCGCTCGGGCCGATGCTGAGCAAGATTCGCAAGACTGTTGGATTGGTGACCCTTAGGGCCAAGGTCGGGTAGAGGCTCGTGCCACCCTGCTCGATGAAGCCAAAATGGAACGCCGCCGTGTTGGCGATGGCCTGGATCTGGTTCTTATCTTTTGTATCGTCATCGGTCCGGGGGATCGCCGTATGCTGCCCAGTGTTTAAGGTCGGGACCACCTGCGGGAACACAAAGGTCGGGTCAAGATCAGGGTTATGGGTGCTGCTGCGATACCGCGTCCACCAACTGGTATCGACGGTGAGCCGCATGAGATTGGTCAGCCGTTTTTTTGTTTTGTTGGCCCCCGTTGCCTGACTGCCGGTCAAAGTGGCGAACGGACTGAGATCAACCGGCG
>JBOHJV010000089.1:0-13654 GCA_050728695.1 Methylocella sp. | reverse complement strand
CTTGATTGACCGCAAAACGGACAGTTGCGCGGCCGCCCGCCAATTCCTCGGCGAGCGCGAGGCAACGCATGACATGACCGCCGCCAGTCCGGGAAGAGGCGTTGCAAAGGAACGCGATCGAAAGCATTAGCGCTGGTTTTTCGCAAATAGCCACCAGGTCAAATCGTCGAGGCCGGTGGCGCGGTTCCAGAAAAATCCGCCGTCCACGAAGGTCAGTTCGGGAAAGACGTCCCACCAGTAGCCGCCGAAATCGCGCTTGAAGAGTTTACCTTCGTGCCCGCGATACATCCTCTCCTCGGGGGCGGACGAAAAATATTCAATGCAGGCGATGTAGCGATGGGCGACACGATGGATTTCGCGGCAGGTGGACTCTAGGCGCTCCGGCGCCACATGAATAAGAACACCACAGGTGAAGACCATGTCGATGGAGTCAGTCGCAAAGGGCAGAGCGTCGCCGGTGGCGTCGTGGACTTTCGCCATGTCCACAAAATCGGAACGTGCAAGCACATCGCGCGCGATCGAATTTGGCTCTACCACATGAAGCTCCGCGCCCGAGAGTTGCGCCAGCGCCGCCATATTGATCCCGATATTCGCGCCAACTTCGAGAATGCTCCGTGGCGGCGCGCCGGCCAAGGGACTAAGAATGCGCGCCCACATGGCCAAACGCTTGCGCACCGCCGTCGCGTCGTGCGGGTTGCGCCGCACGTAATCGTCGCCGAATTGGCTGCGCCAGAAGGCGGCGTGCTCGCTCTCGCTCATGCGGCGCCACTATCCTTCATCCGACGACTGCAAGCTTCGCGTTGATCTTCACGATCTCCGGATGGCGATCGAGCGTCGCCATCACGTCGCGCCAGGATGGAATGCGATCGGCCGGCAAGTGCGGCCAAAGCGCCAAGAGGAACGCAAGGTCTTGCGGGTAGTCGAGTGTCCAGCGATGGCGCGCGGCCGCCGCGCCGGGCCCAGGAAGATGCGCCGCCGCGGCCCCGGCGGCGCGCCGCATCCATGGACCCACATGCTCGCGATCGTATGAGTCCGTCGCCGCGCGATCGGCCGCCTCCAAAGCCTGACGCGTGAACGCTTCGCAATCTAGCCCGTGCGGCCATTCCCTCGTAAGATTGTTTGAGGCATATGACGCCCCCGTCTTCGCGCGCAGCGCCAGTACCTCTCCGCACACGAGCGGATCAATCAACGGGCAGTCGCAAGTGATACGCACTATGATGTCCGCGTTGGTCGCGCGCGCGGCGCCGGCGTAGCGCGACAATACATCGGTCTCATGCCCGCGAAAGACCGTTACGCCGGGCAACTGCGCCGCGGCTCTAGCGACGGGATCGTCAATGGCGAGCTCGCTAGTCGCGAGACATACGGCATCGGCGCCGGGCGCGGCGGCGGCGCGCGAGAGGCAGTGCGCGAGAACCGTGCGGCCGCCGAGCTTGGCGAGCACTTTTCCCGGCAGCCGCGATGATCCCATGCGCGCCTGAACGATGACCGTCGTCTTCAGGAGCGCACCGCCTCGGCAAGCGCCGCGATTACCCGAACGCGTTCCCGTTCTGTCATGGACGCGAACATCGGGAGGCTCAGCGCGCCGGCATAGTAACGCTCCGACGCCCGGCAATCGGCGAAGCCGAACGTGCGCCGCGCCCGATGATACGGCTGGGTGTGGACCGGAATATAATGGACGTTCACGCCGATATTCGACCGGCGCATTCGGTCGAACAGGGCGCGCCGATCCATCCGCGACGGATCGATCCAGATGGGATAGAGATGCAGCGCGGATCGACCGTCCTTCGACTGGTACGGCAGCACTATCGGCAGAGAAGCGAGCTCATCATCATAGCGGCGCGCAAGCTCGTGACGGCGCGCCACATAGTCATCGAGCCGCGATAGCTGGCTCAATCCGAGTGCCGCTTGAAGCTCCGTCATTCGATAATTCATGCCGAGGTCGATCTGCTGATAGAACCATGCGCCATCGGACGCGCGGGTCATCGAGGCAGGATCGCGGGTGACTCCATGGCTGCGCAGCCGAGCCATGCGGGAGGCGAGGTCGGAACTATTGGTCAGTGCCATTCCGCCCTCGGCGGTCGTGATAATCTTGACGGGATGGAAACTGAAGACCGTGACGTCGCTATATCGGCAGTTGCCGACAGGCTCCCCCCGATATTCTGCCCCGATGGCGTGCGAAGCGTCCTCGATGATTCTGCAACCATAACGTTGCGCCAGCGCGTGAATTGCTAGCATGTCGCAAGGCTGGCCGGCAAAGTGCACCGGCGCGAGCACCTTGGGGAGACGGCCATTGCGCTCAGCTTCGGTCAACTTGCGCTCAAGAGCAAGGGGACAGAGGTTGTAGGTTCTTTCATCGATGTCAACGAAGTCGACCCGTGCGCCGCAGTAGAGGGCACAATTGGCCGTGGCGACAAAGGTGATCGGGCTTGTCCAGAGCCAGTCTCCCGGCCCGAGCCCCAGCGCCATGCAGGCAACATGCAGGGCTGACGTCCCGCTGTTCACCGCCACCGCATGGGCCGCGCCGCAATAGGCCGCGACCGCCCGCTCGAATTTCGGCACGACCGGCCCTTGCGTCAGAGCGTCAGATCGAAGCACGGCGACGACGGAGTCGACGTCGTCTTGCGTGATCTCCTGACGACCGTACGGAATCATGTGTCGTCGCCCGAGTGCTGATGTCCGAGCTCATCGGCAAGATGTTTGCGGATGAGCGCGTGAATTTGCTGGACCGACAGGAATTCGCTGTTGGTGCCGCTATTGTAGCAGTAACCGAGCGGAACCGGTCGCCCACCATGCTTCTCACAATAGCTTTGCACGGAGTGCCCGCCGGATGACGGCAAGATTGCGAAATAGCGACCAAGATCGACCGTGTTCAAGCTGTCGCTCGCCGTAATCATTTCCTCGTGGATCTTTTCGCCGGGACGTACGCCAACGATACGGTGCTCGCAGTTGGGGCCAATCGCTTTCGCTACGTCGACGATCCGAAAGCTCGGTATCTTCGGCACAAAAATCTCGCCACTTGAAGCGTTGTCTATGGCCCACAGGACCAAGTCGACGCCCTCCTCGATGCTGATGTTGAACCGCGTCATCGCGGGGTCGGTGATCGGCAGCACCCCCGTCTTGCGCTGCTCGAGAAAGAAAGGGATGACCGACCCCCGGCTGCCCATGACGTTGCCGTAGCGAACGACGCTGAACCGGATATTGCGTTGCCCTTTGATATTGTTGGCGGCGGTGAACAGCTTGTCTGAACAGAGTTTGGTCGCGCCATAGAGATTTACCGGGGCTGCCGCTTTGTCTGTCGATAACGCCACAACGCGCGCCACGCCTGCCTCCAAGCTGGCCTCGATGACGTTCTGCGCGCCAAGCACGTTCGTCTTGATGCACTCGAAAGGGTTGTATTCCGAAGCCGGCACCTGTTTCATCGCGGCCGCGTGCACGACTACGTCGATGCCCTCGAAGGCGCGTCTCAACCGGTCGGCGTCGCGAACGTCGCCGATGAAATATCGAAGCGCCGCGTATTTTTGATTGTCGAATACTTGCGCCATTTCGAACTGCTTCAGTTCGTCACGGCTCAACACCACAAGACGGCGAACGTCCGGATAGCGTTCTAGGATCGTCTTTACGAAAGTCGTCCCGAACGATCCGGTTCCGCCTGTCACGAGGACGGATTTTCCATTAAGCATCCGCGTTGCTGCCTCGATTAGGCCAATGCCCCAGATATACCAGACATTGTCGGTCAGGGAGTCAAAGGCACGACACGCTCACCTTGTCACTCATCCGCGACAACGCCATCTATCGCGCGCTTTACGCCGGCGGTCGGCCGACCCGAGGCGACGCTTTGATCCCACATCTCGATGAGAACTGAGCGACATCGGCGCCCACTAGGCTTCGTGCGGCCGTTCGAGGCCACCGGCGCTCGCGACGATCATCTTGTCCCGCCTGTTTCGGCGCCGCGCTCCGGCGCGGCGTCTCACCGCGTGTCGCCAGATGCTGGATCCCGCGCGGCCGCGCCAAGCCCGAGAGCCGCGGCGACCTCGGCCGCCCCGTCGCCGGCGAGCAACAAGGCCGCCCGTATCTCCTCGCGCGTCGGCGCGGCCTGCTGACGCAACGAGGCGCGCAAAACCGCGTGCCGCGCTTCGGTAATGTCCGCCCAGCCGCCGACGAGATCGTTCACCGCCCAACGACGGCTCAAAGGCGGCAGGACTCGCCAAACCGGAATGGCGAGGACGGCGCGCGCCGCCATAATCCGTCCCTCATTGGGACCGGTGAGATTAGACATAGAAAGGGCGCTCACGCCCTTCTCCACAGGGGCGCCGGATGCGAACCGCATTGCCGCCAACATGGCCCACGCGCCCGAATCGAGCGGCGCGCGAGACAAAAGATCCGCGGTCGCCGCCAGTCTCTCGTTCGCATCGGCCGCCTCGCCAAGCTCCAAAACGACCTGGCGGCGGGCGAACACGGCGATCCCCGGCGTATTCATCCATGCCGCCAGGTGGTTTCCGAGCCCCTCATCGCCGGCCGACATTTCGGCAAGAGCGAAACGCGTCAGCTCGACGCCCATTGACATCGCGAAAACCGACACGCCGATCACGGCGAGCGCGGTCAGAAGACGCGGAGCGCGCAGAGAGTACACTCGCTCACTCACGGTAGTATTCCGCATATTGGTGGCCGCCGCCATAGTAAGAGGAATAGGTACCGCCGCCGTACTTTCTGGCCTGCGCGTCGTCGACGTAGTTGAATACGACGCCGGCGATCTCAGCGTGGCCCGACAGTTGTTGCACGGAACGTTGCACCGATCCGCGCGGCGTCGAGGCCCAGCGGACGACATAGACGACCTTGTCCGCGAGGTGGCGGGCCACCACCGTCGGATCGATCACCGGCCCGGTCGGCGGTGTGTCGAAGATAACTAGATCGAACTTCGCGCGAAACTGCTCGACCAGCTTCTTCATCCGTTCGGAGCCGAGGAGATCCGAGGGGTTCTGCGTCGTACCGCCAGCGGGGAGCATCCAATGGCAAACTTTTTCCCGATAGTGGACGATGTCCTGCAACTCCGCCTCGCCGATCAAATAGTCGACAAGACCCTTTTCCTTTTGGAGCCCGAACAAGCGCGAGGACGAAGGATGACGCAGGTCGCAGTCAATGAAAAGGACCCGCGCGCCCGCTTGCGCCGCGGACGCCGCGAGCGCCAATGCGAGCGTCGTTTTGCCTTCGCCAGGAACGGTCGAGGTAAATTGCAGGACTTTCGGCGGGTGATCAACGTCGGCCATCTGGATGCCGCTGCGCAGCGAGCGGACCGCCTCGCTGAACGGCGATAACGGTCTCAGCATCGGATAATCGGTGATCGCCGCCACGGCGCCATCGATGGTCAAATCGCGCGGAAACAACCTGGAGATAGACGCGAGCAGCGGGAATCCGAGGATGTCCTCGACCTCGCGCGGCGTGGTGAAGCCGGCGTTCAACCATTCGAGCGCGTAGGCGCCGCCGGCGCCAGCCATCAGCCCCAATACGACTGCGATCGCCATAATTCGCGACTTGTTCGGCGCGCTGGGGCCTCCCGGGGAAAGCGCCGGGGTGATAACGCGTGAATTGTGCTCCTCGAACGTCGCTTCCTCCTTGGTGACGCGCGAGCGTTGCAGAAAGTCTTCGAACAGGCTCTTGTTGACGGCCGCGCTGCGCTCGAGTTCGCGGAGCGTGATTGCTTTCGATGCGTCGAGACCCATCTGCCCGGTGGCCTCCCGCAGGCTTTTTTCAGCGGCGTCTTGCCGGGCCTTGGCCAATTGGTATTCGTCTTCGATCTTGGATGCAATACGCTGCATCTCGGCGGCGATCTGGCGACGCGTATCCTGTATCTGCGCGTGCACATTAACCACCGAGGGGTGCTTCGCGGAGTAACGCGCCAGGAGATCCGCCTCCTGGCGCGACAAGTCCGCCGCCTGTTTGCGCAGCCCGCCGATGGCGCCGGAATTCATCACCTCGGGCAGAGAGGCGATGTCGCCACCGTTACTCTCGAGTTTCTGCATAAGATCGAAATGGGCCTTCTTTTCGGCGGTCTCGGCGCGGGTCGCAACGAGACCCATATTGAGCTGGCCGAGCTGCTCTTGGCTCAGCGTCGCATTCGCATTGGCCTGCATGAGATTGTTCTCGGCCCGGAACTTTGCGACCGCCTCCTCGGATTCGCGCAATTGGCCGCGCAGATCGACGAGACGGTCGTTGAACCAGTTGGAGGCGCGCGTCGCCGCTTCGAGGCGCGCGTCGAGCTCGTCGACGACATAGGCGTCGGCGACGGCGTTTGCGAGACGCGCCGCTTTCGCCGGGTCGACAGAGGTGAAGGCGACATTGATGAGACTGGCCTGGCCGACGCGGGTGACGGAGAGGGCGCCCTGGAGCGCTCCGATCGTTCCCATCGCAGCGATCGGGACAACCCCGGCCTGGCTGTCTTGCTCCACGGTTTTCGCCGGATCTGAGCCCGACTCGGGCGGCGCATGCTTGAAAAAGATGGAGCTTATGCCGGAGAGGAGAGAGGAGCCGCCGCCCGGCGCTGATCCGAATTCGGGATCGGCGGCGAGACGTTCCCTTTCGACGACGCGCCGCAGGAGCGCGACCGAGCGGATGATCGCCATCTGATTCTCGATCATCGAATAATCGTTCGACAGGTCCCACTGGATCTGATCCTGGCCGAAAGGCTTAGTCTGGCGCGAATCGAGCAATATTTGCGCATTTGCCGTATAGACGGGCGTCTGACGGGCGAGAAAGACCATTCCGGCAAGAGCGGCGAGCGCCGTGACGCCGACGATGAATTTCCAGCGCCGCCATAGGAAATTGACGAGTTCGTGCAGATCGTGATCTCCCGCGTCGTGGTCGGCGCCTCGACTCTGACTCCGCAGTTTCGCATCCAACGTCGATCCATCCTTCCTCAATGGCCGCCCTTTGGCGGATTTGCAGGAAACCGGCGATTCAATCGTCAACGACTTCGGTGGCGCTCGCTGACTGGGCGACGCCCGCGCCGAGGAGCCCCATGAAAGTCAGGGCCACGGCTTGCATCTGGACGCTGAAATCGACCAGCGCATGAACCGCGATAAGGAGAGCGGCGGCGCTGGCAACGAGCGCTGGCCCCCCGTCGCGGCGCCTTTTCAAGGCTCCAGCGACGCAAAGATAGACGAGCCACGCGAGCGCGGCAAGGAGCGCTGTCCCGAAGACGAGACCAAGACCCTGGAAAATCTCGAGATAGGTATCGTGCGCCTTGTCCCAGGTCCCAGTCACGTCGATCGAACGGTCGCGATACATCGGAAAGACATCGGCGAAAGTACCATCGCCGAAACCGAGAAAGGGCGAAACTAGGATCGATCGCAGGGTGATCAGGTAGGCACCACTCCTAGAGGCGTCATCGAGGAAGCCGCCGGAAGCAATGCGTCCGATGAACAGGTCGCCGAAAAAAACCGAACAGGCAAGGACGGCCGCCGCCACGAAGACAACCGCCTCCATGCGCTCGCCGCCGCGACGCCTGTGACGGGCGGAGGTGAGCGCGAGCAGGCCGATGAGACCGAGCGCGGCCGCCGCGACGCCGCCGCGCGAGCCGGTGGCGAGCAGGGCGGCGAGAGTGACCAATCCCGTCCCCAGGAGAAGCCAGCCGCGGCGTCCGGTAGCCTCGATGAAGAGGGCGAAACGATGCGACAGCGAGCCAGCTTCCGCCCGCACCTCATGCCGATAAAGGCGCAAGATCATGCCAGTGGTCGCGACGAGGCCGAGGCCCGCATAGGTCGCGAAAGAGTTGCGGTTGACGAACGTCGACCGGACGAAACCAATCTCTTTGTCGACGTCGAACCAGAGAATGGCGCCCGAAAAGAGCGCGTAGGAGACGAGACCATAGGCGCAATAGGCGGCGACGATTGCCCCGACCGCATGAACGAGAAAATGCGCGCGATCGGCGTCGCGACAGAGCTGGATTGAGACCCATAGGGCGCTAGCCGCGGTCGCCAGACGAAGAAGGGAAAGAGCGGTCAGGTCACGGTTGACAGAGATGCACCCATCGAGCGGACGCTCCAAGACATCGGCTGCCATCGCCCAAACTGGATGCTGCAAAGCCGCGGGGACCGAGGTGGACATCTGGATGAATATCCAAGTAACGACGGCCGCGAAGAGCATCGCGGGCGCCTTGAGACGTCTGACGCCGACGGGATGGCCTCGACCGCGAAGGAGCAAGGAGATCTCGTAGACCAACGCGAGTCCCGGAAAGAGAATGGCGTCGACGCCCCACGCGAAGGGCCGATTAGCCCCGAGCCACAGCGGCACCCAGGCCAGGGCGAGAACTAAAGCGAAGAACAACGCTCCGTCGATCGGATCCTGATCCCAAATCCGACGCGGCGACGCATAAGCGCGCCGCGGGCGGACCTTTGTATTCCCGCCGCCCGCGGTGTTTGCGGGTTCATGCTGTTGCATTTTTTTGATTTGTCGCGGGTTCCGCGCGAGGTAGAAATTTTATTGACCCCGTCCCGCGGGTTCCGCGCTGCAAAGGGCGTCTTCGACCATGCTACCGCCGTTCGGGTGAAACGTCGCGTCCCCGTTCCCAAAGATCGATAACGCCGCGGCAAAGCGCGGCGCCACGGTCAACCGGCCTCGAGCGCCGAGCGATCGAGCAGAGCGGGCACATTACCGCCCATAATGTCGAGCAAGACGCGCGCTCGCCCATTGGCGGCGAGGCGCTCCAATCGGCCAAGCGCCTGCGCGAAGGGCCCGGTGGCGACACGGATCGACTGACCCTCACGAAGGTCGCGATCGAACCTCACGACTCCCGTCTCGTCCGTATATTCGAGCAGCTGCTCGACAACGCCTTGCGGAACCGGCTCGGGCATGTCCCTCGTCATGATCAGGCTCGCGACGCCAAACGTGCCATTGACTGAGCGCCAGCGATCCTTCCGCAGGTCAAGGACAATGAATAAGTAGCGCGGGAAGACCGGAGCGTCGATGGTGCGCAGTTTGCGCGCATGCCGGACCGTTCTCGTCATACGCGGCAGAAAGGCGCGAAATCCTTGGGCGAGCAATTGTATTTCCGTACCCGCTTCCCGCCGAGGAAGCGAATGGACGACATACCATCGCTCGGTCTCATTCAACGCCAACGCAACGCGACCCTCGCGCCATGGTTGCGTATTTAAGTGAAGCAGGTCCACCGATCGCCACCCCAAGACATCGCCACCCCAAGACTTTGTTGCGACACTACCAGCCGATTGGTGACCTGTCGCGCCCTTTTGCCTTATTTGGGGACAATCTCCACGGCTTTCGCTTGCCCAATTTCCACCGGTGAGACGGCAAACGCCATCGGACTTCTGCCGAACCCCAGCGAGAGGACGGGGCGCAATTCTGCCGCGCATTGTCTATTGTTGCCTGTAGCTTCTGGCGAGGAAACAACAATCCGGCGCAACGGCAGCGAGAGTTCAGTTTGGGCTGACCAAGACCGGCGGCAAAATCCCGCCCGCTCCGCCGCCAGAAGGGAACTCGCAGCCGGCCCTGCCGTGGTCGTTTTCCGCATACAACTGATTTTGCAACGCGGCTAGCAGTTCCTGAAAAACGGGATCGGCGCATCGTAAAGCGGCGCGAATAATTTCCGCCGGCCGAGAATTGGGCCTGCAGCCTTCATGCAAGACCCGCAGAATCCCGAGCGCGATCGCCGCTTTTTGATCGGGACTGGCCAATTTCGCGAGCTCGACGATAGCCCCGGCAGCGGATGGATCGGCGCTGAGCATGTCGCTTACCGCCGTCGCGAGACCATCGCCTCCGTCCGGATATTGCTGCAAAACTCCCAATAAGGACGGAGAAACATGCTGAATCCCCGCGTCGCCGCAAATCGACAGAACCGCGGAGAAGGTAGTACTGGCCCCGTTGAAGATCATCCCTGCTGAAAGGATCAAAATTCTAGCTTTCTTCATTGCCCCTCTGTTTTTCATGTCAGTATCGATAGGTTATTCCAGCAGTAACGAGATTCTGAGTGAAGCCGCCAAGTCCGAAGCCGGCCGCCGCCCCCGTGAGCTGCGGAGCATTCGTGCCGGTCCGCATAAATTGGTAATCGAAGGTCAACGCGACGTTGCGCCAGAATGTATAGCTGGCGCTTAGACCAACGGTCCAGGCCGTGTCGGTGCGCGACAAGCCCGCATACTTTGTTTCGCCGTAGCCGCCTCGAAGCGATGCTGTCCAATAGGGCGAGAACCCATAATCGCCTTGAAGCTTGGCTTGAAACGTCCTGGTTCCCGAGCCGACCGTCGGCGAAAATACGCTCGGCGTGGCCGAGCCGATCGTCTCGTCGGCGGTCGCGATGATCGTGAGATAGGGAGTAGGATAATAATAGAAACGCGCGCCTAAATCAGGACTCGAGACCGGCTCGAACAGGCCGTAGACGCTCGACTGCCTTTGGTAACCGGAAAAGATTTCGCCCCGCAACAGACCGATCTGATCGGACCCTATGCCGCTCACGATACTGTAGCCGTCGGTGTCGCTCTGGAAAATTTGGTAATTATGAAAAGCCCCTCCTGGCTCGACGAACATGTAAAACGCCGGCGCCACCCAATAGCCGATTCGAGCCGAGACAGTATAAATGACCCCGTTCTGCTGAGTGGACAGCGCCGCGCCGCCTCCAGGAAAGGCGAAATTGATCGCGGAGTTCGCGGGGTTTTGGTAAACCAGACCCTGAATTCCGCCTCTAAGTTCGACGAACGATCGGTCAGTAATTTTCTTCTCGACCGCGACAAGGCCCGTCCATTGATTGGAATATTGCGGCACGCCAGTCGGCGCGATGGCTGTCGGCACATCAATCGATGCTCCTCCCGCCCCGAAGCCGGATCCGAACAGGCCGATCTGACGCGAATAATCGAAAATCACATCGAAAGCGAGATCCTCCATTGGTTTGTAAATATGAGAAAATCCGGCACGCCCTTGGATGCTGTTGGCGGACGTCGTGGGAAGCGAGGACGTCAAACTCGATCCGCTCTGGACCGTTCCAGGATAAATCTGCGCGTCCAAAGCGCCGTAAACAGTTGTCTGATAGATGCCGTTGTCGTTCGACGCTTCGAAACTAGGCAGTAACCTCAAACCGAACGCCGATTTCCGGTTGGACGCGGTATTGTAGACATTGTCGTTGAACACGCCTCCCGCGAAAAAGGATGGAAAGACCAACCAACCTTCGATCGGCATGCCGTGGTCGGGATCGGGTCCTCCCGTCGCGCCCAGTACATCCAGCGATTGCGCAACCGCTGCGCCGTCTTCGGCTTGGACGGCAACCCGAGAGGCGAGTCCCAAAAAAACCAGGCAAAACGCCGTTCGGCAGAGCGTCTTTTGCAAAAGCGCCTGGGTCAACACGCGCGCCCCGGTCCTCTTTCAGCTTTTCAAATCCAACGCGAATTATGAAGTGACGATATCCAGTAATCATCATAACATGTTGATGTTAGGATATATTGCTGGTTTAGCCAGGAAAAATGCGGGTTATCAACAATGAAAAGGTAAAAGAAAACTTAACGTTTCATAATTGCCACGCGCGTGAGGCGGACTCTCAAGACAACTGTCCGCAAATCGTCTGATCGCGATCTCAACTGAGGCGAGAGCGACGGAGGCTTGGAGCGTGGCGGCGGGATTTTTTCCCGTCCTCGCGACCGCCGCGTCAACCAGCCGCACGAAGCATCCGCCGCCCACCACGCGAGTTCGGGCCAGGGAAAGCGGGCGCGGATGTCGTCGAGCACGCGCGCGGCTCCCCCTTGGCTCGCCGAAGGGGCGATCATGCCGCTCCCTCCACGTTCCGAATCATCTTCCGACGCATCGGAGACCGAGAAAGACGCAATCGGCCCGGACGCAACAACCCTTTGGGTCAGGCTTTTCGTCCTAAAAATATCGCTCGGGAACTCTGATCAGATCGCCAGGCGATACCGGAATTGTCGGTAGCAAAGGATATTCCCGGAAACCGTTCTCACCGATGTGCTGGATGAGCACCGTCGAGCGGTTGGCGCGGTAAGTCGTACCGCCCGCGATGGCAATGGCGCTCATGACGTTGAGGCCGCTCTTGAACGGGTATTCGCCGGCCTTGGCGACCTCGCCCATGATGTAAAAAGGACGGAATGACACAATGTCGACCGTCACCCTTGGGTTGCGCAGATATTCACCACTAAATTTTTTGGAAAGATCCCGTTCAAGCTGCTGCTTGCTCAATCCCGCGGCCTTGATCGTACCCGCGAGAGGCAGCGATACGAATCCTGCCGGATCGATTTCAAATTCGCCAGAAAGCCGGTCTTCGCCGAAAACGATGACGCGGATTTTTTCACCGGGGTGCAGATTAGGAGACGTCGTCGCGGCCGACTCGATCAAGGCCTGCTGCTCGGCTGGACTAACCGGGCCAAGACTCCCTCCCGACTCGCAACCCGCCATGACCAGCCCGAGAAGCAAGAGACCCCATCTCGACGAGTGCACGATCATCACCTCACGAACCTTACGATTCAATCCGGCAATAATTAATTCTTCGTCAATACGGGGTTCGATCATCCCCCGTCAATATGGCAGCTGACCGTGCCCAGGTGGCGGCGGAGCAGGGCGAAAGCAAGCCGCTCGCGAGGCGCGCTTTGTCTGGCGCTGTGGCGGCGATCGCCTCGATCGGCGCCGATGCGGACGCAAGGCGCGAGGTTCTGACCCTCGGCATCGGCCATCAAAGGCCGCGACTCCTGAGCTTGTCGAAGGGCCGGATGGATCATCACGCGCCAACTCCGGCGCGGGGATTCCTCGATCGTCTCTCGATCAAAACCGCTGGGTTAGCCCTGCGAGAATCGTGCGGCGAATGCCGAACCGCGGCGCGCCGACGCGCGCTTGCGCGAAGAACGCTTCACCGCGTCACGCCGTCACCAACATTTTCCGGACATATTCCAAAAAGTCCGCGCTAGGCGGTGAGAAGATATTGCTCGGTGTGCCCGCCGATGCGAGGGGGACTAAGCAATCCGGCGATTTCGCTCGCCGGAACCGGCCGGCTGATCAAATAGCCTTGCATTTCCGTGCAGCCGGCGTCGCGCAACCAGGAAAGCTGTTCTTCCGTCTCGACGCCTTCGGCCAGCGTGGGAATGCCGAGGTTCGATCCAAGATTGGCGATCGCCCGGATAATTGCCATGCAATCCGCGCCCTCCCCAACCTCGGAAATGAACGACCGGTCGATCTTGATTTTGTCGAAGGGAAAGGCGCGCAGATAGCTCAGGCCGGAATAGCCGGTACCGAAATCATCCATCGCAATGCCGACGCCGAGCGCGCGCAAGCTGCGCAAAGTGGCGAGGTTGGTTTTGCTTTCCGCGAGAAAAACGGATTCTGTGATCTCGAGGTCGAGCCGCGCCGCCGGCAGTCCCGCGCTGGCGAGCGTCGCGAAAACCACCTGCGGCAAATTACCTCTCTTGAACTGAACCGGCGAAAGATTCACCGCGACTTTCAAATCGTCCGGCCATCGCACCGCTTCGGCGCAGGCTTGCCGCAGCACCCATTCGCCGATCGGGACAATCAAGCCGGTCTCCTCGGCGAGCGGAATGAACTTCGCCGGAGCCACCATCCCACGCTCAGGGTGGTGCCAGCGAAGCAGCGCCTCGAAGCCGCAAATGACGCCGGTCTCGAGCTTGACGAGAGGCTGATAATAGACCTCTAATTCGCCGGCTCC
>JBOHJV010000088.1:0-13963 GCA_050728695.1 Methylocella sp. | reverse complement strand
ATGCGCGGTGCGGCCTCCCGAAGCCTATGGCACAAAAGCTTCGCGGGTGTAGCTCAATGGTAGAGCAGCAGCCTTCCAAGCTGAATACGAGGGTTCGATTCCCTTCACCCGCTCCATTCCGCGTTATACCGCGTGCCGTCTTGTTATATCGCGTACCGTCTCGGCCGGGACAGAGCCACGAGTCTTGTTAAGGCCTCGACGGTCTAGGGCGAGACCCACGCGCTCGCCTCGTCCATCCCGCCCGATGCAAGAAACCTCTCCAGCCAATGAATGTCGTAGAGCCCATTTTGGATGTCGGCGTTGCGCACCAAAGTTTGAAACAGGGGAATGGTCGTATCGATGCCGTCGACAATGAATTCATCGAGCGCGCGGCGAAGCCGCATTAGCGCCTCGTTGCGGTTGCGCCCATGCACGATGAGTTTGCCGACGAGGGAATCGTAGTTTGGCGGGATAGAGTACCCGGCATAGACCGCGCTATCGACACGCACGCCAAGGCCGCCGGGCGGATGGTAATAGACGATCTTGCCCGGCGAAGGCCGGAAGGTTGCGGAATGCTCGGCATTGATCCTGCATTCGATTGCATGTCCCTGAAAGGCGATATCCTTCTGTGTCAACGTCAAGGCGGAGCCCGCGGCGATTCTTATTTGCTCGTTGACGAGATCGACACCGGTGATCATTTCGGTTACCGGATGCTCGACCTGAATCCTTGTATTCATCTCGATGAAATAGGATTTGCCATTTTCGTAGAGAAACTCGATGGTGCCGACGCTGGCATAACCGAGTTCACGCATCGCGTTTGCACAAATTTCGCCGATTTCTCGGCGCTGCGACGCATTGAGTGCGGGGGAGGGGCTTTCCTCCCAGACTTTCTGATTCCGGCGCTGCAACGAGCAATCGCGTTCGCCGAGATGAACAGCCTTGCCGTGGCCGTCGCCGAGAACCTGGATTTCGATATGGCGCGGCCTTTCGAGAAGCTTTTCGAGATAGACCGTGTCGTCGCCGAAGGACGCCTTGGCCTCGATCCGCGCCATTTCGAGCGCGGCCGGAAGATCGTCCGCGGTGCGGGCGACTTTCATGCCGCGTCCGCCGCCGCCCGCCGCCGCCTTGACAAGGACCGGAAAGCCAAGCGTCCGGGCGATGGCCACCGCGTCCTTGTCGCCGGTGACCGCGCCGGGCGAGCCAGGGACGCAGGGAATGCCGAGCCGGATCGCCGTCGTTTTGGCCGCGATCTTATCGCCCATGAGCCTGATGTGCTCCGGCTTGGGGCCGATAAAAACGATGTGATGATCGGCGAGAATCTCCGCGAACCTTGCGTTCTCGGACAGAAATCCATAGCCCGGATGCAAGGCTTCGGCGCCGGTGATTGCGCAAGCCCCAAGAAGTGCGGGGATGTTGAGATAGGAATCACGGGCGGGCGGCGGCCCGATGCAAACCGATTCATCGGCGAGTTTCACGTGCATCGCGTGGGCGTCGGCCGTTGAATGAACCGCCACGGTCGCGATGCCGAGCTCCTTGGCCGCGCGCAAAATCCGTAAGGCGATTTCGCCGCGATTGGCGATAAGTATCTTTTCGAACATGTCGGTCCACCGGCTTCGCGGCCTTATTCGATTACGAGCAGCGGTTGGCCATATTCGACCGGCTGACCGTCCTCGACCAGAATGCCCGTCACCGTGCCGGCGCGGGGAGCGAGGATCTCGTTGAAGGTCTTCATCGCCTCGACAAGAAGAACTTTGTCGCCCGTATTCACCTGCGCGCCAACCTCGACAAACGGGGGGGCGCCCGCCGAGGAACGCAAGTAAGCGGTTCCGACCATCGGCGACTTTACCGTGCCTGGACCGTCGGCCGGAGCCGCGGTGCCCGCCGCACCCGGGCTTGCGGCCTGCGGCGAGGTCACGATCGGCTGAACGATAGCGGCGGAAACCTGTCGCGCGACGCGGATTTTGAAATCGCCCTTCGTGACTTCAATCTCGGAAAGTCCGAGACGGGTAACAAGCTGCGCCAGGATCTCGACCAATTCCGTGTCGATTGCCGCCGCCGCCGGGCTCGGGTCCGGTTTTGGCTCCGGATATTTCATCTTTTTCTACTCTCGTTTGCGCCGTTGTCCTGGATGCGTTCAGGAAAGAACCAAGACGAAAAGATTTCATGAGTTGCTTGACGATGGAGCTGGTCCCGGTTTACCGGCCGCTTCGGCCAGCGTCAGAAAAGCTTCGAGCGCGAGATCGTAGGAGAAAGCGCCAAACCCCAAAATCACGCCCCGCGCGACGGCGGAGATCATCGAGTGGCGGCGAAAGTCTTCCCTGGCGTGAATGTTCGAAAGATGGACCTCGATAACTTGCGCGCTCGTTGCCTTGATCGCATCGTAAAGCGCGATTGACGTATGCGAATAGGCCCCGGCATTCAAGATCACCGGCTCGCCGGCGCGGCCAGCTTCCTGCACCCAGGTCACGAGGTCGCCTTCGTGGTTCGATTGGCGAAAATGCAAAGCGATTCCGCGCGGTTTGCAGCGCGCGCGAAGCCCAGCCTCGATTTCCGCGAGAGTCGCATGGCCATAGGTTTCTGGTTCCCGAGTGCCGAGGAGATTGAGGTTCGGCCCATTCAGGACGTGGACGGCTTTCATGGTTGTCCCGGTCGAAGAAAGCGCGCGTTGCGTTCCCATAGCCGGGATCGAAACGCAAGGGAAGCCCGTGCCTCCTGCTCCAGGCGGACATCGCAGCGCCTTGACGAAGGCCGCCTCGGAGACTAATTAAGCGGGCGAAAACCTAGGGGATCCCCGGCAGGGGGCTGAGAGGCGGGCGGCGCTTTTGACGTGGCCCCGCGACCCTTCGAACCTGATCCAGCTCGTACTGGCGTAGGGATGGTCGCGTGATGTTTCCTTACAAATACAGGTCCGTTCGCATCTGTTTTGCTTGGCCTCGGCGAGATACGGATGGGTAACGCCGTGCGCATTCGAATCTTGGGCGCGGGCATCGCGGGCTTGACCAGCGCATTCGAGTTCGCCCGCGCGGGTTGCGATGTCGAGCTCATCGAATGCCGCGAGGGTCCGGGCCTTGGCTGTTCTTGTCTTGCGGGCGGCATGCTGGCGCCCTGGTGCGAAGCCGAAAGCGCGGAAAAACTCGTTTTCGATCTGGGCCTCGAATCGCTCGCATTCTGGACCGCAACCGTGCCCGTCGCGGTGCGTCGAGGAACGCTGGTCGCCGCGCCGGCGCGGGATAGACCCGAGCTTTTCCAATTTGCCCGCCGCACCAGCGGATATGAACACATCGATGCGAGCCAGATCGCGGCGCTCGAACCGGACCTTGCGGGGCGCTTCGAGGAAGCGCTGTTTTTCCCATCCGAAGCGCATCTCGATCCACGCGCGGCGATGGCGGCTCTCGCCGCTCGCCTTTCGCGTTTCGGCAATGTCGCTCTCCGCTACGGCGTGGATGCGGCGCAAACGCCGGAACGAGCCGATTGGACCATCGATTGCCGCGGCCTCGCGGCGCAAGACGCTCTGTACGATTTGCGCGGCGTCAAGGGCGAAATGCTAATTCTCTCTACCCGCGAGGTTGCGCTGACGCGGCCGGTACGGCTCCTGCATCCGCGTCATCCTGTCTATGTCGTGCCGCGCGGCGATGGGCGGCTTATGATTGGCGCGACGATGATCGAAAGCGAGGATGTTGGCCGAATCACCGCGCGTGCGATGCTGGAATTGCTTGGCGCCGCCTACTGCCTGCATCCGGCATTGGCCGAGGCGGAGGTCGTCGAGACGGGAGCGGGCGTTCGGCCGGCGTTTCCCGACAATCTTCCAAGAATCCGCCGCGATGGCCGCAAAATTTATATCAACGGCCTTTACCGGCATGGCTTCTTGCTGGCGCCCGCGCTCGCCCGGCGTGTCGTCCAAGTCGTGCTCGAAGGCGCCTATTTTCCGGAGGTCATGGATGCGCATCCACGTCAACGGCAAACCGCTTGATGTCGCGGCGGCAACGCTCGGCGCGCTGTTGCGCGAGCTCGATTACGAGGACGGCGCCATCGCGACCGCGCTCAACCGGAATTTCGTCCGTAAGACCGATCGTGGCAAGACGCCATTGAAAGAAGGTGACTCGATCGAGATTCTGGTGCCGCGTCAGGGAGGCTGATATGGAGGTGGACATGGGTGAGGACCGGCTCACGCTTTATGGCGTCGCGCTCTCCTCGCGACTACTTGCCGGAACCGCGCAATATCCTTCGCCCGCGATTCTCTCGCGCGCGATCGCGGCGGCGAAAGTGGAGGTCGTGACGGTCTCGCTCAGGCGCGAGTCTGGGGGTGGCCGCGCGGGGAAAAGTTTCTGGGCGCTGATCCGCGAGCTTGGCGTTCGGGTTTTGCCCAATACCGCCGGGTGCCGGAGCGTGAAGGAGGCCGTGACCACCGCGGAGATGGCACGCGAAGTTTTCGACACGCCGTGGATCAAGCTCGAAGTGATCGGCGAGGAAGACAGCTTGCAGCCCGATGTCTTTGGTTTGGTCGAGGCGGCGTCGATTCTCGCCCGCGAAGGGTTTCAAGTTTTTCCCTATACCACCGAGGATCTTGTCGCGGCGGAAAGGCTTCTTGTCGCGGGCTGCGAAGTTTTGATGCCCTGGGGCTCGCCCATCGGATCAGCGCGGGGTCTCAATAATCCTTATGGACTGAAATCGCTGCGCGCGCATTTTCCAAACGTGCCTATCATCGTCGATGCCGGGATTGGCGCCCCCTCGCATGCGGCGGCGGCGATGGAAATGGGTTTCGACGCGGTCCTCTCCAACACGGCGATCGCCAGGGCCGGCGATCCCGCAAAAATGGCCCGCGCCTTCGCGCTCGCGGTCGAGGCCGGGCGGATTGGTTATCGCGCCGGTTTGATGCACGCGCGCGACATGGCGGCGCCTTCGACGCCGGTGATCGGACGCGCATTTAGCGATTTTGCGCGTGCTTAATCGGTTCTATTTGATCGTCGAAAGCGCGGAGTGGGTCGCGCGGCTTTTGCCATGCGGAGTGCGGCTCGTGCAACTCCGGATCAAGGACAAGCCGAACGCAACGATCCGCGCGGAGATAATAGAGACGAGAGCGCTCTGCGCGCGGCATGGCGCACAGCTTATCGTGAATGATTATTGGCGAGAAGCCATCGACGCTGGCTGCGATTTTATCCATCTCGGACAGGGCGATCTCGCGACGGCGGACCTTGCTGCGATCCGCCGCGCGGGGTTGCGGCTAGGCGTTTCAACCCATGACGAGGCCGAGCTTTCTCGAGCGCTCGACGCGAGCCCCGATTATATCGCGCTCGGTCCCATCTATCCGACGGTCCTAAAGGCCATGGCTTTTGCGCCGCAGGGTCTTCCGCGCATCGCCGAATGGAAGAAGAAGATAGGCAAAATACCCCTTGTTGCAATCGGCGGCATAACGCTTGAGCGCGTGGCGGGAGTGCTGCAAGCTGGGGCGGATAGCGCCGCGGTTGTCACCGACATCACGCGGAACGCCGACCCGGAGCACCGCGCAAGGGACTGGGTGAAGGCCACGCGGGGGCGCAACGCTAATATTCCAACTAGCCCTTCTGAACGATGAACAGGAATATGAGTTGAGCATCAAAGCCGTGTGCTATAAATTCTCCTGACAAATCGATCCTTGATTCGATACGTCTGCAAAGGACTGAGAGTGGGGCGGCTAAAGGCTCTTGGAAGTTTCGGTGAGCGTCGCCAGAGCTTGGGCAACACGCTTGGCGTAACGGAATTGGCCCAACGCGCTGATATAGGCCAAACAGTACCGTCACACACGGAGAAGCGAGATGAGCTGCTAGCCCAGGTATTGGAAGTATGCGGAAACGTTGAGAGCCGCCAACTTTGCCTCCCTAATGTCTTTCCCGATGGCGTAAGTACATTGCGGTATGTGGTGTTCAGCATCCGACCTCCGCATGCTGAGAAGATTCTTTCTGGGAAGAAGACTGTCGAGTTTCGCCGCCGATTCGCGGATGACGTCAGGCCAGGGGCCTTGGCATTGATTTATACGACAAGCCCCACGCGCGCTCTTACAGGCCTAGCCCAGATCCGACACGTTCAGCGATTGACTGTGCCCGAACTTTGGAAACGCTACCGGACCGCCGCGTGCGTTTCGAAAGGAGCTTTCGAGGCGTATTTCTGCGGGCGCAATTGCGGTTATGCCATAATGCTGGCGTTTGCGCGCCCCTTTGCTCGGCCGGTTGGCTTAACCGAATTGCGTGAGCGATTTGGATTCGAACCACCCCAGTCCTTTCAGTATGCATCACACCATCTCCGCAGGCTGGTTGAGCATGAGTGGTCGCAAAATCCTAATTGACACAAACGTCTTTGTCGGTCTCGAAGATCAAAAAGAAGTACCTCCAAATTTTGCGAAACTGCAGCAGCTTTGTGGACAACATAGCGTTCGCGTATTCGTTCATGAAGCCGCGGTCGAGGATATCAGGCGCGATAGAGATCATGAGCGACAGAAAATCTCCCTCAGCAAGGTGAAAAAGTTCGAGCAGCTAGCGAAAATAAAGCCGCCTGACCCAGACGAACTTTCGAAGCACTTCGGACCAGTTACGAAACCGAATGACAGTGTCGATGTAGCCTTGCTCTATGCCCTTCGAATCGGGGTCGTGGACTTTCTCGTTACGCAAGATGAAGGCATTCACGTCCGTGCGCGGCGCTGTTCACCACCTCTCGCCGATAGGGTCCTGACGGTCGCTGATGCTGTCGCTTGGTTATCGTCAACTTATGAGCCGAAGGAAGTACGCCTCCCGCTCGTCGAGGAAGTTCCGGCTCATGCCATACCAATCGATGACGAGATTTTCGAAAGCCTGCGAGAGGGATACCCCGAGTTCGCCAGATGGTGGCGAGAGACGTGCGTACCTAATCATCGTCAGTGCTGGGTGTCTACCGTCGATGACGAGCTTGCCGGCCTAGTGGTGCGAAAAGACGAAACGCACGCTGAGGCATGCACGCGCCATATTGGGCCAAAGATATTGAAGATTTGTACATTTAAAGTGAAGCTAAAGTTCCGAGGGGAGAAGCTTGGCGAGCTTTTATTGAAGCAAATTTTGTGGTTTGCATCTAAGAATAGCTATGATTTAGTATATTTGACGACTTTTTCTGATCAGATCTTCCTCATTCAAGTTCTTGAATATTTCGGTTTTCAAAAGACGGGAGTGAATACATTTGAAGAAGAAATTTACGAAAAATCGCTATTACGTGCACGCTTGGAGGCCACACCAATGGCCGACATCTTTGAACTTGCACGAAACAACTACCCGCGTTTTGTGGCGCGGACTCCGGCCCGCGCATTCTGCGTCCCTATTAAAGGCGAATATCACAACATGCTTTTTCCTGAGTTGGCGACCCGGCGTCAGGGAGATCTCTTTCATGCGGCTGGGCTAGCCGTCGCGGGTGGAACGCCGCGTACGCCTGGAAATACCATCCGCAAGGTGTACCTTTGCCGTGCAAGGACGCGTGCCTTGGCGCGGGGTGACGTCTTGTTGTTTTATCGCTCTAAGTCCCCCGATTATCTCGCCTCGCAGTCGGCAACCAGTATCGGGGTTGTTGAAGCTGTCTCAGAAGCATCAAATCTAGATGATCTGATTAGGTTGACCGCAAAGCGGTCCGTTTACAGCACGCAACAGTTGCAAGCGATCCTTACGGCGAGTTCCGAATCCGTGAAAGTAATTGATTTTTTGCTTATTGGTCACCTTGACCCAGTAGTTCCGTTAGATGAACTCAACCGCGATCAGGTTTTCAGCGGCCGTCCTCCACAGTCGATTTGTAATCTATCGCACAATAGGTTCAAACCTATACTGCGTCGGATAAACTTTGGGTTTGAGGTCTGAAGTTCTGAAAAATCGTCCCGGCGCGCCTTTGCGCGGGCAGGGCGCATTTCATTCGCCGCGCGGCCCCACTGCCAGGGACGTGTTTTGAACCGGCGGTCTCGATCTTGGGCCAAACAATCATCCGCGACTTCACCAAAGCCAAGCGTTACATCGCAACAAAATTGGCGCCCGAGAGCACATTCAGGACCGGTAGTTTCGCGACATTGCCCATCGCATGTGCAAATAGTTGAAGCGCCGCCGGTCCGCTCCAAGCGCCCTTTAACCCAACATCTTGGCAGGGATAGGGCATAAGCTCGCAAATGAGGGGTGGGGGTCCGGCTCTTTCCTGTCGGATTAGAAAAATCAAGCCTTGTCGACATACGGGTCGCGTAGTGACCTGCATTTGCTAATTTGCTACAGCCGAGACATGAGGCAGATCGTTGCGTAAGAGCGGGAATCGCCCTGCTCTCAATATCCAGGACTCGACCCGATGCAGCAAGTCGCCCCCAAAATCCCGCAGCCCGATGCCGTTCGCTCCACAGGCCTGGCGACGATGGGTCTGTCCGCGCTCGGAATCGTGTTTGGCGACATCGGCACGAGCCCGCTTTATACGCTAAAGACCGTCCTCGCCCTGACCGGAGGAACGCCTACTCCCGACGTCGTCCTTGGCGTCCTCTCGCTGATCCTGTGGACCCTTGTCATCGTCACGTCGGTGAAATACGTGATCTTCGCGATGAGCATCGATAATGACGGCGAAGGCGGCATTCTCGCGCTCATGTCGCTGCTCGGCATAAAGAAACATCAAAGGCCGGTAATCGTCGCCATCGGACTGTTCGGCGCCGCGCTGATTTACGGCGATGGCGCGATCACCCCCGCCATCTCGGTTCTCTCGGCTCTCGAGGGCCTCAATATCGCGACGCCCGCCCTAAAGCCCTATGTTTTGCCCGCTTCGGTTGCGATTCTCGTTGCGCTCTTCGCGATCCAACCGCAAGGCACATCGCGCATCGGCAAGGCCTTTGGCCCGATCATGGGTCTGTGGTTTCTGTCGATCGCGGTGCTCGGCCTATGGGGGGTCACGCGGCATCCGGCGGTGCTTGCCGCCTTAAATCCCCTCTCTGGGCTTCGCTACCTATTTTCGAATGGTTACGCGAGCTTCCTTGTCCTAGGCGGTGTCTTCCTTTGCGTGACAGGGGCCGAGGCGCTTTACGCTGACATGGGGCATTTCGGTCGTCGCCCGATCCGGCTCGCCTGGTCCTGCGTCGTCTTCCCAAGCCTGATCCTGAATTATGCCGGTCAGAGCGCGATTGTCCTCGAAGGGGCGCCAATCGCCGACAATATTTTCTTCCGGCTGTGTCCCGAGCCGTTGCTCATTCCCTTCATTGTTCTGGCAACGATCGCGACGATTATCGCCAGCCAGTCGATCATCACCGGAGCGTTCTCGATGACGCGGCAGGCGATCCAGCTCGGCTGGCTGCCGCGTCTGCCAATCAAACAGACCTCCGAGAAAGGCTACGGACAGATCTACGTCGGCGTCGTCAACTGGCTGCTCATGATTGTCACGGTTGGCCTGGCGCTGTTCTTCGGTAAGTCCGACAATCTGGCCGCCGCCTACGGGATCGCTGTTTCGGCGACAATGCTCGTGACCTCGGCGCTTTTGTTCATCGCCATGCGCGAGGTTTGGGGATGGAGCCTCTTCGCAAGCGGCGCGATCGCCGGCGTCTTTCTCTGCGTCGATGCCAGCTTCTTCCTGGCGAATCTCGTGAAGGTCGCCGACGGCGGATATGTTCCGCTGCTGCTCGCCAGCATTGTCTATGGCGTGATGCTAATTTGGCATCGTGGGTCGACGGCGGCCACACAGGTGCTGAACGAGCGGCTCATTCCGGTCGCCGAATTCATGGGCTCGGTCGATTCCCGCAAGATTCCGCGTGTTCCGGGCACCGCGGTTTTCCTGACGTGGACGTTGGGCGCCACGCCGCCGCTGATGGTCTGGCACGTCAAGCACAACCGAGCCTTGCACGATCATCTGTTTGCTCTTAGGGTCGTGACGGACTCCGTTCCTTGGATCAAGGAGTCCGAGCGCTTGGCGCTGCTTGAAGTGGCCCCCAATTTCTGGCGCGCGGTGGCCCGCCATGGATTCATGGAGAGGCCAGACATTCCAAAGCTTTTGCAGCAGGCGCGCGAACAAGGTTGCTCGGTCGCGTTCGACGACGTCACCTATTACGTCGGCCACGAAACGATCGTTCGCCGAGAGGACGGAAAGGGCCTGGCCAAATGGGAGGAGGCGTTTTTCGCCGCGATGCAACGTAACGCCGTGCA
Organism: Methylocella sp.; assembly: GCA_050728695.1. Taxonomy (GTDB): domain Bacteria; phylum Pseudomonadota; class Alphaproteobacteria; order Rhizobiales; family Beijerinckiaceae; genus Methylocapsa. The sequence continues at coordinate 3,845 of JBOHJV010000088.1, read as the reverse complement.
CGTCAGCGATTTCTTCAGGCTCCCTAGCGAAGACGTCGTCGAACTCGGCCACCACGTCGCGATCTGACGTTCGCGGCATGCTTGGCGCTGCGAAACCGGACGCCGATGGCGGTCCAGCACGCCGCCGCATTGGCAGTCGCTGGCCGTGGCGATGTGGACAACGCAAGCGCGTTGCCACAGACGCGCGGCAACGGCAGCAGAGGCCACCTCTGGCGGTGTGATCTGGCCGCATGATAAGTAGGAAAAGAAACGGATCCGATTTCCAACTAAGAAACACCCGCCCCTCGTCCTGATGACGGGTCCCTTTAACTGCAAAGGACTGGATCGGCACGATTGACCAGCGGACTCGGCCGCTGCTCGTAAGGGACGCCCTAGTGGAAGTGATGGACCTTTCGCGGATAGGCGAGATGATGCCTGCCCGATGCGGCGATCGCGCCGAATTGCCGCATGAATCGATGGTGGCGAAAACCTGCGTCTTCGCTAAAAAAGGCCGTAATGTTCATGCTGACGTTTGGTTCGAATTTGGTCGCCGAACCAATTTGCTCCACTTCGTCAAGGCAAAATCTCAGTTAACCCGACTTTCTCGCCGGGGGCGGGGAGGCCGGCACGAGGGGTGGATATCGATCGTCGCGTGTGTTAAGCGTTCAACCATAACTTCGGTTGCGTTCGTCGTTGTTGAACGACGTATGATTCGCGAGTTGAACCGGCGCTTGGTCTGATGGCAGGCTGCAGAGGATGTATCATTAATTTCGGGTGGGCCTTGTGTCGAGTCCGATGAAGGGGGCAAGCGGTAACGCTAGGCGTACGCCGAAAGCAAGCCATCGCCGAATTATGGACAAGTGGAGGTGATTGAGGTATGGCTAATATCAAAAACAAGCAGGTATTGTGCGACTTTTGGTATTATTCGGAACTGGGCGATATACTTTATCCATTCGAGAAATACGCTGACGAAAAGGTAGGACCGCGCCTCGCGTGTTTTCTTCGTCGCTTTTCCGTCTTGCGGGCGCTACTTCTGGTCTGGCTCGGCCGGGATTTCCAGCTCATTGCGCCGGATTGGTTTCGGTATGGGCGCCTGATCTGTGTCCTGCAGGGGACCTTGTGCAATCGCAACATCGTTATTTTCGAATGCATCGATGCCGCTATTTGGAGCAAAGGTCAAATCCTCGGGGCGGCCATCCTCCTTGTCTACAAATATATCACCGGGCCCTGTATGCGCGCGTGCGGTGTGGCCGCTCCGTTTTACACCAACCGAGAGCGACCGATATTCGTGGAGCGTTTCGGCCTTTCGGAAGACGTGCTCCTTACGGTTCCGTGGCCGCTTTCAGGGTGGGACTTCGAGTTCCAAAATTCGACCGGCACGACGAGTGGCGGATGTGTCATGGCTTCCGGGATCAATTCATGTGATTGGGAGACGCTTTTTGCAGCGGTGCAGTTCGGAAATTGGCCTCTCATCGTCATGCGCACAAGCAAGGACCTTCCGCGCGTTACCGCTCTCAACAAGAACGCGCGTGCAAAAGTTTTCCGCCTAAACACCCGCGCCGAACGCGAACGACTCGTAGGCGGCGCCACGACTATGCCCTCTGCCGTAAGGAGAATTTGAGGAGTGGGGGCCAAACTCGACTCGCGATCGCGATCGCTGCCGGAGTCCCCGTCGTGGCTTCCGATGTACTCGGGATTGAGGGGTCCCTGATCAATGGCGTGACGGCGATCGCCGTGGAGGCCGGGCATCCCGCCGCGCTCGCCAGGGAGATCGAAACTCTTATGATTGAACCGGAGAAGTGAGAGGCGCTCACGGTGTCTGCAAGGAAGTATGCGGTCAAATTCACCACGCAGGACTATTTTTCCGCGCTCAGGCAGATATTGACAGTTTGCCTCGAACGGAACCGTCGCTGACCGGGACGAATGTGCTGCATAAGGATGTGAACCTGCATGACCAAGTGGAGCTGATTCATTTATGCCCAATATCAATAACACGCAGGTATTGTGCGACTTTTGGTATTCTCGGGAACTGGGTGACATAGTGTTCCCGTTCGAGAAATATGTCGAAGAAAAGATGGGACCGCGCCTTGCGCGTTTTCTCCTGCGTTTTTCTGTCTTGCGGGCGCTGCTTCTGATCTGGTTCGGCCGGGATTTCACGCTCATTGTGCCAGATTGGTACCGGTATGGGCGCCTGATCTGTGTCCTACAGGCGGTCTTGCGCAACCGCAACATCGTCATTTTCGAGTGCATCGATATCGCTGTTTCGAGCAAAGGCCCCATAATCGCGGCGGCCGTCCTCTTTATCTACAAATATGTCATCGGGCCGGGTATGCGGGCGTCCGTTCTAGCCGTTCAGGTCATGACCGAGTGGGAGCTCCGGAAATTCGTCGAGCGTTTCGGCATTTCGGAAGACGTGCTCCATAGGGTTCCGTGGCCGCTTTCTGGGTGGGACTTCGAGTTCCAAAATTCGACCAGCACGACGAGTGGATATGTCATGGGCTCCGGGATCGCTTCATGTGATTGGGAGACGCTTTTTGCAGCGGCGCAGTTCGGAAATTGGCCTCTCATCGTCGCCTGCGTAAGCAAGGACCTTCCGCGCATTACCGCTCTCAATAAGGACGCGCGTGCAAAAGTTCTCCCCCTAGACGCCGAACACGAACGACTCGTGGGCGGCGCCACGATCTACGCCCTTTGCCTTAAGGAGAATTTGAAGAGTGCGGGCCACGTTCGACTCGCGATCGCGATCGCGGCCGGAGTCCCTGTCGTTGCTTCCAACGTGATCGCGTTGGAGGGGTATTTTATCGATGGGGTGACGGCGATCGCCGTGGAGGCCGGGAATCCCGCCGCGCTCGCCAGAGCAATCGAAACTCTTATGAATGAACCGGAGCGGCGAAATGCGCTCGCAGTGGCTGCAAGGCAGTTTGCGGCCAAATTCACCAAGCAGGACTATTTTTCCGCGCTTAGGCAGATATTGACAGTTTGCCTCGAACGGAACCGTCGCTGACAGGGACGAATTTGCTGCATAAGGATGTGAACCTGCGCAAACTAACACACTCTGACGTTGCCGGCGCGCGGCTGACCGAACCGGACGTGCGCTTCGTTCGCGAGGGCTTGCGGCCCGCCAAGCGGGTCATCCGTTCCGGCGGGTTAGTGACGATCGGGTTCTTCAATCTATATTTGGCACTGCACTACATCAGACTGGCGCTAGCTCAGGAGTACGGGACTTCGCTGCTCGATAAAATCACATGCATTATTGTGTTACCCTTCGCTATTTTGTTTTTCCAAGACCGGAAGTCTTGGCTGCCTGCTCTGTCTATGCTTGGTTACTCGTTGGTTCTTATGCTTGGAGCGATTTTACTCTCCAATACGGGTGTTTCTCAACCATTTTCCGCAATGTTGACTATCGCACTTGATTCGAAGCTCGCCATTATGACGTTTGCCTTTGCATGGCTTTTCAAGAGGACAGGCAGCGCGAAGCAGGTGTTTGAAAGTCTCTCTATTCTGATCATCATACTGTGCCTGATCAACATTCCGTTCATTTTGTACGATCTGAGCACAGGCGTGACCGTCAAGGGCGGTCCGCTGATCACCAAGGGTGATTTTGTGCTGCCGCAAGGGCTTTTGTTGCACCACATCGAAGTCGCATGGCTCAATGCCTTCGGCGCCCTTGTGGCCGCAACGCGTTACCGACTGCGGAAGCGGACGCTTGACCTCATGCTCTGCGGGCTGTTTTCCGTGTTCCTTTGCCGCACTCTTTCGATCAAGGAAATCGCGGCATGCTCTGTCGGCCTTCTGATTATCTTTCGTCCGAACCGCTCGGGATTTGGTTCGCTCGCCGTGGGACTCGCGGCGCTGGCGGGCGTAGC
>JBOHJV010000087.1:0-14214 GCA_050728695.1 Methylocella sp. | reverse complement strand
TTAAAGGTGTCGAGTGTATAGACGCCATAATATGTCGTATTGCCGGTGAGAAAGGTCGGCACTTTGCCGATTCCTCCCAAGGTCCCGATGATGTCGCCCGAGCCTGGGAAGGCGCCATTGCCGATGATCAAATTGGGGAAGATCGTGCCAAGCTGGCTGGTAGAGCTGAAACTAAGCAGACTCCGGTCGACGCTAGCGCCAAATGTGAAGTAATTCTGGTGGCCGAAATATGTGTCGTTGCCGGTTGCTTGGAGCGCCATGCCGAAGGTCGTCGCATGGATGGAGGTGCGATCGATGGTCCCGTAAATCGCGCGCGAGGAGAATGGAATTGGGTTGCCGTTGCGATCCAAGATAACGAAGGCATTTCCGTCGGTCACGTTGGGAAAATCGCTGCCGCTAAGGCAAAGGGACTTAGCAAACTTTGGATCGAGGGGTAATCCATTGTCCGCGCAATCCAGGAAATCCCCGTCGTTGGCATCGGTATGGCGCTGCTCGAAAGTGCGTATGTAGAAATTGCTCGCGATCGACCATTGCGGAGATATGTCGAATTTTCCAGTGAAGGCGACGGTCCCAGCTTCGTTCAGCGTTGTCTGCGGATTGGTGAAAACCGCGCTTTCGTTCTGGTTGAGCAGCCCAACCGGCGTCGGCCCAATGACGCCGAGGGTGTTGCGGGCGCCCGAGGCGGTGAAATGAAGTTCGTTGCCAGGCGTCCTAAGCCCTAGATCGCCGTACAGCCGGAACAGCGTGGAAGGCGAGAAAAACCGCCAGCCGGCGTCCCGCGTCGCGTCGCCCGTGATGTAGAGACTATAATCGTCAATCACTTTGCCATATTCGAACAGCCCGCTGACGCGGCCGAAGGAGCCGCCCATGAACTGGGTTGTGAGCCCCTGCCAGAGGAACCCATTCTTCATTTGCAGGCTGATTGCGCCGCCGAGGGCGTTGAGTCCAAACGCCGGATTGTTCGGAAATACGTCGGCGCGGTAAATCGCTTGTGGCGGAATCAGATCCCAGTTGACGGTATCGCCGAAAACCTCGTTGACACGGATGCCGTTCTGATAGACCGCGAGGCCTTGCGGGGTGCCTTGTCTCGGCGAGGCGACGAAGCCGCGATAGCGCAGATCTTGTGCGAACTCATTGCCATTGACGTCGATTGACACGGCGCCGGGGATTTGTTGCTGCAATGTATCGGTCACGCTGGGAGAATTGGTGCGGGCGAAATCTTGCTCAGGCACGCTTTGCACAAGGGCCGGGATGTTGTCGCGATTTTCGCCGCCGCTGGGCAGTGGCGAGGTCGCGACCACCTCCACTTCCGGCAGCTCAATCGCCGCGCCGGGCGAGGCGGCCTGCGCAAAGGCCCCCGCAACTCCCGACAGCCAAAGCGCCGCGCCAAGCCATGGAATTTTCGAAAGACCATATGGCCGCCGCATGCTGTTTCGCCTATGATCCAGACATTTCATGGTCCGCCCAACACGAACAAAGGCTAGATTCATGGTATTCGACCGGCAAGTGGCTTTTTATATGCGTCCCCGAAATGGTTCGCGACTGTTGCACCGATGCACTTGAAGGAATCCTTATCTCGTCTGAAATAGTCCATCTTCGAATTTCGAAATGTTCATTGCCAAGCCTGTGACGAAAGCCTCGCCTTGGTCCTAAGCGGCTGCCATTTCTGTTAAAGAATTGATGCGAGGCTTTGCGGGGCGGTGGGCGCTTCGACGGCTTCTAGGCTCACGGATTTTTCACGATCGGCGGCTGAGACATTTGAGAGTCCGGCGTTGGTCGAATTTGACTCTTCCTGATGCTCGCATAGATTGCGCCCAAGTAGGAGTCTCTTGCGCCAATGAAAGACAAAACCGTGGCCATTCTTGAGAGCCGGGGGCGGGATCAAATTGCCGCTCTGGTGCGCAAGTTTGGAGGCACGCCGTTTTCGGCGCCCGCGTTGGCCGAAATCCCGGATGTCGATCCCGCGCACATCGAGGCGCTGGTTCGCGACTGGAGTTTTACGCCGCCCGATATCTTCATTTTCCAGACGGGCGTTGGGACCCGCGCGCTGTTCGCCGCAACCGATTCGCTGGGGCTAACCGATGCGATGTTGCGGGCTCTGGATAAGGCGCAAGTGATCGCGCGAGGCCCGAAGCCCGCCACGGTGCTGCGCTCGCGCAAGGTGCGCATCGATCGCGCCGCCAGCGACCCATTCACCACGCAGGAGGTGCTCGCCGAAATGCGCGACACTCCGCTGCGCGGCAAACGCGTCGTGGTGCAGCGATACGGCGACACCAACCGCGCGTTAGAGGCCGCGCTTGCAAGCGCGGGCGCGCAGCCAAGCGAAATCGTGACTTATCGGTGGGCCTTGCCAGAGGACACGGCGCCGTTGCTAGGGCTGATCGACGCGCTTGGCCGCGCCGAAATCGATCTTGTCGCATTCACGAGCGCGTCGCAGGTGACCAACCTTTTTGCCGTGGCGCGATGCGCCGGCAAGGAGGGGTCGCTTCAACAAAGTCTCGAGCGAACGCTTGTCGCGTCGATCGGGCCGGTGTGCAGCGCCGCGCTCCGCAAGCTCGCGGTGAGGGTCGATATCGAGGCAAAACCGCCGAAGCTCGGGCCATTTATCGACGCAATCGACGCGGCGTTATCGAGCCCAAAAGGATTGGGCAAATGCTAACGCGAGACGTGCGGCGAGAAATTCCGGCAATGACCACCAAGGACGCTCAACCCTGGTTCCGCGCAGGGCAGCGCCGCGCGAAAAGGTGTAGGCTCGGGTGAGTTTAAAATCGCCCCTCATGGCGAAGCCGAAGCGCGGGCTAGCGGCGGCAACTAAGATCGGCTAAGCGGATCCTCTCCAGTACGCCGGTCTTGGCGCCTGGGAGCCAAGAATGTCACGCACGTTGATCCTGCTCGGACTGATTCTGGTCGCGGCTGGGCTATTATGGTCTTGGATCGACCGGCTTGGGCTCGGGCGTCTCCCGGGCGACATCATCGTCGAGCGCCCAAACTTCACTCTCTACGTTCCGATCACCACGGGGCTCCTGATCAGCGTGGCGGTGACGCTGTTTTTGTGGCTCGTCAGCCGGTGATTCGAGGAATCGCGGCGATTCTGATGCCGAAAGTTTAGCGCATCAGGGCTGCCCCTGACCGCCGCCTGAACCGTAGACATTTCCCGTGGCGAAGCTCGCGTCATCGGCCGCGAGTTGGATATAGTTCGACGCAAGCTCGGCTGGCGGCCCGGCCGACCAAATGCGGTGGCGCTGCCAAATTTTTCGTATTTCTGCTCCGGCGAGCCGCCGCTGATCTGCAGGGCGTCCAGATCGGTCCCGGTACCACGGCGTTGACGCGGATTCCCTTGGGCCCCAACTGCTTTGCCAGTGACCTGACGTAATTCATTGTCGCGGCCTTGGTCTGGGCATAGTCATAAAGTTCGGGCGAAGGGTGGGGCGAAATCCAACGTCGAGCGATGGATAAAATTCAGACTTTTACATTTGCATCGGCGCGCCGAAGGATGGGCCGGGCCTTCAAATCCTACGCTGACATCCTCAACCTCTGCTGCTTCGCTTGGAACAAGCGCATCGGCATGCCCTGGAAATTCATGCCGGTCGGCAAGCGCGAAGGGGCCCATCGTTCATGATCAACGAGTCGTGATATCAGACCGCTTGCCGGCTGACGGTTTATCGCCGCCTTTCTTCGGCCAGACTTGCGCGGTCATAATGCCCGCCTCGAGGCGGGTGCGTCACCGCGGGTGATTGCTCCGCGAAATGCGCCGCCAAGGGACTCTTCATGCGCGGGCATTTCCATTCGACGCTTATTTTGGCCGCCGTTCTCGTGGCCTTTCTCGCGGGCGTCGCGGCGGCGCACCCGCACGTATGGGTTTCCGCGCGGGCCCAGGTGATTTTCGATGCCAAGGGCGAGATCGAGGCCATCCGCCACGCCTGGACATTTGACGAAATGTATTCGGCTTACGTGACGGAGGGGCAGGGAAAGGACGGCGAGCTCATGACCATGGAAGAACTCGCGCCGCTCGCCAAGAGCAATGTCGAATCGCTCGCCGAATTCGACTTTTTCACCTTTGCCAAAGCGGCCAACGCACCTGTCCAATTCGGGACGCCCATCGACTATTCGCTGGAACAGCGGGAGGACAAGCTAGTGGTTCTCCGGTTTACGCTTCCGTTGAAAACCCCCGCCAGCGCCTCGAAAGCCTTCTCCTTTCAAGTCTATGATCCAACCTATTTCGTGGATTTCGAGATGGAAAAGCAGGATCCCGTCGGCATGGCCGGCGCGCCAAAGGGATGTTCGGTCAGTCTGCTCGGATCGAAGCCCTTGGCGGCGGCGGACACCAAAAAACTTTCGGAATCCTTTTTCAGCGGTCTTTCGCCGGGCTATGATTTCGGGATCAAGCTCGCGAGCCGAATTATTGTCGCTTGTCCGTGAGGCCTTGTTGAAACCGATCGAATTTTCTTTCGCGGCGGTTTGGCGGGGCACGGCGCAAGTCCTTTCCGCCGCACGCCCGGTCTTGCCCCTCGCCTTGCTCTGCATGGTCCTCTTGCTGCCTTCCCAAACCGTGGGGCAGGGCATGCATCATCCGTTCGCCGTCGGTGCCAATGAGGGTTCCGCCGGCGGCGCGCACGGTGCGCTGGTGGGCTGGATCCTTACGCAGGAGGCGAGCTTTTATCGCCTTTTAAGCGGGGCCATTCGTGCCGCCAAACAAAGCGGCGCGGCGGCCTGGGGTCTCGCGGGTTTAAGCCTCGCCTACGGTATTTTTCATGCCGCGGGCCCTGGCCACGGCAAAATGGTGATTGCTTCCTACATGCTCGCCAATGAGCGCGCCTTGCGGCGGGGTCTCGTGCTTGCCTTTGGCGCGGCGCTCTTGCAAGGCTTTAGCGCGGTCGCGATCGTCGGCGCCGGCGCCCTCGTCTTCCAGGCGACGGCGAAGCACATGACAGCGGCCGCGCATGTGGTCGAGATCGCGAGCTATGCCGGCATAGCGGTTCTCGGCGGCGCTTTGGTTTACGTGAAAGGCGGGGCGCTTGTTTCCGCTTGGCGCGCCGCGCCCAGCGTGGCGGCCGTGGCGGCGGCCGGACCGAACCGCGCGTTTGCCGCCGACGATTGCGCCGCGAGCCATGTCCACGGCAAAGGCTGCGCCCATTTCCATGCGCCGGATCCGCGCACGCTCGGGGCCGGATTTTCTTGGAAGAGCGCGCTGCTGACGATGATGGCGGCGGGATCGCGCCCCTGCTCGGGCGCGATTCTCGTGCTTGTCTTCGCCTTGGCGCAGGGGATTTTTTCGGCCGGCGTTTTTGCCGTCGCGGCAATGTCGCTTGGCACCGCGATCACCACGGCGGCACTCGCCAGCGCGGCAGTTTTTGCCAAGAACGCGGCGGTCAAATATTCCAAGGCTGGTTCCGGGCAGGCCCTGATGGCGGGACGCCTATTCGAAGCCGGCGCCGCCTGCGCGGTACTGGGATTGGGGCTGGTTTTGCTGTTCGCGGCCGTCACGGGCGGCAATGCGGCCAATTGAGGTTCTTGCCGCCACCATGTCCGCCATGCTGGTGCGCGAGGCCATGTAACAAGCGCCCAACGCATCGACGCGGCGGCGGCCGCAACAGCATCGACGATAGCGACTCGTCACCCAAAAAACTTGTGTGAAGGGGATACCCGATTTGCGGAAAAAACGCATTGTCAAAACGCAAAAACGTCCCCATTGAGGGCGTCCACGAAAACCGGTTGGGGAATTGCGGCAACCCGGCCTAAGGGCATTTTCATGCTTTGGTGGAAATCAATGGCCGACGTTCGCGGCAAGGAATTCAAGCGGTGATGGAACAAGCCGCGCCCGGCGCCGCATCAACGATTGCCATTGTCGGCGGCGGTCAGGCGGGGGCCGAGGTCGCGACCCTGCTGCGTCAGAATCGATTCGAGGGCGGCATCGTCCTACTCGGCGAGGAAGACTATCTTCCCTACATGCGGCCGCCTTTGTCGAAAACGTTTCTCGCCCGCGAAATCGGCAAGGACGCGCTGATCTACAAGGCTGCCGTTGCCTATGAGAAAACCCGGGTGGAGATGCGACTCGGGGTCCGCGTCGAAACGATCGACCGGGGCGCGAAGACGATTCTGATCAAGGGCTCCGCGCCGCTCCGCTACGATAAGCTGGTGCTCGCGACCGGGGGCCGCGCCCGCGAATTGGCGGTGCCGGGCGCCCGTTTGCGCAATATTTTTTACCTGCGCACGATTGCCGATGTCGAGGAGTTGCAACCACTCATGGAGGCGCCCCGGCGTCTCGTGATTATCGGCGGCGGCTATATTGGGCTTGAAGCCGCCGCCGTCGCGGTTAAACGCGGGCTTGCCGTAACTGTGCTCGAAGGGGCGCCGCGCGTGCTCGCCCGCGTCACGGCGCCTGATCTGTCGAAATTCTATGAACGCATCCATCGGGAAGCCGGAGTCGATATTCGCACCGGGGTCACGGTCACCGGGTTCGCCGCCGGGGACGAAGAGGGCAATGTGGGCGGGGTAGGATGCGCCGGCGGTCAATCGTTTGCCGCCGATTTTGTGTTAATCGGCATCGGTCTCGTTCCCAACAAAGAACTCGCAGAACAAGCCAGGCTTTGCGTTGACGACGGGATTGTCGTCGATGCGGCGAGCCGCACAAGCGACCCCAATATTTATGCCATCGGCGACTGCGCGATGCATGCGCATCACGGCTTTCTGCGGCGGAAAATTCGGCTCGAATCGGTTCCAAACGCGCTCGAACAGGCCCGCATAGCCGCCGCCTCGATCATGGGGCGGCCAATTCCCGCCGCCGCCGCGCCCTGGTTTTGGTCCGACCAATATGATCTCAAATTGCAAATGGCCGGAGTCTCCGATGGCTATGAGGAACTTGCGATCCGGGGGAGCATGGAGGCGTCGTCGTTCATTGCATTCTATCTCAAGGAAGGACAGGTCATCGCCGCCGACTCGGTCAATCGCCTTGGCGAATTCATGGCTGCCAAACGCATCGTCGGCGAGCGGATGGAGATCGCCGCCGCGCGCCTCGCCGATGAGTCGGCGCCGCTCAAATCGCTGCTGCAGCCCGCCGCCGCCTAAGTCCCGTATTATGGCGCAGCCGCCAAACAAGGCGCGGCGCAATGCAAAGCCGAGATTTGGGGAAAGCGGCAGAGTGGGTTAGGGCTTATTTTTGGCCGTACGTTTTTTGGTTTAATCCTCCAAGGCGCTGCCAATAGAGTCAAGCGCCTCAAAGCGATGAGCAGTCCATGGGTGCCATCGTGCCAGCGATTCCGATTGTCGATGTCGGCGACGGCGGGCCTCTCCGCCACGCGGCGCTGAGCCGTGCTCGCGCGCGTGCCCTGCGCGACGAATGCCTCACGGTTTTTCCTCGCGCGGTAACGCCGTTCCTGCCGGCGTTGGATAGCGCCACGCGCCGCTGGCTCACCCGGTCCCGCTCGCCCTACGTGCCGGAGATCGCGCAAATCGCCGCGACGCTCGGTTTTTCGGGGGTCTGGCTGCTCAACAACACGTACCAATGGGGCTGCACCGCGCTCGCCCGCGAAGAAAACGGCGTTCCCTGGCTGGCACGTACGCTCGATTGGACATTCCCCGGGCTTGGCCGCCATGCCGAGCTTGTGCGCGCGAAGTCGCCCCCCGGCGAATATTTCAGCGTCACCTGGCCGAGCTATGCAGGCGTGTTGACAGCAATGGCGTCGCGACGGTTTGCTGCCTGCCTCAATCAGGCGCCGCTGTGGCGCCGCACCCGGCATCCATGGCTACGGTCTTATGACCTTGCAGCTAACGCGCTTCATACATGGCTGAACATTCGCCACATGCCGCCGGATCATTTGCTGCGCCAGGTCTTCGAGATTTGCGCGACATATGCCGCCGCGAAGAGCGTGTTGGAAAAAACGCCGGTGGCGCGGCCGGTGATCTACACGCTCATTGGCTGCGCGCCGGGGGAGCGCTGCGTGATCGAGCGGACCGAGACCGGCTTTGTGACGCGGGAGAAGGGCACGAGCGCGGCCAATGATTGGGTGCCAAGCCGCCCGAAGTGGGAAGCGCGGATGTCCGCCGGCCGCTTTCTTACCTGCTCGCCGGCGGAGGCGGCGGCGCAATGCTGCGCTCGCCACGACGCGCTCGCCGGCTGGCGCGGGCTCTTGTCGCGCGACGGTTTCGCGTGGGTGACGCCGCCGGTCCTCAACCCCTATACGCGGCTCGCGGTCACGATGTGCCCCGCGCGTGCAATCTTGCGCGTGGCAGGATATGAAATAACATCAGCCGGCTTGCCGGAACAGGTGACGCAGGTACGCGAGAATTAAAGTCGGGCAAGCGCGGTGGTGCGAAGATTTTTGCTCTGGTGCTTCCGCAACCGCAAGACGGGAGCGATCACTGTTGCTCAGATGCCAAACCTCGCGCTCTACGTTTTTCTCGTCTCGACGGCGATCCTCTGGCTCGGACATCCGAACGGCGCCGTATCGACAGGGGCCAAGGTGGCCGCTACCGGCAGTCTGATCGTCTGGGCCCTCGACGAGGTGGTGCGCGGCGTCAACCCTTGGCGCCGCTTCCTCGGCGCCGCGGTTCTGATCTACGTAGCTTCCCGCGTTCGGCCTTGAGTTGTAAGCTCGAAGCTCCGCGGGCTTCCCGCGGAGCCGGACAACGCCATGCAAGCGATGGTGCTAAACAAGCTTGGGACCGCCCTTAAATGGACGGATCTCGCCGACCGGCAACCCGGGCCGGGCGAGATTCGGGTGAAGGTGGCCGCCTGCGGCGTCTGCCGCACGGATCTGCATGTCGTCGATGGCGAGCTCCCTCACCCGAAGGTGCCGATTATCCCTGGCCATGAGATTGTCGGCCGGATCGATGCGATTGGGCCCGGCGTCGAAGGGTTGAGCCTCGGGGAGCGCGTGGGCATCCCATGGCTCGGCCACACCTGCCGCGTCTGCCCTTATTGCATGGGTGGCCACGAAAATCTGTGCGATCATCCGGTCTTCACCGGCTACACGCGCGACGGCGGCTTCGCGACGGCGGCGATCGCCGACGCGCGCTATGCGTTCCCGCTCGGCGAGTCCGGCAGCGACGAGGCGCTCGCTCCTTTGCTCTGCGCCGGGCTGATCGGCTGGCGTTCGCTTGCGATCGCGGGCGAGGGCAAGAAGCTCGGACTTTATGGCTTTGGCGCCGCGGCTCACATCGTGGCGCAGGTCGCGAAATGGCAGGGACGTACGGTATTTGCCTTCACCCGGCCGGGCGATGCGGCCGCCCAAAACTTCGCGCGGAAACTCGGCGCGGCATGGGCGGGCAGATCCGATGAGATGCCGCCTGAGCCGCTCGATGCCGCGGTCATCTATGCGCCCATCGGCGATCTCGTGCCGCTAGCGCTGAAAGCGGTGCGCAAGGGCGGCCGCGTGGTTTGCGCTGGCATCCATATGAGCGACATCCCGCGCTTTCCCTATTCTCTGCTCTGGGAAGAGCGCCAGCTCGTGTCGGTCGCCAATCTCACGCGGGCTGATGGACTAGATTTCCTGCGTCTCGCGCCTGAGATCGGCATCGTCACCAAGACCACGCGCTACAAGCTGACCGAGGCCAACCAGGCCCTCGCCGATCTCCGCGCCGGCAACTTTGAAGGCGCCGCTGTGCTCGTGCCCTAAGCAGCAATCAATCTCGGAGCCTCTGATGCCCGACTCATTGTCACCCGATCTCCGCGATCAGCCGAGGACGACCACCATTTTCCCGCCGGCCTCGTGGGTCTCCATGACGCGATGCGCCTCGTGGATCTCCTCGAAGGCAAACACGCGTGACGGCTTCGCCTTGAGCCTGCCCGACGCTACTCGCTGCGCGATTTCCTGAAGGGGCACGTCGGACAGCGGGAAGCCTGGCTCACCAAACACGAAGCTGCCGAAGAAGGTCAGGTAAACGCCGCTCGGCATTTGCAAGAGCGGGTTGAAGTCCTTGATCGGCGCGAGGCCGCCCAACCAGCCCGCGAGGCACGCTCGACCACCCCGGCGCAGCATGGCGAGGGAATCGAGTATGGTGCTATTGCCGACAAGATCGAGCACCGCGTCGAGCTGTTTGGCTTCAGCGATCCGCTGCGAAAGCTCCGGTCCCTCCGTTTCGACGCGCTCTGCGCCAAGCTGTTCCAGCAGGGCGACGCGCTCACGGCCGCGCGTAGTCGCGATGACCCGCACGCCCGCGTCGACCGCCATGTTGAGCGCAGCCTGGCCGAAGGCGGACGCCGCGCCTCGTATGACCAGTGTTTGTCCCCGTACGATCTCCAAATTGCGGAAGAGGCAAGTCCAGGCGGTCGCATAGGTTTCCGGGATCGCGGCCAGCTCGGCCCACGGCAGATCGGACTCGATGAGCGCGACGTTCGACGCCCGCACTCTGGTATATTCGGCGTAGCTGCCATTGATGGTGCGCCCGAGCCCGCCCATCAGCGCGGCAACCTTGGCTCCGATTGGGAACTCGCCGTCGGGGCAAGATTTTACTAGCCCGACGCACTCGATGCCGATCACTTTCGCCGCCTCGGCCCACTCGCCCCGCCGCATGTGCATCTCGGCGTGGTTGATGCCGAACGCCTTGATCTCGATGACGACGTGACCAGCCTTTGGCTCCGGATCCGGAATCTCCTTGTATACGAGACTGTCTGGGTCTCCGAACTTCTCTAAGACGATTGCACGCATAACGGTTCCCCAGTTTGTCGGCGCGGATTCAGCGTGCGAGGAAGTCGCGGATTGCCGTCGCGATCTCTGCGGCATGCGTCTCCAGCGCGAAGTGACCGGTGTCAAAGAAGCGGACAATTGCTCTTGGAATGTCGCGCTTGAATGCCTCCGCGCCGGGCGGCAGGAAGAACGGATCGTTCTTGCCCCACACGGCGAGGAACGGCGGCTTGTGGGTGCGGAAGTAGGCCTGGAAAGTCGGGTAGAGCGCGATGTTGCTTTTGTAGTCGCCGAACAGATCCAGCTGCACTTCATCGGCGCCTGGCCGCGCCAGATAAAAGGCGTCGAGTGACATACCATCCGGAGAAACCATCGCCTCGTCGGTCACGCCATGGGTATATTGCCAGCGCGTCGTTTTGGGAGCGAGGAACGCGCGGAGAACTTCTCGATTGGCTTGCGACGGGTCTTGCCAATACGCGCGGACGGGGTTCCAGGCCTCGCTCAACCCCTCCTCGTAGGCATTGCCGTTCTGGGAGATGATTGCCGTGATGCGGTCCGGATGTTTTGTGGCGATCCGGAAGCCCGTCGGCGCGCCATAATCGAAAACGTAGATCGCGAAGCGCTTCAGGTCGACCACTTCCGTGAAGCGATCAATGACGCCGGCGATGTTATCGAATGAGTAGATGAACTTGCTGCGCGCAGGCATCTCCGATTGGCCGAAGCCTGGTAGGTCGGGCGCAATGATGTGGAAGCGATCAGCCAGGAGCGGGATGAGATCCCGGAACATGTGGCTCGCGCTGGGGAAGCCGTGAAGCAATAGCAACGCCGGTGCATCAACGCGCCCGGCCTCTCGATAAAAGACCTTGAGACCGTCCACATCCTCAGAGCTATACTTGATGGCAGTCATTACGTTTTCCTTCGGCTGAGCGACGGAGTTAGGCCCGTCATAGAGGTGGACTCGCTCGCTTGAGAACGGCACATTTGGAACGGGATCAAACAGCTGGCAGGTGTGTGACGATCATTGCTTCAACGCGGGATAACCTTGGACATAAACCCAATCGGAAGCTCGCGCCGGGACATGGCAGGATAGACAATCCACTTTGTAGTCCGTCGACGTGGTTTTTGAAGGGTTAGCGGCATCGAACCACGACCAGCCCCAACCGTTGCCCCATAATTTATTGCCAGGATGGCTATCCTTGCTGTCCTTCATCATTACGAACCAGCCCTTCAAAGTTTGGGCATGGCTGACAGTGCCTGTCGTCATCTCTCCGGTATCCGCCTGAAATACCTCCTTCACCAGCACCGCGCCGTCAGGGAAACGCCCATCTTTGCGATACGCAGCAATTGTACCAGGCGATGCATAAACGACATGAAGTTCCTTCGAACCCTGGCCCTTCTCAGCCGCCACCGCCCAGCTACCCAATGACTGGTAGGCCGTGCGATAGTCGGCGGGCACCCGCAAATTGCCATTCGTGTCGACCACAGCTTCTGCGTTTTGGTCGTTGGCCGCGGTCGTACCCATCTGCCCGTAGGCAGTTGCCGAGACAGCCGCCAACAACCCTCCGATAACAATGCTTACGATGCTGACGATTTTCATGGCTTACACTTCCTTCGAACAATACGACTTCGATGTCGAAAAGTCACTTATCCAGCAGCCGGTAGAACTGCGTCCAAACCTCGTCTTTCTTCGCGCTGGCGATATGGCAAAAAGCGCATTCCTCCTTTGCCCTTACCTTGGCGGTCGGAGCCTTAGGCTCGGAATGATTGAAATTGAAGTATCCCCACCCCCCGGTGTTGGCAAAGCGCTTGGAGTCCTTGACCGTCACATCTGCGCCATTGAACCCGCCAGGGAAATAACCTTGCCCCGAAGGCTCCTTGCGCGTTTCATCCGGGTTTTCCCCGGGTAGTATGAGCTGCAACTCCTTGAACAGGATTGTCCCTTCGGGAAATACATTCGTTTTCTTGTATATCTCGTATGATCCCGGTTCGATGTAGACATTGTGATATTCAGGGAAGCCGGCCTTGCCATCGTTAAGCGCATTGGGGGTTAACGGCGATCCAACAAAAATCCATTCGTGGAAGTTCTTGGGTAAAATCAACTCACCGGATGCGGTGTACTCAGGCAAATATCGTTGTCCGTACTCAGGCAGATGTCGTGGTTTGGTACGCGCGAATGCCGCTGCCGCAAGGGTGGCGCACATCACAAGTGCAAGTGCTATTGCCAGAGTTCTATGGGCCATTTACTGCCTCTCCATGTTACTTTCTGCAGAAGCGCTCTAGAAATCGCCCGCGCACGCCTGCTCCGGGGCAAGCACCCAACGCCGTTCCAATGGCAGTGCCCAAGCTTTGACCAGCGGGTAAGTAGCCGGCTGGCTCGCGAAGTCGAACCTTACCGTTGCTTCTGGGGGCAGCTAGTGGCGTCGCGCCCAGCGGCCAGTGCGCCGCGTCGAAAAGTCGCAAGGTACGGGGTCGATCAGCGTCCGACATAGCGCCTGCTACGCTGGGCGTGCTTTCCCAGTCGCCTCGCTGAAATGGCCCCGATTGGGCTGGATAAATATTAGTTAGTTGTTGCGTATAGTTCAGGATAGGTTCTGCTTCACTGGCCGTGCTCGGATTCGACTATACAGCCATCGCTGACGCATCGAACCCTCATGTACTCGCCTGCAACAAACCGTATAACAATAATCGTGTCAGCAATGCCGATGATCATTGCGACGAGTGCGAATAGGGCGTGCGGCGACAAGCTTGGAATCCCCTGCAGCAGAAGAACATCGTCGCCGCCAGGGATGATGAACGCGCCGAACCCCATCAATGCTCCGCCTATGATGTTCTGGGTCCATGCCGCCGACGGTCGCCATGCCAGCTGAAAGCGGCCTCGCTAAATGGCGGAGAACGCTACACCCGCCAGCAGCGACCCGACCAACAGCCATTGAACGGCGCCCAGCTTTTCGCTGGCCGATCCTATCTCGCGCTGGATCGCCATCGTGTAGGACCAAGACCCGTGGAGCGCATAAAGCACGCCGTTGCTGACGCCGAACACGGCCGCCGCGGCCGAGAGACGGTATGGAGAAGCAATGAGGATCTGGCCCAGAGTCGCGCCCTGCGGCCACGCTCGCCAGAGCCGCCAAACATCGCGCGCCGCCCAGGCTGACGCGAGAACCAGGAAACAGGCGGCGCCGATGCTGGGTTCATAAAGATGTGCAAGTGGCTGTTGAATGGCTGAATTCGAGAGGCCGGCCGCGTCAGCTGCTATCGCCGCACCAAAAAGCATCGCGGCAATCGTTAGCAGCATCGACAATTCGCCCTCTCCAAGGCGACTCAGAATCGAGATAGCGCATGCGCGATTCACTGCCGCGCCAATACCGAATGCAAACCCTCCGGTAGCCGCCGACCAGGAAAAACCCAATATGTGACGGTTCGCGCGCACATCGGGAAAAAGCCATGTAAGCGGTATCGTAACCAGCTCGATCCAAAGAATGATTTTAGCGAAGCTAATCAGCATGAACGCTCTGTGGGTTGTCAATATTTCTGCCGCACCTTTCACCATGCAAATGCTTGCTCGCTGTATCGAGAAGCCAATCACAACTGCTAG
>JBOHJV010000086.1:0-14284 GCA_050728695.1 Methylocella sp. | reverse complement strand
CAGATGTGGCGCGATCAGTGCCCATTGGGTATCGTTCAACCAGAAATTGTCCGCCATGATTCGGGCCCTCCTGGGCAGTTTGAATCACAGCTTGGCAATCAATTCAATTGGGTACAGAACCTAGGCCCACATTGTGGTGGCGTATGTTATAGCCGACTACAACGGGAGGGATTATGGGACAAGTTTTACACGGCTGCACCCGCACGACAGAGGCGGTGCGTCGAGCAATACAGCACAGTCAAAAGAGCCTGAACAAACTGGCGGAACAGCATGGGATCAACCCCAAGACTGTGGCCAAGTGGAAGATGCGCAGCTTTGCTAGTGATGCCCCGATGGGGCCGAAGGACGTGCGCTCGACGGTTCTCACAACGGAAGAAGAGGCCGCTGTTATCGCCTTCCGCAAGTACACGCTGCTGCCATTGGATGATTGCCTTTATGCCTTGCAGCCCAGCATCCCTCATCTGACCCGCACATCCTTGCATCGGTGCCTGCAACGGCATGGCATCAGCCGGCTGCCGGATGGAGAAGGCGACAAGCCGAAGAGACAAAAGTTCACCACTTACCCGATTGGCTACTTCCATATCGATATTGCCGAGGTGCTGACGGAAGACGGCAAGCTGTTTATGTTTGTGGCTATTGATCGCACGTCAAAGTTCGCCTATGCCGAACTTCATCCTCGTGCCACGCGCATGATCGCCAAGGACTTTCTCGACCAGCTGACCAAGGCCGTGCCGTACAAAATCCATACCATCCTGACGGACAACGGCATTCAGTTCGCCAAGCGCGAAGGCACGGAAGCTTATTGGACAATCCCCTTCGATCGTCTCTGCGATGCTCTCGGCGTCGAACATCGGCTGACCAAGATTAATCATCCTTGGACAAACGGTCAGGCCGAACGCATGAACCGCACCATCAAGGACGCCACTGTGAAACGTTATTACTACCAGTCACACGATCATCTGAAGCGACACCTACATGCCATCTTGATGGCCTACAATTACGCCAAACGTCTCAAAGCCCTCAAGGGGCTCACCGTTTATGAATACATCTGTAAAATATGGACAATTCAGCCTGATCGCTTCGCCACCAACCCTGCCCACCACAATGTGGGACTAAACAAGGTGTTTACGATAGCCTGCAATACGCGCTCAATCTGAGCCTTATAAAAGGGCTTGGGAATGCAGGGTGCGCCGCGCAGTCTAGCACTACTTTGGCTGATTAACGAATAATTAGCTTCATGTGGAATGCTTTGCGCTCTGATTGGGAGCGCAAGTCATGGCGGATTGGTAGGATTGGAATGCGGCGCTGACGGATTGGCTGAAGCCGTTTGTGGAGAAGCGGGGTCACAAGCAGCGGCGGCAGATGTGTCCTTTGTATGTGGCCGGCCTGATCGGACCCGGCGAGCGCAAGAGCATCGAGCCGCTGGCGGCGCGCATGGCGCCTGACCGTTATGACCGGCTGCATCATTTCATCCCGGACGGGATTTGGGACGATGTCAGGCACTGTACGTATTACACACGTTATACATACATCGGCGTGCAGGGATGGCGTGAATTTTATCCCGAGATTGCGCCGAAAACGGTGGGTTGTCGGGCCGTGAAGCTTTTCGCGGTCGCGCGGCCGTTCTTCCGGTGGACCGAGGCCGCCAAGTTCAAGAAAGGTGCGTGATCGGCAAGTACGGCTCCGGACGAGTCCGGGACGCGAACCCTTGGCGGTGCCTTTCATATATACTCGAAGGATCCGCCGTCCGATTAAGGTTAAGGCCATGTTGCCTACAAACCTCGACCTTCGCCGGGAAAGAATCTGGGGTTCCAGCCAGTTCAGAAAACGCCTATCATTCAACGACAGTCCGGGAGGCATCCGGGAATCCCGGTTCGATTGGAATATAGGAGCGTGTAATGAGCATTTTTGGAACAATCATGTCGAAAATCTTAGGCAAGGCGCCGGACTCTCCCGCCTCCGCTGCTCAGGCTCGCCCCTCCGCTCAGGCGAGCGGGACGACGAACGCAGCGCCATCGTCCCCGGCTCCGGCTTCATCGTCGGCGGTGCCGGGAGCTTTGGTGGATGTCGCCGCGGTGCTCGATGCCTTGAGCGCCAAAACAACGGAGAAGCTCGATTGGAGAGGCTCCATTGTCGATCTGATGAAACTCTTGTCCATAGACAGCAGTCTCGCTGCGCGTAAGGCACTCGCATCCGAGCTTCACTACGATGGCGATACTAGCAATTCCGCCTCGATGAATATTTGGCTTCACAAACAGATCATGGCGAAACTTGCGGCCAACGGCGGCAAGCTGCCAGACGATTTGAAGGGCTGAGTAGGGGTAATACATGGCAATAATCAACCAGATAGCATTCCGCGGAGTACCTGAGAACGGCCTGCGAAAGCATTGACACGTTAACCCTGGGCCAGCGCAGCGGGAGCAAGGAGGTTCCAATTCATGTAGCCGCTGATGTTGCGTCGCATCATAGGCTGCCGTGCGAAAGCCGATCGGTGAGACGTCTGATCCGCAATTCTTTGCGACACGAGGAATAATCCCCGCGTTTCAGGTCAACTGGGTGCAGGATGCTCGCCAGTTGCAGCGCTGGAAACGCGACGGGCGGATCCGAGGAGGCCGCCAAGTTCAAGAAAGGCGCGTGATCGGGACGTGACGGGTCCGAATAGCCGGAACCGCGAGTCGTCAGTATTTCATAGTCAACCCTTTGGCCAAGGGCAGGGGCAGCGAAGGCACGGTGCTCTCTATGCTCGCGAGAGGGCTGCGCGATGGGCTGTCGCCGGATTATTTCGGTCAGCGCGCCAGGCCGGATGATTGAAATGAATGACAAAGTCGCCGTTGTAGGACGCGACCGCGTTGTCGAAGGTCAGTTTGCCGATGCGGCGCCAATTTTTGTATTTTCCCCGCACAAAACCCAAGATGTTTCGCACCGTGCCTTCGTCCGTCACTTCGATATGAAACGTCAGCTTGCGTTTTGGAACGGGATCGCCCTTGTCGAAAATCTGCGCCAGAACTTCATTCCGGACATCGAGTTTTTCCCCCTCGATCCTAGGTTGATCGTGCGCTACGAGGAGGCGCATGAATTCGGGCGCCCGAGTGGGCTCGTCCATCGGTTTACCGAGTTCGGCGATCGAGTAAACCTGACGCAGAAGGGCTTTCTTATCGACGAGGGTAAAAACAATTTGCGGGATGACCAGACCTGGAGCGCGCCAGATCGTAGCGTCAGGGGAATTGCGAAACTCGACGTCGTTGATATAGGCGCTGTGCGTGCCGGAGAAGTCCTCAATCGTGATGAAGTTCGCGGTCTGAAGCGGCCGGGCATGGTTGGGGTCAGTTGTGGGAAAGAGCTTACCGACCAGCCCAAACATGCGAAGATCGCCGCGATGGACCTCGCTGGTGCCGCAGGAATAGCGTCCTATCAACAAACCTTGGCTACCCTTACTAAAATAGCCAGAATATTCAGTTTTTTCCGTGATCTCCCACAATCCCGTCAGGCATACGCCATTTGAATGGATAAGGCGGCGAAATCCCCTTCTATCCGGGCCCCAGCGCAAGTCCGCGTGAGAGTCGACCGTACGTTCAGAGGCTTGTCGAAACTGATATGGCTGACCAAAGGGTAGAATACCGCGCAACAGATTCGATGGCGTCACCTCGTAATGAGGCAGGGACGGCTCACCTTCGCGGCCCCAGACTTGTTGGTAGGGGTTGGCGAAGATCGCGTCGCGCACTTCCGAAAAGCGCGATCCGTTATAGGCGCGATCTTCTGGCGTGATTTGTTCGATTCCAAAATCGTCTTGTTCCATGACGAACTTCCCTCCCAAATTGCCGTTCGGTTGCGTTGGTTTCGCTTGCGCGCGGTACTCGCTGCCTCTCGGCCGGCAGGAGCCAATCGAGGCCGCCCGCCGGCGCGGTCGAACAACGCGACGCCGGCATCTTCCACGACGAGCTTAATCGAAGCCGTGACCCCCGCCAAGGGGAACTTTCGGTTTGCGGCCGCGGCGCAGCCCCTTGCCCTCGCGAGTCCAAATGCCGCCCCGCCGCACGGCACATGGGCTGACATTAGATTTTCCCCGGTCCTATCTCAACATTATTCGCTTTTATTTCTGGCGGCTTTGCGCCACATTGCGGGTCAAGCAAGAGCGATTGGGCTAGCCATGCCGCAGATTGCCGGAACCTTCGACGCCTATCTCGATCAAGCCGTGGCTCTGGACGCTCGCTTAGCCGCCGCCGGGGGGGTCCTTCGCGCCATCGCGGCCGCCGCCGTCGCATTGTCCGGCCTCATCGGTCTGGGCCGGTTGTACGGCCAGCTAGGTGCCAGCCGCGCCAGCACCAACACCGACGGCGATGTTCAGAAAGAACTAGACGTTCTCGCCAACGAAACGTTCGTCGCCGCGTTCAGAAAGGCTCCGGTCGCCGCGGTTGTCTCCGAGGAAATGAGCGAACCTTTGGTCCTCGATTCCGCGGGCCCGCTCGCGGTTGCGATGGATCCGCTCGACGGCTCCTCGAATATCGATGCCAATGTCTCGATCGGAACAATCTTTTCGGTTCTTCCCGTGCTCGCCAGTGCGAACGGCGCCGAGACCCATTTCCTGCAACCGGGGCGGATGCAGATCGCCGCCGGTTTTGTCATTTATGGGCCACAGACGTCGATCGTACTCGCTTTAGGAAGTGGTCCAACTCAAATCTTCACCCTGGACCGTCGCGCCGGCCGGTTCTACCTAGCGATATCCGCTCCGGTCATCGACAGGGAAAGCGCCGAATACGCCATCAACGCCTCCAACTACCGACATTGGGAGGCTCCGGTCCGGGCATTTATCGACGATTGCGAGCAGGGCGCCGAAGGGCCTCTGAAGCGCGACCACAACATGCGCTGGACGGGCTCGCTCGTCGCCGACGCATACCGGATTTTGCTGCGCGGCGGGATTTTTCTTTATCCTGGCGATCAGCGGGCCGGTTATAACCATGGGCGGCTGCGGCTCCTCTACGAGGCCAGTCCGATCGCTCTCATCGTGGAACGGGCGGCGGGGATCGCGACCGACGGCGCGCGCCCTATTCTCGACATCGTCCCCTCCGCGATCCACGCGCGGGTGCCGTTCGTCTTTGGTTCGGCGGGGCCGGTTGGGCTCGTCGCCCGCTATCACAGCGATCCGCAATTTTCCGCGCGCGCGCCTCTATTCGGTAAGCGCGGCCTGATACGTCCTTAGATAAAGAACAAGCTGCAAAAGTAGGGGCTGACGTGTCCGCGAAATATCCGATCATTTCGGTGACCGGATCCTCTGGGTCCGGAACGACATCCGTCAGGCGCACCTTCGAACATATTTTCCGGCGCGAGCAGATCGCGGCCGCCTTTATCGAGGGCGACGCGTTCCATCGTTACGATCGCGATGGAATGAACGCCATGATCGCCGTGGAGGAGTCGAAAGGCAACCGCAATTTCAGCCATTTCGGCCCCAGCGCCAATCTTTGGGCGGAGCTCGAAGCGGTGTTTCGCAGCTATCATGATTCCGGCACGGGCAAGACCCGGCATTATGTTCATGACGATGAAGAGGCCGCGTTCTACCGGTGCGCGCCAGGAACTTTTACCGGCTGGGAGGCCTTGCCCCCGCAGTGCGATCTTCTCTTTTATGAAGGGCTGCACGGCGCGGTCAAAACGGAGGATGTGAATATCGCGCAGTATCCCGACCTAAAAATCGGCGTCGTGCCAGTTATCAACCTCGAATGGATTCAAAAAATCCGCCGCGACTGCTCCGCGCGCGGCTACACGACGGAAGCGGTGATGGACATCATGCTGCGGCGGATGCCCGATTATGTTCATTACATTTGTCCGCAATTCACCAGAACGGACATTAATTTCCAGCGGGTGCCGACCGTCGATACCTCCAATCCCTTTGCCGCGCGCTGGATCCCGACCGCCGACGAATCGATGGTGATCATTCGTTTCGCCAAACCGCGTGGCATCGATTTTGCTTATTTGCATTCAATGATCCATGACAGTTTCATGTCGAGGGCCAATTCGATTGTTATTCCGGGCGCCAAGCTCGACCTCGCGATGCAGCTGATTTTAACGCCGTTCGTCCTTCAGCTCGTCGAGCGGCGGCGGCGCGAATTCTGAGAAACCGGTCCGTGCCGATATTCGCCACGAGGCGTTATCGCTCCGCTCATGATCTGATAAAGGCGATCTCCGGCTTGAATTATGCGTTACCCACGATAGTTGATTTCGGCTGGCCGGGAAACCTCAACTCGGCTATCCTCAAGACCCAAAGCCGTATTTAGTAACGGAGAGTAACCGATGGCCCGTATTGCGCTTCGGCAGCTGCTCGACCATGCGGCCGAGCACGACTATGGCGTCCCTGCTTTTAACATCAACAACATGGAGCAAGGCTTGGCGATCATGGAAGCGGCCGCCGCCGCCGATGCCCCGGTCATTATTCAGGCGAGCCGCGGCGCCCGCGCCTATGCCAACGACATCGTGCTCGCCAAGTTGATCGAGGCATTGATCGCGCTTTATCCGGATATTCCGGTCTGCATGCATCAAGATCATGGCAACAGCGAAGCGACCTGCTACACGGCGATCCAATACGGATTTTCATCGGTGATGATGGACGGCTCGCTCAATGCCGATGCGAAGACGCCTTCCTCTTACGATTATAACGTCGGTGTCACCGCCAAGGTCGTCGAGGTGGCGCACGCGGCCGGTGTTTCGGTCGAGGGCGAACTTGGAGTCCTGGGGTCGCTCGAACTCGGCACTGGCGAACAGGAAGACGGACATGGCGCGGAAGGCAAGCTCAGCCGCGATCAGCTCCTGACCGACCCCGATCAGGCCGTCGATTTCGTGACGCGGACAAAGGTCGACGCGCTCGCGATCGCGATGGGAACGTCGCACGGCGCCTACAAATTCACCCGCAAGCCCGATGGCGATATTTTGTCGATGCGGATCGTCGAGGCGATCCACTCGAAACTCCCCAACATCCATCTCGTGATGCATGGATCATCCTCGGTTCCGCAGGAACTGCAGGACCGCTTCAACCGCCATGGCGGCGCCATGCGTCAGACCTATGGGGTCCCTGTCGAGGAGATCATGCGCGGCATCAAACACGGAGTGCGCAAGGTGAACATCGATACCGATTGCCGCCTCGCGATGACCGCTGAGCTTCGCCGCGTCGCGCATGAGGCGCCAGGCGAATTCGATCCGCGCAAATTCTTGAAACCCGCGATGGACGCGATGCGCGAGGTTTGCCGGCAGCGGCTCGAGCAATTCGGCGCCGCCGGAAATGCCCAAAAAATCAAGGTTCTGCCGCTGTCCGCGATGGCCAAGCGCTATGCCTCGGGCAGCCTCGATCCCGCGTTGAAGTTGCGGCGCGCCGCCGCCGAATAATCCGGAGGTTTATGTTGAACTTAGCCGGTAAGGTCCGCGAGGGTCGGCGCCGCGCGCGGCCGCTACTCGGAGGCTACATGCCTAACAAGCCCATGACGATCGACGCGCCTACGTGTTGGCCCATCGCATGTTCGATTTGGATCTGGCAGACGGCAGGCAGGATGAAATGACACCCATGGTCATTGCGCCCTCGATACTATCCGCCGATTTCGCTAACCTCGGCGAGGAAGTCCGTGCGATCGCCGGCGCTGGCGCCGATTGGATTCATATCGACGTCATGGACGGCCATTTCGTGCCAAACATCACGATCGGCCCAACGATGGTGCGCGCCTTGCGCCTGCATGCAAAAATCCCTTTCGACGTGCATCTCATGATCGCCCCTTGCGACCCTTATCTTGCCGCCTTCGCGGAAGCCGGGGCGGATTCGATCTTAGTCCATGTCGAGGCGGGGCCGCATCTTCATCGGTCGCTGCAGGCGATCCGGGAGCTTGGCAAAAAAGCCGGTGTCGTGCTCAACCCGGCGACCCCGGCATCAAGCGTAAAGTATGTCCTCGATCTCGTCGATCTGGTGCTGGTCATGTCGGTCAACCCAGGCTTTGGCGGGCAAACCTTCATTGCTTCGGCGGTGGACAAGATCGCGGAACTGAAGGCGATGATTGACCCGCGTGCCATCCGTATCGCGGTCGACGGCGGCGTAAATCCGGAAACCGCGGGCCTCGTGGCTTCGGCGGGCGCGGACACGTTTGTCGCGGGCTCCGCCATCTTCAAGGGGGGCCCAGAGCATTACGCGGCGAATATCGCGGCAATACGTACGACAGCCGAAAGACAGCGACGCCGCGATGCCGCTTGAGGCCCTGATATTCGACGTAGACGGGACGCTCGCCGAAACCGAAGAGGCGCATAGACAGTCTTTTAACGAGGCATTCGCGGCGTTTGGGCTCGTTTGGCGCTGGGATAGGGAGCTTTATCGCGAACTCCTCCAGGTGACCGGCGGCAAGGAGCGCCTTCTGCATTATCGCCGCTTGGAAACCTCGCGGCGGCGAAGTGGTGCTTGCCTGCTTCTCCTAGATCTACGAGGAGAAGTCGTCCCGCTACGCCGCGCTTGTAAAGGCCGGCGCCGCGCCAGCTAGACCCGGTGTTCGCCGCTTAATCGCGGAGGCCCATGCGCGGGGCGTGTGGCTCGCCATCGCCACGACATCGCAGCGGGAGAGCGTCGATGTGATCCTGCGCGCGATGCTCGGCGAAGAAGGCCCCTCCTGGTTTGCCGCGATCGCCGCTGGCGATGTCGTGGCCCACAAGAAACCGGCGCCCGATGCCTGTCGCTTCGCTCTTGACTCGCTGGGGTGCGACCCTGGCTCATGTGTGGCCATCGAAGATTCGGCAAATGGCATCAAGGCGGCGCGGGCCACGGGACTGCCTGTCCTCGCGACGCCAAGCTATTACACCAACCGCCCTTGACCTTGACTCTTGGGGGATTCCCAACCAGCCGCAAACGTGATTCGATGCAACACATCATTGATTCGCGGAGCGGGCGGCATGTCGGCAATCGAGATTACACGCCAAGATCTGGCTGCGCTACCGGCATGCTCAGTCCGTGCCTCTCGGCGCGCCGAAAGATCCAGCGTTCTTCGAGATATTTTGCCGGCACGAAATGCTGGACGACAGGAAGGCGCGAATGCCATGCCTTGTGCCCGCGTGCTTCAATGCTCCCTGCAAATAGCGTATCGCACCCCATTGGGTATTGCTGGACGTCGGAGCTTGGCTCGACACCGCTGTCATGCACCGAATACTTGTCAGGTAATACTCCACGGCGAAACGCCGAGTTTGGACCGAATATATAGTCAGCTGAAATTGGGCCCTCTTTCAAGCCTTTAATGCACCTCTAATCCCTTGTCTTAACGCCGGTTCGCTTGCATAAAACCGGCTCGTTTGTGTCTATTGATGGGATCAATTCATGCCGGAAGTTACCATCATCATGGCCGCTCGCAACGGCGTGAACACCATTGGTAAGGCCATTGAATCGGCGCAAAATCAGACCGTACGCGATTTCGGAATCTTGGTCGTCGACGATGGATCGACCGACGGCACCCTCGATCTTGTATCCGCGGTGGCCGCCAAAGATAGGCGGATCAAATGCGTGCGTTTGCCACAAAACCTTGGCGTCGGCGAGGCGCGCAACACCGCGCTTGTCCACGCGACAGGTGAATGGGTCGCCATTCTCGACGACGATGACTGGTACGAACCGAACCGTCTCGAAGTCCTCCTCAAAGCAGCGCGCGATACCAAGGCCGATCTCATTGCTGATAACCTCAAAATCTATGATCATGTCGGCCTGAAAATCATCTTTCAAACCAATTACGGCCGAAAGAACCAAGTGGCGCCGCTGATCGCAAAAACTTTCTTCGACGGCGATAATCCCATGCGGCGACACGTTATGGGGTTCATTAAACCGCTTATCCTCCGGAAATTTCTCACTGATCGCAACATTGTTTACGACCGGACCCATCCGGTGTCGGAGGATTTCCATTTTGTCGCCGAGATTCTTTTGCACGGCGCGCGTGCCTATATCGCTCCTGGCGCCTATTACATCTATGTTGCCCCCATTTCGCCCACCACGCGGAAAATATTGGCGCGTTCGCTTTCAAACGCTCCAGACGTGTTCAACTTGCTTGTCCGCGGCTGCAATGAGCTTTTACAAAAGTACGGCCTCGACGATGGATTCGGAAACGCGCCGCGGCTTGCTGTACCGGCGCTGGATTTTGGAGCGGGCGGTTTTGTATAAGGATATGCGCGCGGCGCTTGGCCGGCTGCAGCTTTTCAAAGCCACCCGCCTCGTGATCGCTCAGCCGGTTATTCTCGTACTCATCGGCAACATAGCCATGGGAATGCTTGCGGCAAACGCACGGGCTTTGCTGCCTCTGCCAATCACGCGTCGCTAAAACAAGGCGGTTCTGCCGGGCAACCAGGTGGGCTGAAACAATCAAGACGAAGGGGACGGGTATCTCTATGACTCTTTCGCGGTGCGCGGGGCATTGCGCGGCATGCGGCACAATGCCCTTGATGTCTATGCCACGGAAGCCGCCGCCCGGCGGCTAGAAGACGAAATCGCGGTTATACGGTTCGCCGCGGACGCGACGCTTGTCGCTTGTCGCGCAACGGCGCCATTAGAAAACCCGCCTCATGCAATAGGCCAAATCATGCAGAGCGCACGCACGGCAGAGGAAAAAGGTTGCGGTTCGCCGGGGCCGGCCGGCTCGTTCCAGGATCTCATCCTAACGCTGCAAAAATACTGGGCCGGATATGGCTGCGTCATCCTCCAGCCCTACGACCTCGAAATGGGCGCCGGCACGTTCCATCCGGCGACGGCGCTGCGCGCGCTTGGCCCGCGCCCCTGGAAGGCCGCCTATGTGCAGCCCTCGCGGCGCCCCAAGGATGGGCGTTATGGCGAAAATCCGAACCGGTTGCAGCATTTTTATCAGTTCCAGGTAATCTTGAAACCTTCGCCGCAAGATCTGCAGGCGCTTTATTTGGCCTCGCTCGAAGCGATCGGCATCGATGCGCGCCTCCATGATATTCGCTTCGTCGAGGACGATTGGGAGAGTCCGACGCTTGGCGCCTGGGGGCTCGGCTGGGAATGCTGGTGCGATGGCATGGAGGTTTCGCAGTTCACCTATTTTCAACAGGTCGCGGGAATCGAGTGCGCGCCGGTCTCGGGCGAACTGACCTATGGGCTGGAGCGCCTTGCGATGTATGTGCAAGGAGTCGAAAATGTTTACGACCTTAATTTCAACGGCCGCCAAGGGCCTGAGAAGATCACCTATGGCGACGTCTTCAAACAGGCCGAGGAGGAGTATTCACGCTACAATTTCGAAGCCGCGAATGCCCGCGTCCTATTCCAGCATTTTAAGGATGCGGAAGCCGCGTGCCGAGCGCTCTTGCGGCTTGGCGACGAAGGCGCGCGGCATGGGATGGTGCTGCCGGCCTACGATCAATGCATCAAGGCTTCGCATATTTTCAACTTGCTTGACGCGCGCGGGGTCATTTCGGTCACCGAGCGGCAAAGCTACATTCTCAGGGTCCGCGACCTCGCCAAGGCGTGCGGTGCGGCCTGGCTGAAGACCGAGGCAGGTGGCGGGTTGGGAAAGGCGGATGTAGTGGGTAAGCCTCCGGCACCCGCATAGCACGGGACCAAGCAAGAAACTTGCCGCCGCGATAATTTGCTTCTCCAATTCATGCTTTTCATACGTCGTTGCTCGCGCTTCACGCCTCTTCGCACCGTATGGAGGCATCGCTTGGTGCCGTTTCCTTCGTGCCAAAATGATTCGCCAAACTTTTGGGAATTATACGCTTGACTCCCTAGATTTTTAGGCGTAGACTTTTTGCCAGAAATTGAGGAAAGACCAATGTCTAAGAGCACGATTTCCACCTTTGAGGTGTTCGCGATGTTCCCTGACCAAAAATCGGCCAGGGTCTATCTCGAAAGGAATCTTTGGCCGGAAGGCCCCAGGTGTCCTATATGCGGCCTTGGCGAGCGGATCACGACGCGCAAAGATGGCTTCTATCGTTGCAATCAATGCAAAGAAGACTTCACGGTGCGCACCGGAACGGTTTTTGAGCGCAGCCATATTCCGCTGCACAAGTGGATTTATGCGATGTATCTGCTTTTGACCGCGCGCAAGGGCATGTCTAGTTTGCAACTGTCGAAAGAGATTGGCATTCGGCAGGCGTCGGCTTGGTTCATGTTGCATAGGCTTCGCGAAGCATGCGGTCCAAAGCTTGAGAAATTGCACGGCATCATCGAAATTGATGAAACATATATTGGCGGTCTTGAAGAAAACAAACACGCCTCTAAGAAGCGTAATTGTGGGCGCGGCGCTGTCGGCAAGACGGCGGTCTTGGGAATGCGCGAGCGTGATGGCCGCACCATCGCCAAGCCTGTTACGCGTACCGATAAGGCGACAATACAAACCGCCATCATTCGACAAGTGGAAGCGGGTTCCACAATTAACACCGATGAGGCAGGCGCGTATGAAGGGCTCGGCTCTCTGTGGTTTAATCACGAAACAGTCGATCATAAAGCGGGGGAGTTTGTCCGCGATGATGTCACAACGAATGGTATCGAAAGTGTCTTCGCCGTCCTTAAGCGCGGGTTGCACGGCGTCTATCACCACGCCAGCCCAAAGCATCTTGGCCGCTATGTTGATGAGTTCGCTTTCCGGCTCAATGAAGGAAACGTCAAGCATCATACGTTGACACGGCTCGATAGCCTTATTGATGGCGCAGCGGGTAAGCGGCTGACTTACAAGGCGCTGATCCAATGACAGAGCCAGAGCCCCCGAAGGCTCTAGACGCCATGGTGCGCGTGGTGCTCGCGTATCGACCGAAGCCGAAGACGAAGCCGGCAAAAAAACGTAAACGACGGGCAGCGAAAATTGCGAAGGAAGCTCGCAATGAAAAGCGGCCGTCAGAACCGCTGTAGGCGCTGAGTTAACGGGTTGCAGCATTTTCATATTGTTGGTTTTTATCCGCTATGAGTTTCATCGTCGTATCGAACCAACCGCTGAATCCACCATTCGCTCGGCCCCAATTATTGCGTGCCTTTTGTGTTGGCGGATTCCACATCACATCCTGATTACCGGTCTCCGGATTCGTTTTTAATAACTCTATGAATTCATCCGTGCTACTCAAAATGTCATCATATCGCCACGATGAAGTAATATTTTTAACGTCATTATATGGTGCATATTTTATCAAAACTTCGTTAATACTCGCAAATGAGTCTGTCGCTTGTTGTTTCAAATCTTCAAGGCGCTTAACTAACGCCTTGTATCCGCCCTGCTGTACGATCCTTCCCACTCCGTCACTCTCAATCTTCTTTCCTGACAATACCGCAGAGCGAACCGGACCCCCCATTTGAGTAATCAAATCTCTAATTGCTTTCTCCCGGATATCGAGTTCCGTGCGAGAATATTGTTTTTGGGCGGCCACTTGCGGAAGGCTGTCAATCGTAGCAGCATCCGGATATTTAGCGGCAGGCACAATGGATGGCACTCCACCGTTATTCCAAAGTTGACCGGATCGTAGTCCGTCAGGAGAAGTTGGCAGTGCATCGGATAATGAACCACGTTGGTTCGTTACGTCGTCGATTTTTGCGGGCGGCGGGGCTATCTGTTGACTTGCAGAAAACGGCCACCGGCGCTGTTCAACAAATGGAGATAATGCAATAACGAGTAGAAGCATTGCCACCGCGGCGGGGAGCCAATTTGAGTTAATGGCAAACCGCAATTGGTTCACTGGTGCGCCGAATAGCAAGAGGAGAAGGACCGCCACAAGCGCCAAAAAGAGGAGGAATGAGGCAATCGCCGGAATCCATTCGCCATGAACAAGCGAGGCAATGGCCTCAAAACCGGCAGCGAAGGCGAAAATTCCCCAAATACTGGCCAGAACAAGTTCCTTAGGATTTCTTGGAAGCCCTTCAGACATCTAGGCACCCTCCAGCGAGGCGATCCAAGACGAAAAAAGCATGGCCGCGCTAATGTCCCATACCCGTAGTCATCGCAGCCGAGGGAGTCAAGCGTATAATTCCCAAACTTTTTGGCACAAGGGGCACGGAACATGCACGGGAGGGGTCGTCTCGAAGTTCGAGCAAAGCGCCCTTGCAACATGATCCGGTTACGGCGAAGATGACCGGATCATGCTACGCTAGAGGCAACAATGGTTACGCCGTAAAGCGAATCGCGAACGCACGGGCATCCGGAATTAGCACTACTTTGGCAGATTAACGAATACTTGGCTTCATGTGGAATGCTTTGCGCTCGGATGGGAGCGCGAGCGATGGCGGATTGGAAGGCGGCGCTGACGGATTGGCGGAAGCCATTGGTTGACAAGCTCGGCCACAAAAAGCGGCGGCAGATGT
>JBOHJV010000085.1:0-14284 GCA_050728695.1 Methylocella sp. | reverse complement strand
TGAAACTGGTGCAATATTACCACCATCACCACCACCATCATCACCATCGCTGGTACCACCATCATCACCATCGCTGGTATCACCACCATCACCATCGCTGGTATCATCACCACCACCACCACCACCATGATATGTACTGACTATATTTAACCTGACAGGCGGACGGCTCAACCGCGGGAACCGGGTGCGGGCCGTCCACTTAGAGATGACTCGCAACCGGCGATCCCGCAGCTCCGCATATGATCATATGATCCTTTTGGTCCGCGCCGGCTGGCGCGAGGCGCTGTTTACAAAGTGGTTGACGCGTGACTCAGGCATTGATTCAAGAATGCCTCTTGGAGGGAGGCAGGATTGAGGCCTGCTGCTGTCCGGCCGGAAGCCCGACTGCTCCATGCGCGGGTGGGTCCCGGTGCTCGTAGGGGTGAGAGTCCAAGTGACGACACTCTCGAGACCATAGGCCGCCCACGTGTAAGAGAGCGTTTTATTCGGCTCGACTGCCGGGACCTGACAGTCGACAGCGCCTCAATCCGCGCGAAGATTGCTTGATATTTCCGTGCGGCTTCGCATTGGTTCATCAATTCGACAATTCCATTTCAACGAGGAACCGAGATGTCGAAAATCTTTAGGGATGCTTGACGAGATGACATGGGCCGCTTAGAAATATCGAACGGCGGCGTTGGCTGGCGATGAGCGCGCTTGCCGATAAAGTGTGAGGACGATAGGACCATACGGGATCCAATTGACCGCCGAGCCCTTTCTCTTCGCTCCCGAGCGCCTGCAGTCGCGGGCGGAAAAATTCCGGCGCGAGTACGCGGCGGCGGATCCTTATCCTCATATCGTGATTGACGACTTCTCGCCGAGCGCGGTGCTCGAGCGCGTGGTTTCGGAGGTTCCAAAGCCGGGCGAGATCGATTGGATTAAATTTGACGACGCGCGCGGCAGAAAACTTGCAAGCGAAGCCGAGGCCCAGCTCGGAAGTGCGACGCGGGCGTTGCTGTACCAACTGAACTCTTCGGCGTTTATCGACTTCCTTGAGACGATGACGGGGATCCGCGGCCTCATTCCCGATCCTCATTTTTGGGGAGGTGGGGTTCATCAGATCGAGCGGGGCGGATTTCTAAAGGTCCACACCGATTTTAATCGCCATCCGCGACTGAACCTCGATCGTAGACTCAATCTGCTTTTATACCTCAATCCCGGCTGGCAGGAGGAATGGGGCGGCCATCTCGAGCTGTGGGACCGCGACATGACCGAGTGTCGCAAAAAAATTCTGCCGGTCTTTGGGCGCTGCGTCGTCTTCAGCACCACTGATTTTTCCAACCATGGGCATCCTGACCCGGTCAACTGCCCAGAGGGAATGACCCGCAAGTCACTTGCTTTGTATTATTACTCGAATGGACGGCCACGAAACGAGACGGTGGGCGCGCATTACTCCACTCCATTTCGTCGAAGACCGGGAGAAGGGCTCTTTCTTACCCCCGAGACGATCGCGCAGAGTCTGCTGCCGCCAGTCGTGATGTCCATGATCAGCGCGCTGCGGCGCCGCCGCCAGCATTGATTGTTTGAGCTGCGCTAGAACCGCTAATTAGTCGACCGTGAAGTACGCGGGCGACGCGGGACGAGCTGAGGGCGGCAGCAGGACTGCTCGCAGGCGCGGGCTCAGGCGGCGGCGGGCTGAAGCTTCTGGTGCGGCGCGCGGCTGAGGGCGGCCAGGATTAGGGACAACAAAAGAGCCAGCCATTCGAGCAGGTGGCAGAAGTTGTAGCCGGCCGCGGCCAGCACGGCGTTGGCGGCGTCGCCTGTGGAGCCGGCGAGATAGTTGCGGCCCATGCGGTGCTCGACTTTGGCGTGGCCGATGACCGGCTCGACTGCAGGCCGGCGGCGCATGCCGCGTTTGATCGTCTCCGTGACCTTGCGCGTCTGGCCCGAGAGATAGACCTTGAAGCTGTGCTCGGGCGGGGCGTCGTGGCCGCGATAGCCGCGGTCGGCGACGATGCGGGTCAGGTTCGCGCCGAGCTGCGTTTCGTTCTCGGGGATGACGGCGGCAGGGTGTGGCCGTCGTAGGGATTGCCCGGCAGCGTCTTCACATGGGCGACGAACTGGCCGCCCTTCGAGCGATGAAGCGTCGTGGCGATCGACACCTTGACGCCGAACTCGTATAAGGGCGATGAGCTTTGCCCTTGCCGATGCACTCCACCTCGGGCGCGTGCAGCGAATAGACCTTCCGCCCGCGCTGACGCTGGCGCTGCTCGCGCACCCGGCGCGCCAGCATGAGAGGATGGGCGAAGAGGCTTTCCAACGTCGCGTCGCCCCGGATCTTGCGCCCAATGTCGCGAATGACCCGGCCGAGAAAGGTGCGCAGCGTCCGCAGCGCCCAGTTGGCCCGCTTGAACTTTTTGGCGTGGGCGTAGCGCTGGCAGGTGATGAGCGCCCGCTTGCCGACCCGCTCATACGACTGACGCAAGCTCACGCCCGTCTTCTTCGCTAGCTTCACCAGCCGCTCGCGCGCCCGGTGCATGAGTTTGGCGTCGGTCGGGTGCGCCACGGCCTTCGGCTGGATCGTGTCGACGATCACCTTGGAAAAGTCCGAGGGCTTGGCCACGCCGGCGCGCGTGGCCGCCGCCAGGCTCTCCTGGATCAGCGCAACCAGCCTCTCCTCACCCTCCGCTGGCGCCAGCGCGTCAGCGACGAGCGGTCGCTGGCTGAATTTGAGAACGAAATCATTTTGCATATAAATGAAGGATTAGTGGATTAAAGAGCACGACCGCGTAATAGCATTTTCCTAAATAGCGGAGCGAATCGTCTATTGTAGCGTCAAGACGTAGATTTGAGACGACGATGGACTCAACAACCGATGGAAGTAGATATAGTTGCCGTCCGGGGAATAGCCACCGTTTTCAGGGTTTGGATACGGATTTCCGGTCGGCGTATTCGCAGGTGTTATAGGTGCTGAAAGTCCAAAAGGAACTGAAGCGGACGGACGTGTTGCTGCATAGAGCTGCGGAGGATCAGGTAAATTGGGTGCCGTGAATACAAAGGTAAGCGTATCCGGCGAAGGGGCCGAATTATATACCGTCGGAGTAGTATTGTTTACGTTGCGCATGATTTGGTCGGAGTTAGACAACGTGGTGAAAGAACCGTCGGCGTTTTTTCGAGCCACGAAGATGCGAGAGGATGACGGCAACGCCATCCCGCGGCTCGTATCCAATATCGCATTTGTGTAATAGAGGGTATTGCCATCCGACGAAATAGCAACATCGAATACCGCCCCGAAGCTGCCTGACGGCGGCACTGGGGCGGGGAGCCCCGTGACTGGAGCTATGTTCGTTACGCTGCCATTGGTAAAGGTGCCCTTACAGATGCCAGTTACGCTTGAGGGAGGCGCGCATAGCTGCGAGACAAAGTAAAAATTATACGCCAAATCGTAATTCCCTCGAAGGGTGGTCTCTCCCTGCGCATTCGCCCCCTGCACCTCCCCCAGAAATCGGAATGTTTTGTAGTCGATATACTTAGCGTAATACAGATATTGCGGCAATCCGGCATCGTTGAAGCTGTCGAAGAAAAGGTACTGACCATCGGGAGAGATCACCGGGTCTTCCTGGGGGCCACTGTATCCTTGGATCGCGACGAGTTCCGGCCCTGCTACGGCTGGCATTCCGCCAAGAACGAGACCAAGGATGGTGAAGATAAGAACTTTGCCATTTCTAGCCAAATGTTCGTGAATATTCTTAAGCATCGCATTCATTCAATTATACTCATTTTGGAACTCGGCGGAAGACATGTTTGCACCGATGCTTCCAGCATAGTCATGTAATATTGCAATTACATTGCATATAATGCTCAAAACTGTCGTGATATTGTGTTAACAACCGCAGTTGTTAATAATTGTGTTGTTTCAAGCAAAGTGTTTGTGAGTATTGTTACGCGTAACATTAATTAAATTATTCTCATTCTGGAACGCCGCGGACGACATGTTGCACCTATGCTTCAAGCATAGTCATGAACTTTGCCGTGACATTGCGTGTAATGCTAAAACTTGTCTGGATATTGTGGAAACAGCCGCAGTGGTTCGGCCGTTTATTGGCATCAGTCCAAGCGCCTTGGAGGACGCTCTGGACGTGCTTGGGCCGGAGGATGCCACCGCTGTCGACGCGGTAATCCTAAGTCGCATCAACGCGAGGAAGAGTGCTTGAGAAGGCGAGAAAAGGGGCCGTTTCGCTTGGGATCGTGCTTATTGTCCATGTTTTGGACAGACGTTACTAATATCCCAATATTATACATGACAATTTAAGCAGCGTAGCGGACATGCTTTGCATGGAAATACGACTTGACCCGATCCGGGCGCTTCTGGATCGATTTGAGGATCGACGAGGCGGTTGCGACGAGGTCGTCACGGGTCTTGGCGCGCGGTTTGTTTTTGATCGTCTGCTTGAGATCATTGTTGAGATATTCATCCGGGTTGTGTTCCGGCGCATAGGCCGGAAGATAGAAAATCTCGATCTCTTGGCCATGTCGCGCCAGCCATTCCTGAACCGTCTTGGCGTGATGGACACGCAGATTGTCGACGATCAGAAGGAGCTTTTGTCTCGCGTCCTTGTTGAGACGCTTCATAAAGTCGAGGAAGATCGCCACGTTCAGCGCGCCCTTGTAGATCTTGAACCGCATGAGACCACGATTGCTCACGGCGGCGATCATGCTGGTCGAGAACTTCTGCCCGGTCTGCGCCAGGACCGGCGTCCGGCCTTTCGACGCGTAATCCCGGCCGATCTGGTCCTGGTTGCAGACGCCGGGTCTCGCCGCCCGGTCGATCGCCGCCTTCTCGCGCTTCGCCCGCGCCGCGGTCGACGGGCGGACATGGCCGTACGGGCGACGCGACAAGGCTTGCGCGCAGAACGATCGTTACGTTAATATCGACGCTGCATAAAGACTCTAACGAGGGGAGGGATTATGGCTGTCAGGAGGTCCAGTTCGCAGTACTTGCTCGGTGACCACGCGCGGCGCGACCGGATCGCGGCTTTTCCCGATTTGCCTTGACCGATAAAGTAGAGGTTGCGCAAATCGCTTCTGTGGGGTGGAAACCGGTCCGAATTGGCGCGGCGCAGGCGGGTACGCCTGGTAGGCTTTTTCGAAGACGCGGAAGCGGCGCGTGTTGCGGCGCGCGTTAGTGTATACTGTTTCACCGTTTGCGAGACACTATCATGAGCCAATACGAAGTCAGTGTCGTTATCCCTTGTCTCAACCGCGAGCGACTGCTGTTCGACTGCTTTCGCGGCTTGTCGAAACAGACTTTGGGGCGCGGGCGCTTTGAGGTTATCCTGGTTGATGACATGTCGCCGAAGCCGCTCGAGGCGATCGTGGAACGGGCGCGCCAAGAACTCGGCCTGAACATCCGCTACGCCCGAACGACGGAGAACCGTGGCCCGGCGCCGGCGCGCAACCTTGGAGTTTCCTTGGCGGCGGCGCCGATCATCGCGTTCACCGATAGCGACTGTCGGCCAGATCCAGACTGGCTTGCCCGGGGCCTTGCCGCGTTCGCCGCCCCGAGCGTCGGACTCGTCTCCGGCCCGTGCCTCCCCAAACCTGGGCAGCCTCGAAAATTGACATCAAAAGATCATTTCGTCGCCGACGAGCATCCCAGCTACCCGACAATGAATGTATTCTATCCTCGAGCGGCATTCGAGAAACTCGGCGGTTTTGACACCGGCCTCAGTGTTCGCGACCCGCTTGGGCGCGCCGTCGAGGCCGCGGATTTCGACCTCGCCTGGCGTGTTATCAAGGCCGGCTACGGCAAGCGGTTCGTGCGCGAGGCGATCGTTTACCATGAGGTGGAGGATTTGGGTTTAGTCGGATATGTTCTTGAAGGCACTCGCTTTTTCTTCACCCCCGCGATCGTGCGCCGGTATCCTGAGCTGCGCTCGGAGCTGCTGACGGCGCGAATCTTTCTGCATCCTGGTATGTGGCTCGTCTACGTTGCTTTGGTTATCGTGATGCTGGCCGCCACAGTGCAGCCCTGGTTGTTGCTGTTACTTCCGATCATGTTGCTCGGGCGCGCCCTGATACGGACCCGCAGCCTGCGCCCGGCGACGCTGTTGCGGTTCTGTGCGAGCGCTTGTCTGCAACTGCCTCTTTTTTTGGTTATGACACTCGCCTTGATTTATGGGAGCGTACGCTACCGCTGTCTAGTGCTGTGAACTTGAAACGAAGAGTTGGGCGTGGCGGCCAAGCTCGAAGGTCCCGCCCCTCGATCGCGGGCCGCGGGGCGGCACGGGTAGAGATTAGCCGCCTTGGTGCCGCTGTCATCGCCTCTTGCCGCCAAGAATACGTCAACAGGTCGGCACCAGCCGGCCCGGCGCGGTGTCGACGTCGCACGGGCGAACACGGGCATGGACACTGGCTCGGCTCTCGCTAAGCTGATGGATAAGGTGGTGAGTAAGCGCAAAATGATCCCCAGCCTGGGGGCGAAACCGCAGCATCGCCGTAGCAACCTCCAATAGTATTCGAGATTCCAGGGAGCAGTCCATGGTTCGCTTTGGCGTGTTGGGAACGGCAAGGGTCGTGCCGTTCGCGCTCTTAGCACCGGCCAAAGAGACGCCTGGGGTCGAGGTGAGCGCGGTCGCGTCTAGAACACCGCGGAAGGCCGAGGCGTTCGCCGCACGCCATGGTATTCAGCGCGGATTTGGCTCCTATGAGGAGCTCTTACAATCCAAGGATATTGATGCGGTATACATCGCGCTTCCGCCAGCGCTTCACTATGACTGGGCGCGTCGGGCAATCGAAGCCGGCAAACATGTACTCTGCGAAAAGCCCCTGGCAGAGAATGCGCAACTGGCGCAAGAGCTGACGCTGACCGCGAGGCGACATGGCCGAGTCTTGGTTGAAGGCATGCACATGCGCTACCTTGACAGTTTACGCCGTCAACGTGAGCTGGCGGCCAGCGGCGAGTTGGGACGATTGCTTCGGATAGAGGTTTGCATTCGAAAACCGTATATGCGTATGGCCAAGGATGATTTCCGCTTACGCTTCGAACTCGGAGGGGGCGCTGCGCTCGACCTGGGTTGCTATGCGATCAGCTGCTTGCGATACGTAGCGGGGGAGCAACCCGACATTCTGTGGGTGCGTCACAAGTGCAGCAGCCCTCAAATCGATCGTTGGATGCACGCCAGGCTTCGATTCCCGTCGGGGGTTGAAGGTGACGTCGAGTTCGGATTTCGCGGTTTTTATCTGCCTCGTTTGGCTGTCGTTACCACGTGCGAGAATGGGTGGACCAAGTGGGACGGCAAGGCCCTTGTGCACGCACGGAATGGCAACGTAATCCGCGAATCGCTTGCAACAAAGTCGACCTTCCACCTCCAGATTGAGGCGTTTTTGAAAAGTATCAGGGGAGAGGAGTCGAACATGCTTCCCCTTGACGACTCAGTCCTAACGGCGCGCGTTCTAGACGCCATGTACGAGAAGGCGGGTCTTGCTTTGAGAGGTACGCTGCAGAAGTTATGAAGGCTGCCCCCGTAGACGTTGATTCGCAGGACCCAGAAGGTCACTTATGGGATGTTATTGTTATTGGTGCGGGAGCGGGCGGCTCGACGGCCGGCTTCAACCTCGCGCGTTCGGGACGGTCGGTGTTGTTTATTGAACGCGGAAAACTTCTTCACCGTGATCCCACCGTTGTTAGAGGCGTCCCGTTTTCGTGGACCGGCAACCCCGAAAGGGCGCTCCGCCACGGCTGGTGGCCTCGTCCG
Organism: Methylocella sp.; assembly: GCA_050728695.1. Lineage (GTDB taxonomy): Bacteria > Pseudomonadota > Alphaproteobacteria > Rhizobiales > Beijerinckiaceae > Methylocapsa. The sequence continues at coordinate 6,548 of JBOHJV010000085.1, read as the reverse complement.
ATTGATTTTCGGGACGAAGAGGGCGCCGCCTCAGTTCCCACGAGGCCACCTATTGGCTCTGGCGCAGGTGGTTCGACAGCGCAGTTCAACGGGGTCATGGACCGGTTTCGTCCGGAGGACTTTACGCCGCGTCGTTTTTTCCCGGACATTTCCGATGCGTCATTGCCCGAAGCATGGCCAGTTAGCTATGAGGAACTGGCGCCCTACTACGAGCAAGCGGAGAGCCTGTATCGGGTCCGAGGCACGCAAGACCCGCTCGCATCAGCGGCAAGCAGCCTCCTCGAGCCCCCGCCGGCATCCGGTAGGGAGCTCGCCGTTTTTGATGCGCTGAAAGGCGCAGGCCTCAACCCGTACCGCATTCACTCCGCGCGGGAATACGTACCTGGCTGCGATGGTTGCCCTGGCGCGCTCTGCAAGCACGCATGCCGAAATGACGCTGCCCGGATATGTTTATATCCCGCACTGGATCAATACGGGGCCACGATTCTCCCGAACTGCCGGGCCTTGCGACTTGAAGAGAGTGGTCGGGTCATTAGGCGGCTGATTTGCGAATGGGACCAGCGGCGGATCGCGTTGCGAGCGAGAATCTTCATTCTTGCGGCGAACGCTTTTCTCTCACCGGCCCTGCTTCAACGCTCCGCGAACGAGCGTTTCCCCAATGGTTTAGCGAACAGCTCAGGCTTGGTAGGCCGCAACCTGATGCTCCACGCGTCCAACCATCTATTCACCCGGCTTAAACGGACCTCGCCCGCCTTGGGTTTCAACATGAATTACGGCCTGTCACTTAACGATTTTTACGTCGATAACGGGACGAAGCTGGGGAATTTTCACGCCCACCCTATAACGACGCGCGATGAGTTGATGAGGTTCCTGCTTCAATTCTACGTACCGTCGAGCACGACTGGATCGGGGTTGCCGAGATCGGGCTCGCCCAGGCGATGGCTGCATTATCTGCCTAGAGGACTCCTCTCCATGATTACATCGATGGGGAGGTCCTTGTGCCGTTCGTGGCTGGTGTTTGCCGCGATCGTCGAGGATCTCCCTTATCCAGGAAACTACGTGGCCGCAAAGCCTGGCTCAGAGGAGGACATCGTATATACCTACCGCTATCCGGACGAGCTACGTCGTCGCGCGCAGCTGATGTGCGATCGCTTCAAGAGCGTGTTGGACCCACTCTTTGACGTGCGCCCCCTGCAACCCACGGGCGCGCTAGGCGGCACTCACGTTTGTGGCACATGTCGTTTTGGCGACGATCCCCGGACGAGCGTGCTCGACCGCGACAACCGCGCTCACGATCTTGACAATCTTTATGTTCTTGACGCGTCTTTCTTTCCGTCGAGCGGGGGAATCAATCCAAGTCTGACAATTGTAGCCAATAGCTTACGAGCCACCGACAAGATCGCTCAGAGGCTGTAAACTCGAGTGCGGACCGCACATCAAGGCCGCCAGGGGCGGCATGCCGATGAACGGTTGCGTTTCCAGCTTGAATATAGCGAGTGACTACGAAATCCAGCGTAAGCGTCCGTGTCGGCTTCCGCGACTCGCGCTTCACACCTGAACAGTTCAACGCTCCGACCGCCGCGGCTCCGCATCAGGTCGGCGGCTCGGTCGAGGAGGCCCGTGGCGACGAGCCGATTGTCATCGGCGCGGTTCGACGCAAGCGCAACGTAGCCAGAATCCATTTGGCAAAGGACTGTAAGCGACCCGTTGGCGACATTCGCCTACCCGGCAGTCATACCGGGGGCCTGCAGCGGACGCCTGCTTGGCTTGGCTTGCACCATCAGGGCCGCTCCCGCGCCCGTCCGCAGTCGGGGCAAGGCGACGCTGAGCGAGGCCAAGACCCAGAACAAGAGGTGCACGCTCATCTCGTGAAATCCGGGATCAACCTGGTTGGTGATCTCCGCGCTAACCATTCCGATGAAGGCGGCGAACGCCAGGCGCCCGGCGAGGTCCCGGCGGCGCCGCGCCAAGTTGAACAGTGGCCAGCTGGCGGAGAGTAACATGCCGATGTAGGGGATGAGGCCGAAGATACCCAGCTCCACCGATATCAACAGAACGTCATTATGGATGAGATTGCTGTACCAATCCAGAAGGAGCCAATCTTGGTCATAGGACGGATAGACCCACACCCAGTTGCCAGGTCCAATACCGAGCAGAGCGTGATCGGCGAATACTTGCAAGGCGGCCCAATATACAGGAATCCGGGCGCTAAACGTTACCAACGAGTTTGTAAGGCGATCGTAGAGCATGGGCGCAGCAAGTGGGGCAACGAGCGCGCTCAGCAAGACCAATACTGCAAGCCCCACCAGAACTTGCCGCTCTCCCCACAGGGCGAGGATTAAGACGACACCCAAGGCCAGCGAAACACCGACGCCGATATAGGGGCCGCGCGCCAAAGTGAAGGCGATCGTCATGGCGGCCCCGCCAGCCGCGATAAGGGACAGGACCCTCAAAGCGGGCCTCAGTTGCGGCGTCAGGAAAAGCACGCCGCAAAATGGCAAGAGCATTCCGAGAAGCTGTGCCAAAGCATGCGGCTCGGTAAGTGTGCCGGTGGCGCGATGATAGTTGCCCTGCCCGGGGACCGTTACGAAGTTGTTGAGGGTCTCCGAATTTCCGAGCCCTTTGTCCATGACGAGCCCGACCAGCTTCCCGGTCGCGAATTGGTAGGTGCCGAGAAGGGTTTCGACGACGATTGTGAACGCGAAGGCCGCAAGCAACCAAGGCAGGTGCCGTTCCTCAAAGTGGCGCGAGAGATAGAAGTAAAGTAACGCGTATTTAAGGAAATATGTTGTCGCACCGACCCCGAGCATCGGATCGATACTTCCGATCGTCGCGACGATATTGGCAAACAGAAACCACAAGACAAAGAAGTCCAGCTGATTGAATTGCCAGTTCATCGATTCTTGTCGAATCACAAACAAACGATAAAACCAGCTCAAGTAAAGGCCAACAATAATAAAATCTACGACACCAATATTATTAAGTCCGCTATATGCGACTGCTACATTATTTGTGACCGAGTAACCGCTTGGCCAGATAAATTTCACGAATGAGGCGGCCGGCAGACAGAATAGAATCGCGATGAGCAGGAAATCGGAAAAAAATCTGGCAAGGCACATCGAGATGGCGACTGCCGTGATCGCGATGAACACAATCGCCGACCAGCGCGGCTCGAGCTGCCAGACCTGATACAGCGCGAGCGACAGAGTACAGCCGAGGACGGCGACGACCAGCAGACGCATGGCGTAAACGACCAAACGCGGCACTGAGTTCGCGGGTGTTGGGCCCCGCACGCCTCGCGGCGGGACGCGGCCTCGAGGAGGAGCAACGTGACTCATAAATTCATCTTTCGCAGCGCATAGGACGCCCCAAGCGCCACGATTGCGGCGAGCAGCGCCGCCACCACAAGCCTAAGCCAAAGCGGCACGACCCACCTCCTACGGTCGGGAGAGGGGACCTGCGTGTCAGTTGTGGTGCGCTCGTCCGTTGCTATTGTGCCTGTCCTCCATCGAGCATGACATGCTACGCTGGCGCGCTCTCCGGTCCCTCTGCAGCGGTGATCGACGCCGGTAAACGCTGCCCCCCGTCGCCGCCAGGGGGCGGCAGAAATAGGCTGATGCCGAAATAGTCGAAGACATACGCAAGGCCAAGCGCGATCATCAGCGCCAGCGCTCCAGCCGCACCGACATGGTAGATCTTGATCGGCGAAATCGGCGCGGCCAGCGCCGTCGCCGAGGCCTGCATATGCAGCTGGCTCTGGCCTGTTGTCGTTTCGATCAAAGCCTCCTCGTAGGCGTCGCTTAGCGATGCGTAATCGCGTTTCGCGGCTGCAAGCTGTGCCGAAAGAAAGTCATATTTTGCTTGCACCTGCGCCAAGTCCTGCAGCCGAGCCTTGGCGGCGGCGTAGGATCGGTCGGTCGACGCCAGCTTCGCACTAAGTCCTCGGCTGCGCAGCTGAGCATCGAGCCTGTCGGAGGTGAGCCGGGCGAGTCGTTGGTTGCTCGACCAAAAGGTCTCGGCCAGGTCGCGACCCGCATTCTTGGCCTCCCTGGTGGGGAGCTGCGTCCTCGCCGTCAATTCCGTCAATTTTGTAAGGTCCGCCAATAGTTCCGCCAATTTTGCATCGCTCTCGTGCAATTCGGCGTTGGTATCCGCCTGTTCGCGTTGGAAGTGCGACGCGAGACTCGTGGCCTCGGTCAGCTCGTCGTTAAGCGAAGCGATCTGGTTACGTGCCTGCAGGTCGCGTATCTGCTCTTCGATGCTCTTGAGGTCGCGGCCTTTTTCGTCACGCAGCTCGGCTAACCGATCTCGCCTTTCCTCAGCCACGCCCAAATCGATGCGGCGCAGTGTGTCGACCAGGCGCGTGCCGAGATCGTCGGCGATAGCCTTCGCACGCTGCGGGGTATTCGCCGAAGCCGTCAAGTTGTAAACGTACGAATCATTGCTGGTGACCTTGAGACTGATTCGCAAGCGGGCGACGGCGCCCCCAACCGGGTCATCAATAATTCGGCCCCATTTGAGAATATCCCATGCGTAGCTGGAGTAATCCTCGAGAGCATTCTTGACCTGGTTGTAGTATTGAACATACCATGGACCAGATACGTCCCTCGGTTCGGGGACCTCGAGATGTAGGTCGGCCACGACTTGGCGTAGCAGTGCATCGCTCTCCAGCAGCTGCGAAATCGTTTTGTCGACTGCCAAGAACTGTGTATTCGAAGGAAAAGGCGCTCCGAGCGCCTCATTCGTGTGTTGGGTCAGTTTCGTCGTCTCTGCCGGTTTGAAGAAAATCGTCGCCTCGGCCCGAAATCGCTCACTATACATATAAGTTAACGCTAGCGCGCTCAACATGGCAGATAATACGAAGACAATGATGAACGCCCTATGCTCGCGCAGCGGACGCATCGCATCGGGGACCGATTCAGAATCAGCGGCACCCGCGCCGCGAGCTAAGCTGTCGACCATCCCCGTGTCCTCGCCGGAGATGTCGGCCCATCGTCGTAGGTGTCTAAACGCTTATCCATGAAGCGCATTTGTCCAACCAATGTGGCAACTCATCGACGCCATGCGCCTCGCGGTGATCCGTACCCGGAGTCACCTGCCGAATCAAGAGTCGCAAGCACCGCCGCCAACGGTGCTAACGCGAGCTCGACGCTGGCTATCCAAGGGGAGGTTCAAGCATCGTTCAGTCCATTACGAGACGGGCCGAGGAGAAGAGACAGCGGCACAATTTCCATCGAGCGGGACCTTACCTTTACACGGTGGACAATTCCCGCATTTCCGTTAGCTGCGCTTAGAGCCGCGATGACGATCGTCATACCGGCGCCCGTCCCTCGGCAGTTTCACCGCTGCGTATCCACGCCACGATCAGCAGAGCGAGCGTGATGGCGGCCGGCACAAAGTTGGCCGATGAGATTGCATGCGCGACCAAAACTCCCTCGGCCCCAGCCGCCATAGCCACCCGTTGTCGACGCGAAATATGAGCAAGACTAAGCAATAGCCTCGAAACCAAAAACAGCACGCAACTGATTGTCAAGATGTCCACTATCGGCAAACGTATGAATGAAAGGGTCCTAGGAATTAATACGATCCATAAAATTGAACCCAAGAGAGCGGAGAGAAACAAAAACCTATTGCTTGGCGCCTTCCTTGTCCGCCAAGCTTCATTTGAGGGAAAGAATGCAGGAAAGAACCGTGCAATTAAGGTTAAAAAAATCATCAAAACTATAACGAATATAAACGCATATGTATTAACTGGGGGTTGCCTAGATGTAAGTATCACTCTCTGCACCGCTGTAACCATGACAAGAAGAAAAAAGAATGCTAGCAAGGATTTATTGCCTAACAGCGGCCGATGCGCGAAAGCAGGGAATAAAGCATCGACGATGATTATCGGTACGGCAATGCTGAACACCGCGTGAAATACGGTTATTTCCACCGCCCAAACGACATTTACCCCTCCCCATCGTCCGTAATTCTCAAGCCCGTTGCCGACCACGGCATAGAAGTGGGGATCAAAAAATCCGCCGCTCGCCATTGCTTCGTTGAACATTCCGTAGACGGCGCCAAGAATTAGAGTCGAAGCAAAGCCTTTCTGCCAGCGTAGCGTCAACTCCCTGGCAAGCACCGCGCCCGAGCCGTAGCTGCCGAAGAGGATTACGAGGCTTATCGGGTCGGCGAACACCGCAAGCGTCATGTTGCCGGTAAGAAATTCGACAACGACGGCCGGCACAAGAAAGAGGGTGGCGACGGCGGCATACCTTGCGAGTGGCATTTGTGTCTCGTCCGCCGCAGTCAAATCTTTCCTCACGCCACCCATATCACAAATGTTGCGGGGGATAATGGGCGGGCTTATCGGCTCACCCGCCTCCTCCCTTTAGCTTACCGCAACCTTGCAGATCAGGCAACCCTGCGGACGAGACGAGCAGGGTGATTCAATAAACCGCGGGGAGGGTTGCTGACAGGTGGCAGGCAATGGATTCTATTGGCGAATCGCCATTTGGAGGTGGTTCGCCATGGTTCGGACTTTATGGGACGCATTGGGAGAGATC